>JAKMAE010000121.1 GCA_022014875.1 Vulcanisaeta sp. | reverse complement strand
GGGAAGAGTTCTGATTGCTTTATGATAATATGCCTGAGGGCCTTTTGCTTAGGTACTTGGGCATCGTCAGTGGCCTTCTCGGGTAGCCCTTAATCTCCTCCTCAATCCTGTTTATCAACTCGTCAACCCCCATCTCCACGATTTTCCCCGCACCCCTGACCCTAACGCTTAACCTGCCTGTCTTAACCTCCCTATCGCCAATAACCACTATGTACGGCACCCAATACGTCTCCGCATCCCTGATCCTCTTGGCTAGGGTCTCCTCGAACCTATCGTCAATGTCAACCCTTATTATCCTCTCCTCAAGCCTTGAAGCCACCTCATCGGCGAATCGCAGGTGGTCCTTACCTATTGGTATTATCCTAACCTGTATTGGGGATATCCACGTTGGTAGCCTAGGCACCTCACCCCTGGACTCCATTATTGCGGCTGTGTCGAAGAGCGCGTATATGTACCTCTCGACACTGCCCAGTATCGCCGTGTGTATTATGACTGGGTACCTCACTTCGCCATTCTCACCCATGTACTTAATGCCGAACCTCTGGGCGTTGCCCACGTCGAACTGGAACGTGGCTATTTCCCTAGGTCTCCTCAACTCGTCAATTATGTGGAACTCCACGTTGAGGACCCAGTAATACTTCTGCTCGGGCATGACCCTCACAAGTATTGGCTTGCCCTCACGCTTGGCTAGCTCGACCAGGTAGTCCCTGTGCTCCTCGTAGAACTGCTTAGTCACGTTATAGAGGCTCACATAGTCCCTACCCAACTTCCTAATCTCCCTAAATATTAACTCGTGAAGCCTAAGCGCAACCTCCATGGCGTTCTTCAGGTCCCTCGTGAATATGTGGAGGTCAGGCATGTAGAACCTCCTCAACCTGAAGCATAGCACGGTCTCGCCTGGCTGCTCGTATCTGTAGCTATCCGCGACCTCGAGCATACCCACCGGAATATCCCTGTAGCTCAGGACCCAGTCCTTTATCATGGCGAACTGCTGGAAGCAGGCTGCGTACCTCATTATTAACTCGTCCTTATCACCCTCTATCGTGTACATCCTCTCGTTGAATAACCGAGCATGCTCATCGATAGCCCTCTCACCACGCCTGAACATGTTGGTGCCCCTGATCTTAAAGACCGGTATCCCCAACTCATTGGCAAGCTTCCAGGCATAATCCTCAACCAACTCCATCATTAACGTCGCGGCGGGTCCATACCTCATGTGGCCCACGTCACTCATGGGCTCCCACTCGAAGCCGAACTTACGGCAGTAATCCAGGTACCTGGGTTCCCTACCGCCCTCGAGCTCCCTCTTCATGACCTCCTTCTCGACCAACACCTTAAGATCATCCTCACCCGGCTTGAATGGGTATTTCGTCGCCTCGTACTCCTCACCATTCGGTGTCAATATCACGTAGTAATCCCTACTCGCCGCCTGTTGCTGCACGGCTTGTTGCTGAACCATGCTTGGACTCAGCGTCTTGCTGAGCTCGGAGAGTGGGTGTCCATAGCACTTGATGCTGAATGATTTGTAGTAACCGAAGGGTGCCCTCATCACTGGCACTGGGGACTTCTCCCTGAGCTTATTGTAGATGGCTAGTAATATGTCTAGGGCCACGCTAGGCCTGGCCAGGTTAGGGCTTAGGTGGGCGTATGGGTAGAGGACTATCTGTGACGCCTTAACCTTATTTAGCACATCGAGTATTTGATCGACGACGTAGCTCACGTAGTTTGGGTCATTACTATCGCTATCCTCTATCGTTGTGAAGACGACGAGGGCATTCCTCGCGGAGCCCCTCTCCAACTCCGGCGTTAACGGCTCAGGGTTCTCCACCGCCTTCTCCCTAACCTGGTACGAGAAGTCCTCCGCGTGTATGAATAGTAACCTCATTGCTCTGCGGAGAAGTGCGGCAATTAATTAATTTGTCCCTATCAACTTCTCCACCTAACCCTAGGCTTGAACAGGGCCTCTATCTTCCTAATCCTGTCGGCATACGGTTTTAAGTCCCTCAGCATCACGGCTATCTCCTCATCCATCGTCCTCGTTAAGCCGTAAATACCAAGTTTGGCTAAAACCTTCCTCTCGGGTTCGTAGGGCAGGTCATCCTCAGGCTCAACCCTTGGGTTGGGCAGGTGCATTATTTCCGGTTCGTAACCCAGGACCTCCCTAGACGCCTTCCTAACGAGCTCAGCCATTTCATTCAACGTCCTCACCTCCCTATAGTGATGCACGGTCCTGAACTCACCATCCTCTGGCGGGTTCTCTATGAGCGCTGCCAAAGCCCTTACAGTATCCTCAAGCGACGTGAAGCCCTTCTTCTGTAGGCCACTACCGTATATTGTGAGTGGGTGGTTAACCACGGCCTCCGCGCAGAACCTGTTAATCACCGTGCCCCATACATCATCTACATCAAACCTTGTGAACAACTCCTCGCTGATTATGTCCTCGGTCCTAGTCCCATAGACAGGGCCTTGGTGGAAGTCCGTTATCGTCAAGCCCCAGAGCTTGTTGGCGTAGAGCAGTACGTAGGAGTCGAAGACCTTACTCCAGTGGTACCAGGAACCCGCCCACCTGGGCACAACAATCCTATCCCTAACGCCCTCGATCACAGCCTCCACAAACGCACTCTCCGGGATCCTGAATGCTGGGTAGCCGTACTCACCAAGCGTCCCCATCTTGAGTATGTGTATCCTCCTGTCCAGCTCCTTAACCGCATACACCACATTTAACGTTGATGTTAGGTTGTTAATCATTGTGTACCTGGCGTGCTCAACATCAATCATTGAATAGGGCGCCGACCTCTGCTCCGCGAAGTGCACAATCGCGTCGGGCCTAAACCTGGTTATTGCCTTCTTAACGACGCTGTAGTCGGTCACGTCGCCCTCCATGAACTCGATCCTGGCCCCAAAAACCTCCTCGACAGCCCTTATCCTATCCTGCATTGAGAGTATCGGTAATGCGGAGTCCGAACCAACCTCGGCAACCGCCTTCCTAGTGAAGAAGTTGTCGACCCCAAAAACCTCGTGACCCCTCCTGACCAACCTAAGCGCCAACGCCCAACCTAAATAACCATCAATACCAAGTATCAAAACCCTCATCGCAACTCACACAGAGCTGTGCGTAGCGACATAATTTATTAAGTTTATGCAGGAGAG
>JAKMAE010000120.1 GCA_022014875.1 Vulcanisaeta sp. | reverse complement strand
TCGATGCTTAGGCAGGAGTGGGCTTTGGCCAGTAATATTAAGGATAAGACCACGAGGACCCATGTCCAGGACACTCTCGAGAGGATCATAAACTCGATAAAGGGTGTGGCCAAGGCCCCCGAGAACGGCTTGGCAATATTCGCCGGCTTCCACATGGTTAACCCGGGTAATTATGAGTGGGTTTTCTACGCCATAATACCGCCAATACCAATAACCACGTTTAAGTACATATGCGATACCACGTTCCACACGGAGATCCTAGAGTCCATGGTCAAGAGCAGCGATACCTACGGCATAATAGTTATCGAGAGGGGCGAGGCAGTAATAGCGCTTCTCAGGGGTAATTACTGGGAGATTGTTGATAAGGTGGAGTTCTTCGTACCAAACAAGCACTCGGCCGGTGGCCAGTCAGCCCTTAGGTTTAAGAGGCAGACCGAGCACCTGGCGGAGACGTTCTATAAGTTGGTTGCGGAGAGGGCCAATAAGGTATTTACCGAAATACCAAACCTGAAGGGGATAGTTGTTGCCGGCCCGGGACCCACTAAGGACGAGTTCCTTGAGGAGGGTGGGTTGGATCATAGGATTAGGGATAAGGTCATAGCAGTGGTACCCGCCTGCTGCGCCGACATCGGCGGGGTTCTTGAGGCTATAAAGAACGCTGAGGATAAGCTCAGGGAGACGGAGTATGTAAAGGCGAAGAAGCTGATGGAGGAGGTCATGTACCTGGCGGTTAAGAAGCCCGAGTACCTAGTCTACGGTAGGGAGGCGGTGATGGACGCGATCAAGAGGGGCATTGCCAGGCTCGTGATCGTAAGCGAGGACGTTGGTGAGGACGAGATAATGAACCTAACGCTAATGCTCAGGGGTAGGAAGGGCGTCGAACTCTTCGTGATGCCGAAGTCGGTTGAGGAGAACCTAACATTAACGCAGACATTTAGTGGATATGTAGCCTTACTCTCCACACCATCGTGGTCAAGCTATGTTGAGGAGCCCAATGCGTAAGAGCATTCCGTGGCATTTTTAATTAAAAATCAGCCTCCTCCAGCTGGCGGTAGGAACACTACCTCGTCGCCATTGCTTAACCGGGTCTCTAGGCCGTGTAGGAAGTCTATGGATCTACCGTTGATTAGGATCACGTATTGATCCTTAAGCCTACCATCATCATCAAGTATAACACTTGAGAAGTTGGGGCTCACTACCTTATCGATTGTCCTGATTAAGTCCATAACTGTGGCATTGTCTGGAAGCTCAATTTCCGTCTTAAGTACCTTGGTCACATCATATAGGGAGGCCAGGAATTTAACCTGAACCTTCATCAACCTAAGGAAGAGCGTTGTTACCTTAAAAACCTAATTTCGATGATGAATAATTATGCAACATACCTCTCCTCCTAAACTTGTTATTGCGGGTTAGGCGCGCTTTGAGAAGTCAGGGTATCTCCCCTCATTAACCTTCCTTACTATATCAAGTAACGTAGTGTTATCAGGTAATTCAATCTCAACCCTCGATTTCCTGGTTAACTCGTAAACCAAAGCCAAGACTATGGCTGAAATTAGCTTAAAAATGCGGTAGACGTGTTTTGTTTAATGCGGTTTAGGTGGTTTGGTTTGGCGTTAGCCTCTACATCGTTTCTAATGTCGCTGTTGCTTAGGGTATTCTGGGGTGAATTGACGCCTTTCCTCCTAAAACGTGGTATTGGTGGTTCCATTATTGGGCTTGTTGGTTCCGCGTTCTTCATAGGCTATGTCATTGCCCAGTTAATTGGTGGTGTCCTAGCCGATAGGTTAGGTACTGGGTTCATCATGGGTATTGGATTAATAATTTCCGGGTTTCTCAATACATTATACGGCGTATTACCACCAAGTACCTGGGTGTCCCTCTCCATATTCATAGGCTTCTTCGCAGGGTTTGTATATGCGCCATCGGTTAAGATAGTCAGGGAATTGTTCAGCGACATTCTCGAGAGGGCCGTGGGAATCTACACCATCGCATGGGCACTGCCATTCATGATCTCAGCCCTCTTAGTCCCACCACTCGCACGTATATCCATCGACCTAGTATTCTACGTAATAAGCCTCATCACAATAGCGAGCGGTGTAACGGACCTGGTTGTTTTGAGGTGCATGAGTGAGGCGAGGGCCGAGAGCGTGATTAGGGCGTTGGGGGCCCTTAGGAATACGAATGTCATGCTTATAGGGGTTGGTGGATTCTTCATACTCTACATGAACTGGGTCATTGCGTACTGGCTCTATGATTACCTGGTGTCCTCGGGGCTCGGGATTACCTACGCATCACTAGCCTTCACGCTATTCACAATAGCTGGTTTAGTGGCAATGCCATTAAGCGGGCATTTAGCCTATAGAATCGGTGCAAAGACCATGCTCCTCATGGATATTGTTGTGTACTCACTCAGTGGTGTGGCGATAGCCCTAATGCCTCGGGTGCCCTACGCATTAATACTTGCTGTGCTGCTTGGTGTTGGTAGGTTCGTAACAACACCAATGCAGTCATCGTTAATAGCGGTTTCGGTGGATAGGAAGTTCGTATCCACAGCCACAGCTGCCGCGAATACGCTTTGGCAATTGAGTGGTATCCTTGCCCCATACATGACGTACCTACTGGCATCAATGTATGGGATGGAGATTTCTATAGTTCTGTCATCACTAATGCTACTAATCTCATTAATACCCTACTCCCTAGTGAGGATAAGGTAGGCTTTGATTTTAACCGTTTATCAAGTACTCATTACTTCGACTGAGACTGCGCGCATTTGCCCAGTGCCTTCAACAGCGCTATTGCTATTCCAAGACCCCTCTGCACGTCCTTATCGCTTAAAGCCCTCCAGAGACCCATCAACCCACCCACCGGCTTGGCGTTTGCTAGGTCAATATTCTTACCTAGGCAGCCGCCCACGTCCTGTATCATGCTCTTGAGCCTTATTACGTCCTGCGTATCTAGTTTATTCATTGCCTGTAAACTACCGTCGACAAGTATCGACACTAACCTAAATATTGCGGGGTCCTGGAATAAATACTGTAGAACCTCCTCAAACCTATTAACCACGATCATTAATGCGTCAATCACACCGCTACGCTTCAACTCAATGAGTTGGTTAAGGAGTCCCCTTATCTCGTCAATGTTCTCCACAAGTACGTTAAGGGCCTCTGCCAATTTCTCGTCAGGGCTCTTCTCGACCTGTTGCGCCTGGGCCATGCTCATCACCTCACATTGTCGTTGCTAGCCAGGTCTTATAAAATAAATCCTTTATTAACCTGCCCAGGGGCGACG
>JAKMAE010000020.1 GCA_022014875.1 Vulcanisaeta sp. | reverse complement strand
TAAAGAATTCGAGAGACTTTACAACATGACGAAATACGAACAAAGAGACGTCAAGGGAAACCATGTATTAGAAGTCGTTATCTAAGCAACCCCGTAAACCCACATCTACGGGCAAAATTACGTTATAAAAAACTCCGTGATTCACCATAGATAAATTAATGAAGACTAAAATTTTGACCCCAGGGCCCCGGCACGGGCCTTTCCCGCGGCCTCCCGGACCGCAGTACTCGGCACCGCGGCAGGGCGTTTCACTTCCGGGTTCTGGTGGGTCCGGGTGGGTCCACCCTGCCTATGGCCGGGTTACCCCGGTTTGGCCATTCCTCGTTTTTACCTGGTTTTTTAAGTGTTTTCCTTAGGGATATGCTAGTTCCTGCGCCATCAATGCCCTGATTATGTCCCTTATGCTCACGACGCCCACGGCCCTGCCCTCCTCGATGACTGGTAGGTGCCTTATGTTGTTCTCTATCATCTTCATTGCCGCCGATATTACCGACTCTGATGGTGTTGCCGTGATCAGTTTCCTACTCATTACCTTGCTTAGTGGTGTGTCGAGACTTATGTTCTCGGCGATTACCCTGACCAGGTCCCTCTCTGTGAATATTCCCTGTGGCCTTCCGTCATCGTCTACTATGAGGACGCTGCCGACGTTGTTTATGTACATTTTGGTTACGGCGCAGGTTATTGGTTCGTTGGCCCTGCAGGCTATGACACCGTCCCTGATTAATTCCTTGACCCTCATGATGGGTCTACTAGGTATAATTGGGTGTACTGGGTTAATAAGTATTTCTTTGCTGACTCGTTCATAGGGGGTATTACCTATTCACTAATTACTCAAGCAAACCTATTATATAACTGCCTCGCCTTGGTCTGTCGTGAAGGTGCTTTGGATAGACCTCGATAGGAATTCCTGGGAGACTAGGATCATTGATGCGCCTGGGCCTGTTAGTCTGGGTGTTAGGATTCACAGGGAATTAAAGACCTGGGGTATGGACCCACTCGATCCCAGGGTCCCACTCATCATCGGTATGGGGCCTTTCGTTGGAGGTAAAATGCCTGGTTTCCATAGGTTGATTATTACGTTTAAGAGCCCCATGACGAGGACGCTGCACGTGTCCGCGTTGGGCGGTGCTGCCTATAAGTTCATGGGTTCAGGTGTGGACGCCATAGTGCTGGTAGGTAAGGCTTCATCGCCCGTTGTGGTGTTCGTGTCGAGTGATGGCGTCGAGATTAGGAACGTAAATCCCGTGTTTAGGTATGGCAATTATAAGGGGGCCTACGCATTTACTAAGTACCTCCTCGATACGTACAGGGACTTCTTCGTTAAGTACAACGCGAGGGCCATCGTGGTTGGTCCCGCGGCGTTGAGTACGTACAATGGTGCGCTCGTGTCCATAGACGTTAACCCCGCCAGGGGTGAGTTTAGGCCTGGTGCTGAGGACTTCGCTGCCAGGGGTGGGCCTGGCACGGCCATGGCCAGGGGGCACAATGTCGTTGGGGTGGTGGCTGGTGGGTCTTATGGTGCTAGATACGCCAAGGTTACGGACCTGGGCCTCATAAACAGGATCACCATGGATGCGTTTAAGAAGCCTTTCATGCAGGTGATGGGGGAGAAAACGATTAAGTATAGGTTTGACCCAAGCGTAGGTGCTGGCGGTACCTTCGGCGTAAACTACCCGCACTACCGTGAGTTGCTGCCGCTGTTTGGTTATAAGTCGATATACCTACCCAGGGAGGAGAGGATTAGACACGTCGAGGCCATACTAAGGCTGTTCTGGAAGCCCTTTGTGGATGAGGTCTTTGTCAAGTCTAAGTCCTGGTATAACTGCGGCGACTTTGGCTGCTCGGTTGTTTGCAAGAAGGTTTGGCGTGGTAAGAAGGTTGACTATGAACCGTTCCATGCAATGGGCCCATTCATTGGTAATTACATTTTCGAGGAGGCGGTACCCCTCGTCGACCTAATAGACCAATACGGTCTCGACGCAATAGAGATGGGGCACGTCGTTGCCTGGATCTTCGACGCAGTAGATAACGGATTACTGCAGCCCGGCGAGGTTGGGCTTAGCGACAGCCCTATCTTCGACCCAAGGAGGTTCAACCCGGAGGTTGATTCGAGGAAGAACGCGAGGCTGGCCCGTGAGTTGATTGAGGGCTTTGTGGAGGGCTCGACAGAGGTGCTGAAGCTAATTGCCGAAAACGGCATTAGAGTTGCCGCGAGGAAGCTCGATGAGGTGTTTCACGACAGGGTTTTGAAGGTTGGTAAGTCCTTCAGGGACTTAGTCGTCTATGCTGCTTACGGCGCCGATGGCTACATGACCCCAAACCTCTACTGGGCACCTGGTATGGTTGCGCCAATGTACGTACTCGGTAGGTACTGGACGAATTATACACCGACGTTCATGGGGCCTGAGGACTTCGCCAAGTCATCGCTTGATAGAGCTATTGCGGAGGCGCTGATCGATGATGCTGGGCTGTGTAGGTTCCATAGGGGTTGGGCTGAGCCCATACTTGATAAGTTGTATGCTGAAATCACGGGTATGCAACCAAACAGGGACCTCTACAGGGAGTTCGCCGAATACTCAATAAAGGCTAATGCACAGCCGGTCCCCTGGGAGGGCGAGAGGGCTAGGGACCTCGTATCAACAATGGCCAGGGAGGTTAGTTCCAGGGAATGGACATTCGAGGATTACGAACAATACATCGAGTGGTGGCGGAGGTTTAAGGCTACGTTAGACGCCGGGTTAGGCATAACTCAGTGACTACGTCTCACTGGTGATTTCCCTATAGGGCTGGGCAGTGATTACTCATTCAATCGCTACACAATGATGATTACTCGGCTAAACTCACGTGGGTTCGCACGTATTGTTTAGGTGGGGCGTTGTGGTGAATAAGTTTTTAAGAGGTTCATCTTTGGGGTTGGCTTGTGGAGGTATTGTACAGGGACTTGGCCCTGTCATTCGAGGGTAGAGATAAAGTACTCGGTGAGTTCCTGATAAAGTTCACGGCGGATAGGCCCGGGATCCTCGCTGCATTGTCAAACGTCTTTGCCGACCACGGTATTAATATACTAAACATCTCCGTAAACAGGAACCAATTACTCCTTCACTTCATAGTTGATTTGACGAACACCGACACGTCACTAAACGATTTGGAGAAGGAGTTTAAGAAATTCTCATTCGTTGAGTGGGTTAGGTATAGGGTTGTGGAGAGGGAGGCGTTCATGGTGCCGTCAATGATAATGCCAACGTTCATGGATAGGCAAGTCCTCATACTGGAGCTGGATAGGGTCAAGGACTTACTATCAAACGAGAACTTCAGGAGGTTAATAAGGAATTTGGGGGCCTCGGACGCATCAGCGCTACGCAATAGTAACATTAGTGAGTTGGTCAAGATTGGGCAGTTTAGGGGCTTGGGTAGGGTAATGCTTGTGGAGAGGGATGGCGTGATCACGATAAGGTCCTGTAGCGAGTTGGGTGATAAGCACGTGATTGGAGAGTTAATGATTGAGTACTACGTTGGTTTTCTATCCCAGGCATTGGGCAGGGAGGTCGAGGTTGCCGGTAGAAGTTATGAGGGTGATTGCGTGTCCGTTAGTTTCAGGGTCCTTAAGTGAGCCAAGTACTTCTCCAACAACCCGGCATTACTCATTAACTCGCAGACCCTGCACACATCCCTAGATGTTGGTTCACCGCAGTACTTACACCTCCTTAATTGTACGTTGGCTGCCTTATCCCTCATTAACCTGGCCAGCGAGTCTCCGAATGACACTAGGGAGTACTTTATGTTTGGGTTGTCCCTCTCCCACGCGGCTAATGTAAACTTTAGGTTGTACCTTGGGTTGCTGTAGACGAAGGGGCACTCAAGCTCCATTAGCGGTATACCGTGGTAGTAGGCGTACAGCGCTATCTCCTCCTCCCTGACGAACCTCAACGGCTTTATCCTAGGTATAAAGTCCTCCCTCTCGAGCATGGGTGCGGGCCCGAACCAGGCGAAGCGCTCTAGGTCGTTACTTAATACGTTGAGGAGGACCGTCTGCGCCTCGTCATCGAGGTTGTGGCCCGTGGCTATCTTCGTTAGTCCCAGCTGCCGCCCAATGATGTTCATAGCCCTACGCCTCAGTACCCCATCGATTGTGCACATATGCACGTTGTAGCCCCTCGACCAAAGGCCGTGAGCAACCTCCGTAGCCGTTACCCCAAATAGTTCTTTGAATGTGTATATTCTATACGGTATACCGAACTCCTCACTGAGCCTTTGTACGTAATCGAGCCTTGAGGTTCTGTAGAAGCAGCTATATGGGTGACCCTCGTTTATACTGAACGCAATTAGCTCGACACTCCTCGGGATCTTACCCTGCCGCCTGAATTTACCGAGTATGTACATCAACGTTAGGCTATCCTTACCACCGCTAATCGCTATGCCCACCCTGTCACCATCCTCAATCAACCTATACTTCCTTATTGTCCAAAGCACCGTATCCTCAATGGACCTGAATAGGCAGTTCAGGCAAAGCCTCTCACCACTCGAGCGCCTGAGGTAATTTGCCGGTCTCTTGCCACACCTCGTGCAGAGCGGTAGATCCATAGGTCAGTAGGCAGTCATTGTGGCTTTTTTAAACCGTCCCTCAGTGTTAATGCTCAAGGTCGCCCTGCCCCCACCTACTGTATAGGTCATTCTCTATGCCGAGCAGATCCAACACCCTACCCACTATGAAGTTCACCAGGTCATCGATGCTCCTAGGTCTGTGGTAGAAGGCTGGTGATGCCGGCATCACAATTGCACCAGCTAGAGTCACCAACTCCATGTTCCTTATATGCACTAGGTTGAGCGGTGTCTCCCTAATGACAAGTATTAACTTCCTCCTCTCCTTTAAAGCCACGTCAGCCGCCCTCGTTATTAGGTTATCGGCAATCCCATGGGCGATCGACGCCAGCGTCTTCATTGAGCACGGTATTATCACCATACCATCATGCCTAAAGGAACCACTGGCTATTGGGGCGTCTAGCTCATCCTCGCCGTACACCCTATCCGCAAGTCTCGCGATGTATTCCCTATCGAGACCCAACTCATGCCTCAAAACCCTGACCGCCGCATTACTAATGACCAAGTGCACCTCGGAATCGCTCGCGTAACGCTTAATAGCCTCTAGAAATCGTACACCGTAGATGACACCGCTAGCCCCAGTTATGCCCACAATGAACCTCCTCACACCATAAATATTAAACGCCCGTAAATAATACTATTGCGTAGTTACTACGCATGTTTACACTTATCTTACGTAAAATTATTTTAAAAGAAATAATTGATAATGGAGCATTAATGTTTTTACAGTGAGAATTGGACGATATATCGGTGGTTTTTACCTACCTGGCAGTAGTATTATGTCCTCCACGTTCTGCGCCTTATTCCTCGAGTTCTCCCTATATAGCAGGTCCCTAATGGCTATCCTAATGGCCTCACTCCTACTTGGAAACACGCCCTGCCTAACGAACTCATCTAACTCCTCAAGCATCTGCTTCGGTATGTGGACACTTATTAGGACCATCTTTTCCTTCGATTTCGTCTTGGGCATCGTAATTAGTTATTGTACAGCATTTATTAAGATTCTCTTCCCTGAATTCTGTGAGTATTCACGTTCGAGGGTTTTAATAATATTTACAAAATGCAAAATCAGGGTGTGTTTTTACGCACCGACGTCCTTTACGGACTCGAATATCGAGCGCCTATAGTACCTCTTGGATATGTCTGGCGGCACGTTCGTGAGCTCGTCCTCAGGTAATATACTAATAACATCCCAAGCAATATCCAGTGTTTGCTCGAAGGTTCTCCTCTCGTAGTACCCCTGCGCAATGAACCTACGCTCAAATTGCTCAGCGAACCTCAGGTACCTCCTCTCGCGCCAGCTTAGGTTTGTCTCGCCCACGAGTAACGCTAGGTTTCTTATGTCCAACGCCCTGGAGTACGCAGCGATTAATTGATTAGCTACGTACTTATGGTCATCCCTCGTCTTCCCCTCGCCAACCGCGTCCTTCATGAGCCTCGACAGGCTCATTATCACGTCAAACGGTGGGTATATGCCCTTACCCCACAGCGTCCTGCTTAGGACCAGCTGGCCCTCTGTTATGTAGCCCGTCAGGTCAGGTATCGGGTGTGTTATGTCGTCGTGGGGCATTGTCAGTATTGGGAACTGCGTGATACTACCCTTCTTACCCTTAGCCCTACCTGCCCTCTCGTATATCGTGGCGAAGTCCGTGTACATGTAACCCGGGTAACCACGCCTACCGGGTAATTCACCCTTTGACGAGGAGAGCTCCCTAAGTGCTTCGGCGTAGTTCGTCATATCCGTCAAGATAACCAACACGTGGTAATCCCTGTACCAGGCCAGGTACTCAGCTATTGTTAGGGCCGTCCTTGGGGTTAGTATCCTCTCGGCAATTGGGTCGCTAGCTAGGTTCAACACCATGACCAACCTCCTCAATGCACCCGTCCTCCTGAACTCATTGAGGAAGAAGAGCGCCTCCTCGGACTTTAGGCCCATGGCTGCGAAGACTATGGCGAACTCCTCCTCGTGACCCCTAACGGTTGCCTGCCTAGCCACCTGGGCGGCGAGCATGTTGTGCGGTAGCCCGGTCCCGCTAAATATCGGTAACTTCTGCCCCCTAACCATGGTGTTTAACCCATCTATGGCGCTTACCCCCGTTTCTATCGGCTCCTCTGGGTACTCCCTGGCGTATGGGTTAAGCGGTTCGCCGTTAATGTCCAGGTACTCCTCCGCAGGTGGTAGTGGCATTCCATCCCTAGGCTGGCCCTTACCATCCAATACCCTGCCTAGTAAATCCTCACTAACGGGTATCCTAAGCGTCCTTCCATAAAACCTCACCGTGCTGCCCCTGGCCGGTAAACCCAATGTCCCGGTTAATACCTGGGCTATGGCGTAGTCACTACCCACCTCAACAACCTGGACGAGCCTTGGTACGCCATCGGGCCCAATAACCTCGCCAATCTCGTTATACGCAACGCCCCTCGTTCTCTCAATTACTATTAATGGACCCTTAACCTCCCTAACGGTGCTGTACGACACAATGCCTGGCACGGACTCTAATAATTTGCTCATTAATTGAGTCGTTTTACAAGTACTTATTAATTTTTATTCCATGTAATCACCACGAGGACTGTTTTTAAACCCTCAATGTGCGCTTGCGTTGTAATGCCTACGTTAAAGGATGTCGTTAAACCATTCGTGCCCAGGGAGCTTTGGGATAAGATACCCAGGAGTTTCGACATTATTGGTTCTAGATCCGGTGCTGTGGCTATAATTGAAATACCGCCGGAGCTTGAGGATTACAAGGTATTGATTGGGGAGGCGATAATTAAGTTGAATAGGAATGTGAGGGCAGTGCTGAGGAGGGTCGGTGCGAGGGAGGGTGAGTTCAGGCTTTATAAGTATGAGGTTTTGGTGCCGGGCCCAACCGAGGTCATACACAAGGAGGATAATTACCTAATACGTGTTGACCCAACGAAGGCTTACTTCTCGCCTAGGGATCAGGGCGATAGGGAGGATATAGCGAGGCAGGTAATGCCTGGCGAGGTGGTTTTATACCCATTCGCCGGCGTTGGCCCCTACGCAATAGCAATACTTAAGAGACAGCCGTTGACTAGGTTGGTAATAGCGATTGAACTAAACGAATACGCATACAACTACATGCTTAGTAATATAAAATTGAACAAACTCGAGGGCAGGATACTGCCCCTACACGGTGATGCGGCAAGGTTAATGGATCTCTTCCATAATGTGGATAGGGTCTTACTTACCCTACCGTTGGGCGCCCATAGATTCCTCAGGCAAGCATTAACATGCGTTAGAAAGGGCGGTATAGTTCACTTCTACCACCTGGGTGTTGAGGAGGACCCATTTTACGAGGCTGAGGGTATCGTTAAGAACTACTGCGGGGAGCTCGGCCTTGACTGCATCATTATTAATAGGAGGATAGTTAGGGACTACGCACCGCACGTGTACAAGGTTCGGCTTGACATTAGGGTCGCCTAGTCATGGTAAGTGCGGAAACTCTAATTATGATTCTTACTAATACTTCAATACGCATGTGTGTTAGGTTTATAAGTATACACCCGTAGTTCTATCTAATGGAGCAAAATGAACGTAAAAAGAGGCTTTTATTGATGATCGGGCCACTCGAGGCTGAGGTAATCGGTATTTTGAATGAGCTTGGTGAGGCAACGGCAATAACCATCTGGGAGGAGTTAACTAAGAGGGGTAGGAAGACGGCCTACACCACGGTATTGACAGTACTTAGTAGGTTGTATACCAGGGGCTTCGTGAATAAGCGTGAGAAGGTCATAAATAACGTTAGGCAGTACGTGTACGAATTGGCCATACCCCACGAGATGAAGGCTGAGATAATAAGGGAGTACCTTAACTTAATAATTAAGATGTTTGGTAAAGATGCCATAAGGATAATAAGGGAGTACCTAAGCGAGGTCGAGGTAAAGTAGGGATTGTTTAAGGCGGGATGTGCCTACATGAACCTAGGTACCTCGCCCTGCTCTCCCTGCGAGCCCCTTTGTTGTATGATACCCCTCTGCTCTATGTATAACTTCAATATGTCGGGTATTTCATTCGTGCTTTCTATCTTCTTCAACATATCTATGTACTTACTCGTGTGGTCTATGTCGAGCTTTACAAACTCTATCGCTATGTCCCTAAGCCTCTCCTCAAGCTCCTTGAGCATCTCCACGGGCATTATTGACGTTATCATTGGGTTGTTGAGCCAGGACTCGAAGTCCTTTAGTGTCCTCTCTATGTAGTAAAGCATTGCCTGCGCGGAGAGCAGGAGCGATAGTCTGTCCTGGTTAACGATGTAATCACCGTACTTCTGGAGCTCATCCATAAACTTCTTCTGATCCCTAACCCAATTCTCGAGCCTAGTTATTAAGCCGGCTATGTGGGCCCTTATTGCCTGTCTCTTTAAATCCTCGGAGCCCATGTTTACCCCACTTCGTTTCGTTAAACCCTCTATTAAACCTTTTGTACTTCCGCTAACTAGAGGATACCGAAGACTATGCCCAGGGTTATCATTGTCAGGATGGGTAGGACTATGAGAACTAGGAAGTGCTTCTTCCAATCCGCAACGCCTAACCTCGTTGCCCTAACCATTTCATTGAATGAGTCCCCAAGAACCCTTATGCCGTTAATTACGACTTGATGGTAATGAATGGAGGTATCCCTAATGTTATCAAGGCACTGCCTAACGCCCCTCCTCACGTACCTCATTATTAATTCATGACTTAGTGAGTCACCGACTATCCTATACCCCCTACTCCTCGTGAACCTCGTTATGCCCGTGTACTGGTGATTATCCGTAGTCAACACCTCAACGATATCGAAGCTGCCGCGGAACTCATTAATTATCATATCCGCAAGCTCTTTCTTGAGGTTGTTGCCGTCGAATATGACTAGGAGTATTCTCTTCCCATTCACGTCGAGGCACCAGGTTATTAACCCGTTGTCGCCTATCTCGAACTGCACCGGCCCGAAGGCATGCTTAGGTGTGTGGGCTATGCATGATTTAATAATGAGCCTTTGATCCTTTAATTCACCTATCCTGCTTAGTATTGATGATAATTCCTCAATGTCGTCTTCGTCCCACGTATTATCATCCGAGTAGTAGTTCTGCGCGTCGATGAGTATTACGTTGTCCCAATCGAGCTTAGCCCTTCTTTTCAATTCCTCATAAACACCCAACGGTATATCGTCACTGGACTTAACAAGCCTACTAATAATTACTAATGACTTATTGCATAGTGGTATGTGCGTAACCCTGAACCTACCACTCTCTATTTGAATCGGTGGTTTACCGACACATGATTCACCACCGTTATTATCGCCCAAAACCTCCCTAACCTTAGAGACAACCGCCCTAACCACCCTACGCACATCAACCCTAGTGGCTGGGTCTAGCTCGTGACTGCCAATACCGTGCAGGTAAACCACAGGCCTTACATAACGACTCAACTCACCCACCAAGTCGCTGATTAGGTAGCCACCGCCAACCTTAGCTATTGGGCCCGCGTGCAGCTCAGGTATAACAACGACGCCCCTGGAGTCTGCGTTACTAAGTACGAATAGGTGCACCCTAACGTCCCTAACCACAGACCTGCGACTAAGTTCCCTCTCGAAGGGTTCCGAGTACTCAAAGAGTGCGGCGTATAGGTATGAACTGAATAGTCTAAGTATGCCTATGCCCCCGTAATACTTCTCGAACTTGAAGATTACATAGTAGATAAAGAGGATCGAGAATAGGTAGAATACCGAGTCGAGGGCCAAGTACTTTACCGCATCGACCGTACCAATTAATATATACGATAAGTACTGGATTAGTAATACCGCGGGCAGTGTGTATATTGGGTATATCAAGTACTTCCTCATTGTGTGCCCATTATTGCTTATCCCCCTGAGTGCCATCATGGTGGCGCTCAGGGGCAACACCAGGGCCAATACCCCAAACCCAACAATGAACCTGTGCGTGGCCAGGGTTATCAATAAATCAATAAACACCACAAGTACCGTGATGAATAATGATATCGAGATGCCAAAGCCCCTGTACGAGTACGTGAGTAAAGTAGCCCTCAATATGATAAGCACTGTTAGAAACACAATGCCGTATATAACCAACGACTTTAGGTACATCAGCAATGGTTCATTTACGTAGACCGCCATTAAATATGGAATCACAATCACCATGGCTAATAACAAGTACTTAGTTAGTCCGCTCAGTCCAAATACGATGGTGTAGCCGTGCTCAAATGATCTACTCCTCACCCAGGGATGGCCTTAGGTGATCTTTTTTAAAAGTCACCTGTATATGCCTATTCGTCAGACACTACACCATTGCCCGCGGCGAATCTGTACACAGAGGCTCTACACCGGAGTTTATAGACGATGATCATGTCAATGCCTGCCCATAGTACTGAAGAAGTTGTATGTTCAAGGAAGGAAAACTGAAACTAGGTAGGGTAGGGAAGTTTAGCCCTAAATTAAACGTGCTGAACAAGCTCTAGTAGGACTCCGTGCAGGTCCTTTGGGTGTATGAATGCGGCAATACCCTCGGCGCCTCTGCTCGGCCCTCCAACCACTGATAAACCCACGTTTTTCGCAATACTTATGAACTTATCGATATCGTCAACCTCAACCGCAATATGGTGGATACCCTCACCCCTCCTCTCTATGAACTTGGCAACCGTGGACTCGGGACTAAGTGGTTCGAGAAGCTCTATCTTCGCATTGCCGAGCTGCACCATAACTACCTTAACGCCCTGCCCCTCAACAATCACGGGGTCGCTTACCCTAAACCCTAAGTCCCTGAATTTCCTGGCAGCTTCATCAATATTCTTAACCGCCACAGCCACGTGATCGAGCCTTGGCATTCCACGACCGAGTAAGGCCCTTACCGCCTCTCGTGGTGTTAACTCGCCATTGATTACCCTCAACTCCAGGTCCTTAGCCTCATTAAGCATTTTCTCCAGCATGTCATAGGCATAAAGCCGCATTTCCAGGGCCCTCCTACTCCTAAGTGAGTCATCGAGTCTCCCACTCTTTACTAACTCGTTGAACCGCTCATCGATTATTTTCAGAAGCTCGTCGACCCCGTGGCCATAGAGACCCGAGACCTTTAGAACAACTGGTTTCCATGCCTCGCCCTTTACCTCCCTCACCATATCTACCATGGCCAAGAGGTCCCTATACGTCGATTCAGACGCCGGGTTGTCTGATTTAGAGACTATGTATATATCGCCAATCTCCATAAGCCCACTCTTTAACGCCTGAATCTCATCACCCGACAGCGGGGGTACTAAAACCAGCACTGTATCTGCGACGTACTTAACATCAGTATCTGACTGCCCCGCACCCACGGTCTCTATGAATATGTAATCCGCACCCGCGTACTCCAGTATGTTTATTGCCGCCACCGTTGCATAATTAAGGCCCCCGCGCATGCCCCTTGTCGCCATACTCCTAATGTAGATGTTCGGTCTAGACGTTAGCTCCTGCATCCTAATTCTATTGCCCATGAATGAACCACCGGTGAATGGGCTTGACGGGTCTATCGTCAATATCGCAACCCTCTTGTCCTGGGGTATCCTCCTAGCCATCGCGTATATCAACGTACTCTTGCCGGAGCCTGGCGGGCCTGTTATTCCAATGACGTGGCTCCTCCTATGGATGTTCAATTGAGGCTCGACACCCTCCTCAGCCATTGTTATTAACTTCGCAATTGCGGACTTATCCCAATTCCTAGCCTTCTCGAGTAATTCATCAATGCCCATTCACGAGACACCCGTTAATTTCTTGACAACCTCAATTATCTCCTTAAGCGGTGTTCCAGGACCGTAAACCCCAGCCACACCCATCTTTAACAGGGCCTCCCTATCCTCGGGCGGTATTATGCCGCCAACGATAACGGGGATGTTCAACCCCCTCTCCTTCATAATCCTCATTAACTCACCAACAAGCTCTAGGTGGGACCCTGACAATATGCTGATGCCTATCAACTTGGCGTCCTCCTGTATCGCCGTCTCAACTACCTGGCTGGGCGTTTGCCTAATACCGGTATAGACAACCTCGAAACCGGCCTCCGCCAGGGCCCTCGCAATAACCTTAGCGCCCCTATCGTGACCGTCAAGACCAAGTTTCGCTATTATAACCTTGGGCTTAGGCATTTCATTCATTAACGCCACTACGCCTTAAAATCTTTAACTCGTTAGTAAATACTCGGTGGTTTATACTCACCCCAAACCTCGCGTAGCACGCCCGATACCTCACCAATCGTTGCCTTAGCCCTAATTGCGTTGAATATGTATGGGAATATATTTTCGTCCTCCCTATCCGCAGCCCTCCTCAACTCATTCAACGCCCTCTCCCAAGCCTCTCTATCGCGCCTCTCCCTGACCTCCCTAACCCTCCTAATGCTCCTCTCCCTAGACGCCGGATCCACCCTATGTAGTTCAATACGCAGCTCCTCCTCTTCCCTGAACATGTTCACGCCGATTATTACGATCTTCCCCTCCTCAACCATCTTCTGGTACTGATAGGCCGACTCCGCAATCGCCCTCTGTGGGTAACCGATCTCAACTGCCCTGGTCATGCCGCCAAGCTTATCCACGTAATCTATAATCTTCATGGCCTCCTCCTCGATAGTATCCGTCAACCACTCTATGTAGTACGAACCACCGAGCGGGTCTACCGAGTCTATGACCCCACTTTCATAGGCGATTACCTGTTGGACCCTAAGGGCTAGTTTTACGGATTTCTCGGTGGGTAGGGCCAAGGCTTCATCATACGCATTGACGTGGAGCGACTGGGCACCGCCAAGCACAGCCGCTAAGGCCTGTATCGTAGTCCTTATTATGTTCACCTCCGGCTGCTGGGCCGTCAGGGCAGCCCCCGATGTTTGCACGTGGAACTTCATCCTCATGGACTCGGGCTTCTTCGCACCGAACCTCTCCCTCATTATCCTAGCATACAGCCTACGCGCAGCCCTGAACTTTGCGACTTCCTCAAACAGGTTAGTGGTTGCTGCAAAGAAGAATGAGTAGCTGGGGGCGAAATCATCAACGTCCAACTTCCACCTATCAATAACCCACCTGGTGTATTCGATGGCGTCTGCGAGTGTAAAGGCGATCTCCTGAACCGCCGTCGCCCCGGCCTCCCTGAAGTGATAACCACTTATACTTATTGGGTGCCACTTCGGCATGTTCTTCGTCACGTAGGCTATTATGTCGACGGCATACCTCATGGAGTGCAGCGGTGGGTATATGTAGAGGTTCCTCGCTATGAACTCCTTGAGTATATCGTTCTGTATTGTGCCATCGAGCACTGCCTTATCTATGCCCCTGCTCTCGGCAACGACCACGTACATGGATAGTATCTCGGCTGCCGTGGCGTTTATCGTGAATGACGTCGTTATCCTACTGATGTCTATACCGTCGAAGAGTATCGACATCGAGACAACCTCAGGCACAGACACGCCAACCTTACCAACCTCTGGGTATGCAAGTTCGTGATCGGGGTCGAGACCTAGCTGCGTGGGTAGGTCAAAGGCGACGCTAAGCCCCGTTTGTCCCTGCGATATCAGGAATTTATACCTCCTATTCGTATCCTCAGGCGAGCCGAAGCCCGAGTATTCCCTGAATGTCCATAGCCTAGACCTATACATGGTTGGGTATATACCCCTCGTGAATGGGTACTCACCAGGGAAGCCGAGTTTCTCGAGATAATCACCCTTTAGATCCAACGGTGTGTACAATGGCTTAATGTCCACACCGAAGGATGTAGCGAATTTACGCCATTCGGGAATCTTCTTGAGCGTGGGTATTAAAAACTCCCTAACCCACTCCTCGTACTTCTCCCTGAGCCTATCCACTGAGCCCATTACCACTTAGGTAAACCAGGGTTACTTATTAATAAGTCTGTCCTGCTCACGGACAGACCTTAGCAAGTATTCTACAACATCGTCAACAGACCTAAACACTTGACCACCAAGGCAATAAATAGCCTGCGCCACCAACTTATCGGCGTGGTTCAACGCGCTTATTATATTCGTTGATTGCGGATACTCATCGAGCATTGACGCAGCAACCCTACCGCACTCCCTAAGCTTAACCCTTATGGCATCGACCGCCTGCAACTCAGGCGTTACCGCAAGGACCCAACCAAGCGGCCCCTTAAACCCACGGCATATCTTCACGACCTCGCTCATTAAGGCGTCCTCAACCTCCCTAACCCTACCCAACCTCTCGTCACTCCCCTGAACCAGGTACGCATTCAACTGCATCGACAACGCCATCACTATCGAGGCAATACGCCCAACAGCACCATTACCAAAACTCAACCTGGCACCATTAGCGACATTCACCAACTCGTCCAGGCAACCCATGAGCCTTATTGGCGCGGAGTCCTTCCTAACCCTCACCCTCCTGCCAAATAGTGGTATTACGCTGTAACCGCCATCGCCTGGGCACTTTATCTCGTCATCAACCTCCCTACAATCTGCGAACAAGGGTAAGCGACATGTATCGCCCATCCTACCCAACAAGATTACATAATGACTTATTGAATTAAAACTTACTCAGTAAGGGACACCACCCGCCCTAACTGAGGTATTACGAAATCAAGCCCCAACCTGCTAAGCGTTGATTTCCTGGGCACACCCCTCTCATCCCAACCCCTCAACTCGTAGTACCAACTAAGCATTCTCTGGTAACCGTCATAATCAAGCCTGGCACCCTTAAGCGGACCCTTCGTTAAGGGCCTCTTGAACCACTTAGCCGGTGGTGTATCGTACGCCCTATCCCAACCCCCATACTCCCTAATCCAGAACGCCCTAATTAATGTGTACACCCTATTGCCAACCGTGCCCAGCACCTCCATGTTCATGTCCATACCCGTCGCGGCCCTGAACAACCTGAAGTACCAATCAAGCTCAAGCCCAACCTCAACCCAGGGGAACCTACACGTAACAATGGTCTCGAAGAGCCCACCCCTTATGTTCTGCATCTCGATTAACTTCTCCACCTTATCCCTCGTGTAGTCAAACCTACCCCTCTGGATCTCCCAGGATATTATCCAGGCATCCTTATG
>JAKMAE010000119.1 GCA_022014875.1 Vulcanisaeta sp. | reverse complement strand
GTAGCGTCCATATAAGTATGATTGGCCAGGGTATTATCGTGTTCAGGTTAAAGTGCACACCATTCCAAACCATACAGAATCACACACCCAACAACAAAAACCTTAATAAAACTTGTGTATGTAAAAAACATACACTACATACACATAAATACGTAACCATAGACTAAATACTGCAGATATCGCATTGTAAAGACGCACCACCCATTACGCATAAATCCCAACACCCACCTCCTCGGCATACTTCATTAAGAGCTCCCTGAGCAATTGCTCGTCAGCACCCGGTATCCTTATGTGGCTCCAGGGTAACTTCTCATTCAACGGCTTTTGTGAGTATACGTACTTGATCAGTAGGTCATTGTACCTGTTGATCAATCTCCTCCAGGAACCCCTATCAATACCCGTCAGTGACGCTTCGAAGATCACGTTAGCCACGTCCCTATCCCCCAATGAAAGCAGTGCCTGCACCTTCGCGTCTAGCTCGTCATATGCCGAGAACTCAATATATATCCTCGTTTCTCGCAGTGCCTTAATCCTCCGTTTAATCACTTCGTCCGTGGCCATGGGCAACCACTGAAGCGGTGTGTGTGGTTTCGGTATCCACGGATTGATAGATAGCGATAACCTAACATTTCTACTCCTCAAATTATTGAGCAGGTTTATTATTGATTTAATATCGTCATCAGTTTCACCAGGTAAGCCAACCATGAAGTAGAGCTTTACGTGCGTGAAGCCCAACTCCATAGCCTTTGATGCTAAGTACACGATGTACTCGTCGGTGAAGCCCTTACCCAACGCCTTCCTAAGCCGCTCACTGGATTCTGGCGCTATTGTGAGTACCTTTTGGCCACCGCCAGCGATTAACCTCAAGCGCTCCTCATTAATCGTGTCTACACGTAATGAGGGTACGGACACGCTGGTCCTAAGTTCCTGGGTTAAGAACCTCATCAACTCGTCAAAACCCGGGTGATCACCAACCGACAGCCCTATTAACGACACCCCACTTATTAGGCCCTTCTCGACATCCCTCTTCACGATATCCTTAACATGATTAATGTCCACGAACCTAACAGGTCTTTGTACAAAACTCTCCATGCAGAATAGGCAACTTCTCGGGCAACCCCTCATTACTTCGATAACGGCCGATTGACCAAATACGGAACCCCACTCACTAAGCCTTAGGCTTATTGCCGTGTCGTGGATTAGTTTTACGGAGTACGCTAAATCCCTCGCAAACGCCTTCTCCACAGGGTGTTTTCCATAGGATGGTACGTAAAACCCAGGGTAATCAACGTATTTGCCCAAGTCCTTCCCGTACGCATGGTAATTATTAAGCAGCGCTGGTATTAAAACCTCGGCATCGCCTATTAGGATTAAGTCCGCGAAGGGCGCCATAGGCTCCGGGTTACCCATTAACGGTGGTCCGCCAAGTACGATTAAAGGGTCATTACGAGACCTCCTGGAGCTCCAGGGATTTATGCCGCTCAATTCCAGCATCCTGAGTATCCATGGGTAATCTAGCTCGTAATGAACGGAGAATAATACGATATCGAAGTCCTTAAGTGAGGGCTTCTTTACGTAACCGGTAAGGTTGTCTAGAAATACGAAGTCTGCGTAGGCGTCTGGATCCTCATCAACAAGCCTCTTCAATATATGGATTGACAATGATTGCAAAGCCACCCTGGCCTGCGCTGGGTAGGCTATGGCTACCCTCGTCATGCCCCTCTTGTACGACTTCGCAGAGCTCGTCACCAATTACCACCGCAGGGCTCGGTAATTAATTTATGAACAACGTATACATGTGGCACTTAGGGGGCGTGGTGTCCATATCGAGATGGCCCAGGACATATCACGGTATGCCTTGGTTGGATGGGTTGATCCTGACCTTCAATATAACCAGTGGCGTATTTGTATTGCTTATCTCCATGATTTTCCTGATAATTTTTAATCGAACCTTGGTCATGTTCGTAATTAAAACCCTCAATGCATTATCCCTCCCATACTCATTAACTAGGTCGTTAAGTACTGCCTTGAGTATGAAGTCTGAGATCACGTTTAGGCTGCACACCTCGTTCTGCCTTATTAACTCGGCCATTACCTCCTTACGTAATTTATCAAGTAATTTCTTCGGGATTTTCTTAACAATGTCGTCTAAATCCCCCTCACCTAACTCACCGCTTTTCTGATCGCCCTCATTAAAGACCAACCTAACCCTTTGCCTCCACTTAATAATCCACCAATTGAACCACTCATTGACTAATCCATCGATTGCATGTTCATTCCTAAGAATCCTCCTGCATAGTTCGTACGAGGCCGTTTCATCATCTAGGTTAAGCAAACCAAACCTGTAGAGCAGGTAATACTTAAGATCCTGGAATGCGTAATTCGCCAAAAACTCTTGCTCGCTCTGGTCCAGGTCCTCGTTTAGGGATGATATTCGCTGCCAAACCATGGCCATTAATCTCTGGTCACCAAACCTCCCCCTACATGCCATGTCTATGTCAATATACTCCACAAAACTCCCGGGTAGGCATTATTTTATACGATATTTAAACATTTGGTTCATGTTACGTTTAAATACGACTAAATAATTTATCTATGTCCATAAATTCCTGTAGAATTCTTGAAACAACGTGGCTGATGGATAGCATTTTGTAAAACCTATCATTTAAGTAATTAAGGATGTAGGAAACGCCGCTTAGGTCAACAACCCAGTTGGGCTCCCTAGCGCCGTACTCGACATTAAGTAGTAATAAGCCGTAAGGTGGCGCAGGCGGTATTGGCCGCCTCACCTCGGCATTGATTAATGACCTAAGCTCATCCATGCTCAGCATCCCTAGCCCGACCATCCTTATGGAATTAACGATCTTCCTAATCATCTTGTTCCTAAACCCCCTACCCCTTATCACGAACATTACGTAATTACCGTACCTACCCACCTCCACGTCGTATATCTTGACCGTGGTCGGCACACCCTTATCTCTGACTTGGAAATTAACTAGGTCGTGCTCGCCAATGAATAGCCTGGCGGCCTCCCTCATGAGGTCTATATCCTCGTGCAACCAGGGCATGACGTATACGTAGGTCCTAGCGACCGCAGCCCTAGCCCTGAAATCCTCATCAACGACAGCCCAAGCCCAGGCCCTAACGCCCTCGGGCAACTCGGAGTTGATCATGCTAGGCAACAGCTTGTGTGTTCCCGAGAACTTGATTGAAACCACATTACCAACCGCGCTGACTCCTGGATCCGTTCTTGAGGCTTTACTCAGTACGTAATTACTCACGAATTTCCCTACGGCCCTCCTCACGTAGTACTCCACAGAACCAACACCGCCACT
>JAKMAE010000118.1 GCA_022014875.1 Vulcanisaeta sp. | reverse complement strand
CAGGTCCCGCTGGCGAAGGCCTGCGTGGGTTCAAATCCCACCCCCCGCACCAAAAACCGAAATCCATGCACTGTATTGTGTAGGAAATCCTGGGTGGCCTACGATGTAACATTGTGGTTAAAAATTGACCGTGGGCGTATTGGGTCGTTTTGTTTAATTCCACGGTTACTTCTCGCGTTTTGATGGTATTCCTAGCCACTTATTAGGATGCAGCCGCAATGTATGAAATAACGCCTTAACGGGTTTACTGGTTAAGGTGGGTAGGGAATTGGTAAGCTATCATTCAAAATTTTAAAAGGGATGTGCCAGTTCCGTGGTTAATGGGTATGGAGTATGTCAGTAAGGAGGGTACCTGGTTTATAGAGTTCAATACACCCTTTAGTTGGCACGTTAGGGCAATCAGGAGGGTGTTGTATAGTGGCGTCACTAAGTACCAGAGGGTTGCTGTTGTTGAGTTTGAGGATTTAGGTAAGGCATTGATACTTGACGGTAAGGTTCAAAGCTCGCTTTACGACGAGTTTATTTACCATGAGTCGCTCGTCCACCCAGTAATGATAACGCATCCCAATCCCAAGAAGGTGTTAATACTTGGTGGTGGTGAGGGCGCAACGGCTAGGGAGGTGCTTAGGCATAGGGGTGTTAGGGAGGTTGTGATGGTTGACATTGACGAGGAGGTGATAAGGGTGGTTAAGGAGTACTTACCGGAAATGAGCCAGGGAGCATTCGATGACCCGAGGCTGAGGTTGGTCATAGACGATGGTAGGAAATTCCTCGAGAGGGTGAACGATAAGTATGACGTGGTGATACTAGATCTAACGGACCCGCTCGAGGGTGGCCCATCATATCTACTCTACACGCTCGAGTTTTACAGAATCGTTAGGGATAGGTTGAGTGATGGTGGATTGATGGTGACGCAGGCAACATCAACTTATTATGCGCTTAGAACCTTCGCTACCATATATAAAACGGTGGCTTCGGTATTCCCCGTGGCCAAGGCGTACCACGTCTATGTGCCATCATTTGATAGTACCTGGGGCTTTGTTATAGGCTCGCTCGGTCCCGACCCCACCTCCCTAACCCCTGACGAGGTCAATAGGAGGATTTCGGAAAGGATTAATGGGGAGCTTAGGTTCTACGATGGTTACATGCACAGGGCATTATTCACGCTGCCTAAGCATGTAGTGAGGGTGCTTGAGGACCCATCGATAAGGCCTGCCACGGACAGTAACCCAACCTTCATGCCTGCGTAAAATAGCGGGTTCCCGATTTTAATTTAAATCCGTATCAGGGCCTGCCCCCATTTTTCCTACTGACTATTATGAATGATGTGGCTAAGTACTTAAACGGTGTGTACCTACCAAGTACCTTATCTAGGCCGTAAAGCATCGAGGCTAGCCTCCTTATTCTGCCTCCACCCCATTGATGAAGCCTTGATGGCACAATATTCGAGAGTACATGAACCCCCCTGATACTGATTATCCTAAAACCGTTGTTGCTCAGGATGCTTGCTAACTCCTTAAACGTGAAGAACTTGAAGGGTATCGCCTCATTATTATGGCCATACCAATAACCAACATAGCCCCTACCATCGATAATCCCCCTAAGGAACCCCCTCAGTGATACACCGCCTAATAAAGCCTCGTAAAGCATATCCGTACATATTAAGTTATCAACGTCGAATATTAAATAACCCCCTCTTCCCAGGACTCTTGAAACCTCGGCGAAGGCTTTCTCGGAACGTATTATGTGGTTAAAGACGCTGCCATAAGCTATGACTGCGTCGAAGTACCCATCCCTGAACGGTAATTTAACGGCATCGCCCTGAATCGGGTCACTGCACCTATTGATATTTTTGCACTTACTTATCGATGCGTAGGATATGTCCAGGCTAACCACGTGGTAACCACGTGACCTAAGCAACGCGCTCCAGATTCCAGTCCCTGAACCTAGGTCGAGGACCTTACTCCTGATTTTATAACCATCTAAGTACTCCTTAAATACGCTATAGAGTTCACCATATAAGTGCCTGTAGTACCCAGAGAACTTTAGGTAAATCTTCTCATAAAAGGGGGCTATTGAGTCGTAGAGCACACGCACCTGCCTATTGGCATTTTCGTTAGACGATGAGTCACCAACGTCCACCCTTAAACTCCCAAACCTTATCCACAGCTTTTTATTATAAATGTTTTGGTGCCTTAACCACCGTATTTACGCTTACTTTGTGGAATACAATACCTGAAATATTTCAAAATCAGGCCATTAAATAAGCAATGCTTAATAGGGATCTGACTATTATCATGAAGTGCAGGCGGAGGAAAAGCTCGGGAGGGGCCTCATGCTCGTTGATACCTGCGCTAGGAATAACGTGATCTGTAGGTTGTTGGGTGGTGTCGCCATTTACTACCTAGTTCGTGACGTATACCTGGAGATACCTAGTCTGGCTAGGGAGCCCAAGGACATAGACCTGGCGGGGCGTAGGAGGGAGTCTCATAAATTGACCAGGGCGTTGGAGAGTGTCGGTTTAGTGGCTGATAAACGCTTCAATGCTCTCCACGGTTGGGAGAGGTTGAGGTTCATGGATCCTAAATTCAACATTAGGATTGATGTTTTCCTGGACGTATTCAGGGAGAGCCACGTTATAGATCTGTCAGGTAGGCTCGAGAGGTTCTCACCAACAATACCACCGAGCGACCTACTAATGACCAAGCTCCAGATATGGGAGATAAATGAGAAGGATATCAAGGACATAATAGCCATGCTCTACAAATTCGAACTAGGCGATAAGGACACAAACGACACAATAGACCTGGGCAGGATAACGCAGTTAACATCAAACGACTGGGGACTATACAAAACAACGACGATAAACCTAGAGAGAGCAATTAATTACATGAACACGATAGAGCTACCAAGCAGGGTGAGGGAGAGGGTGCTAAACAACGTAGGCAAACTAAGACAGGCAATAGAGAAGGCGCCGAAGACGATAAAGTGGAGGCTAAGGGCAATAATAGGAGAGAGGGTTAAATGGTACGAGACACCGGAAGAAGCTTGAACAACAAACGCCTAGTTATGGCTACCTCTCATTTTGAAAACCATGAGTAAAAACCTCCTGGCAATTTTCTCAAGATTTTGCCCGAACACAAAACTAAAAAGCCCCACCCTTAGGCTTAAGTAACTCCCATACCTGGGTGATGGTATGCCTCAAAACTATACCCGTCTATTGTATGGCCTTGGCGTTGCCGTCTTCCTAAACCCATTTGCGTGGGTCTTCATTATCCCTCCTGTTCTAGTTAATGGTTTTTCGCCATCAATGCTTTATCAAGTAGCTACTTCAATCATTGGTTTT
>JAKMAE010000117.1 GCA_022014875.1 Vulcanisaeta sp. | reverse complement strand
GCGGCTATTGTGTGGCCGGTGGATTGGAGATCGCACTTTGGGCTGACATTAGGGTTGCTGATAAGACGGCTAAATTCGGCTTCCTTGAGAGACGTTTTGGTGTTCCACTTGTCGATGGCGGAACGCAGAGGCTTGCTAGGATTATTGGGGTTGGTAGGGCCCTTGACATGATACTAACCGGTCGCTTAATCTCTGCTGAGGAGGCCTATCAATGGGGTCTCGTTAATTACCTGGTTGATGAGGGTAAGGCCCTTGATAAGGCAATCGAAATTGCGGAGTTAATAAGTAAGTATCCGCAGAGGACCCTTAGGAATGATAGGTTGGCACTATATGAGGGTTTAGGGAGACCGTTAAATGACGGTTTGGTTATTGAGATGAATCGAGGAATTGAATCAATAAAATCAGGGGAGATTCATGAGGGAGTCAGGAGATTCCTTCAGGGTTTTGGGAGGCATGGAGAGATTGGGTGATTTTTAAACCGATACGATATCACAAATTACTTAGTCACTAATTTCCTTACGTAATGCCCTACCAATCCTCCCAAGCCTCCTACCGCCATGGCAATCAACACCGTCACTATCAACAGCATCACCGCACCAGTAACATTGTATGGTAACCCTATTATTGCAGCCGTTATCTCCCCATTATCCAGTGCGTATGGGTTCATCAATATGGCTATTAATACAGCGATTAATGCAGGTACTCCAGTAGCTGCAAATGCATTCAAAGCCCTCCTAGCATTCAGTAAGTAACCAATGACTATACCAAGCACAGCAATGAGTAGCCAGTAACCAGTAATCGAGAGTATAAGCGAGATTACGAGATTAATTACGAATAGGACCCAGAACCAAGTTCTCTCGCTGAGCCTCATGACGAATCACCCGGTAGGGTTGCGTTTGGTGTGTATAGGTAATAGAAATACTGCGGCAAACCTGGTGGTATTAATGTATAGTACTGCCCATTAAGCCAGTATGCTGTTGTATCGTTGTACAACGGACTTAATGAATACTCAGAAACACCGCCTGGGTACACGCCGACTGCACTCAACGGTTCTGCCATATCAACTACCATGCGCCAGCTCGGGCCTTCGTTAGATAACAAGCCGTATGCCGCATTGATCGTATTACCATCCCCAGGTGCTGGAAATGGACCTATTGATAATGGGTTAATACCGAAGAAGCTTGTCAATATTCTCTTGTGAACCCTGCCCCAATACCACGTTGATGGGTTCGGTCCTAATTCATGGGTTAGTTCTGTGATTGTTTGGTTAAAGGCTAGGAGCATGACCATAGTCGCATTCCTCCTCTGTCCAGTTAATGGGTTATTGAACCACTGTATGTTTGGGTAATTATTTGTCCAGTTGGCTAGGTCTAGTATTAATGGTCCGTGATATATAGCATCAGGGCCTAGGAATAGTGAGAAGTAACCGAGCCCGTCGGCCGGCGTTATGTTGTAATACTCGAACCAGGGTAGGAATGTGTCATTTAGGTAGTTTAATAACCAGAAGTAATAAATCGTAGCTGCTGGTGAATCCGCTGTGAAATCACCATCCCAGTTCTCAAGCAATTCGTATGCCTCAACCTCAGTTTGCGTTAGTTGGTTCAGGTGTGTCGATAGGGCATTAAGTAGTGGTTTTAGGAATAGGTTCGTTGTGTAATCATGTACATTTAATTGTATTGCTTCCATTGATTGGTACGTAATGTTACCCTGCGCCTCATACTCCGATAACAACGTGTAGATTTCATCAGCCCTGAATCCGCTTTCGAAGACCCAACCCACGTAGTATGGGTAATTTGGAGACACTATGATCTCATTAGCGGAGAGGGCGAAGTGCGAAGGTGGGTTAAGGATGTATGGTTGGTATTGTCTGGGTATAAAGCCAACCCAATCGTATGAACCATTACCGAGGAGTACCGCCCTGGGGTTTCCACCATTCACTATCGGGTATAACCCCCAGGCAAAAATACCAATATTACCATACCTATCAGCATAGGCAAAGTTCTGTATCCCAACCTCGAAGTAAGAGAGCCCCTTAAGGAACCCAGATAGGTTTTGGGCTATGTCGAAGTATAAGAACGTGGCACCTTCATCGGTTGGGTACAGTCCCGTCCAATTCATGACTATGACCACACCGCTATAGTTTGCAATAACCACCCCGTTCCTAGCAAGGACCACATTAAATGGGACATAACCAACACCCTTCACGTATATTTCCTCGTGAATGACCTTGAACGGTATCCACGAACCATCATAATAATACTCACCTGGATGCTCCGGGCTTGTGACCTCAACGTAGTAATACACGACCTGGGGCTCGGCATCTGTGGCACCCCACGCAATGTATGGGTTATGACCAAGTATGACACCTGGAACTCCAGGGAAGTCAACACCGACAACATTCATGCCAGGACCGACTAATTGAAAGCCTATCCATATCGATGGCACAGTCGTGGTTAAGTGCGGATCATTTGCCAGAAAGGCTTCGCCATTAGGTGAAAGCGCAACCCAGTTATTGCTGCCCTCATCACTTAGTCCAATAACGTAGTGTTCAAATGGGTTTATGCCAGGGATTATTTTGCTGACTATGGAGTTCCTGAATGACGTATCACCCTCGAGGTAAAACCTTATTGCCTCATCAATGGCACTAATAAACTCCTGCTTAGAAATCCCTGGAGGTAATGGATTTAGTGAGTAGAGGTTGAGGTATTTCATATTACCTGTCGTATTGTATATGGATGGATTCCACTCATAGGGGTAAACAGGATATTGTGGGGGTGGTGGGTATGCAGGATAGAACGCATAAATAACCTCAGGTGGCATCTTAAGGAGGGCTATGGTGAATGCCAGGGGATCGGCGGTTCCGCTCAGGGACCAAGTGAGTAATTGCTGTATTGCGAATGTGTCCTCCATAGTCCACTGCCGCGGCTTAAATCCAAGCACCTTAAACACTATGGGCATCCTCCTAGGGCTCAGTGTGCTAATGTATGCATTAACACCAAGCGTGTAGTAATATAAAGCCTCATAGACAAAGCTCGACTTGTTTAGAGAATTCACAATTTCCTGGGTAACCTGGGGCGTGAGAAGCACCCTAAAGAATTCATCACTGGGTAGTACGGAAGGCCCAACTATAGATGAGAGGTTACCCATGGTCATCATAGCCATAAAGTACATCTGAGCCAACCTATACTCAGCAGTTAAGTAACCCTGCTCATAAAACACCGCCCAAGTCTCATTAGATGCTATCCTAATAAAACCATCCGGGGTCACGCAGACGACAATCGCCGCCGAACTACCATTAACAGTCAAAACACCACTATGACACCCAACACCAGGCGGAGGAACATTAACCCAAACACCAGTTCCCGGATTAAGAACCTGACCAAGAGGAGCCAT
>JAKMAE010000116.1 GCA_022014875.1 Vulcanisaeta sp. | reverse complement strand
TATTCACTGGGTATGGTGAGCCATCCTTACCACCGAGGGCGAAGGCATACCTCCTTGGGTCTATGTTGGCTGGGTCCTCCCAATCAACTCTACTTCTATAAATTAACTCGGCAATTAACGCAAGTGCCAGCATGGTGCTTGGGCCGAGGCCTTTCACGAGGAGTAACTCCTTGAAGTCATTCACATCCCTAGCTCTTTTAATTGCCTCCTCATTTATCGAGGCTGTATACGGCCTAAACACGCCGCTAATGTATGGGTTATAGTACTTAGGTGATTCCCTGCCCAGGTACGTAAGTATTGATGCGTTGCCCCTAATCATCGCCTTGACCAATGCCCAATCCCTAACCACCTTATTAACGTCTTGATGGACCAAGTCGAGTATTGTCTTCCTGGCCTCATCGCTGACCTTACTGACCATGTTCAGTGCATGGTCGCCCTTGATACCCACAATGCCTGCATGGGGCTCATTCAGTAGGTCATTCTCCATCCATATGTGGTACCTCCTGGCATACCTAATCTTCTCATTGAGACCCTGCTGTATCACGGCCCATGTACCGTCCGACCCTATAATCATTGCATGGTGGTAAAGCCTATACCCGTCCTGTAACGCCGTATTGTCTATCTTAGCGGTTAGTCTCGATATTGTCTTAAGCAGTTCAGCATCGATATCCCACTGCTTACTAAGCTCCTCGATTTCCAATGGCGTATTGAGTGCGTAAACGCCCTTGCCACCAACCACTTTTATACCCACATCCTTCTTAGACAACGCCTCCTTAAGCGCGGCGGTTGTTATCGTGGTGCTTCCGCTCGAGTCCCAGTCCATGCCAATTATGTTATTGAAGGCCTGGAAGAAGATTGGGTTTGAGAATAGCCTAATCGTATCCCTAATACCGTGTTCGTCAACCAACAACTCAACTATTAACCCACTTAACTTAACCATCCTACTGTATAGCCATGGAGGTACGTGTCCCGTATGGAGCGGTAAATCGGCAATGCCTGTTATACCCACATTCTAAGTGACTACCCGAGTTATAAAGCCCTTTTGTTCAGGGCATCGACTCGATTAGCCGTGGGTGAAAGGTCATATTTTATTACCCCACCTATTCCTTGCCTATGTATGGATTTCAGCCTAAGCCGTGAGGAGGCCCTATTTAGGGACTCGGTTAGGGAGTTGGGGGAGCGTTATATAAGGCCCCATTGGGTAGACCTTGATGAGGGCAGGTACTCACTACTCGACATAATACCTAGGCTAGCGGAGCATGGCCTAGTGGGGTTCACGTTAAGCTCTAAGTACGGTGGTTCCGAGGGCTCATTCCTCATGGCTGCAATAGCCGCGGAGGAACTCGCATATGCAGACCCAAGCCTCGCAGTACCTGTTTACTTCCTACTAGAGACTGCGTGGCCGTTTATAGTGCAGAGGTATGCCAAGGACAGCGTTAAGGAGGAGGTTTTGCCAAGGCTTACTAAGGGCGAGGCCTGGATTGGCATTGCATCCACCGAGCCCCAGGGAGGTAGTGATGTGGCGGGTGAGAGGACGGAGGCAAAGTTCATGAACGGCAAGTGGGTGTTGACGGGTGAGAAGAACATGGTGACTGGCGTATCAATAGCCCTTAAGCTGCCCTACGGTGGTGGCTTCGTAACAATCGTTAGAACAGGGCCCGTGGAGGCGCGGCATAGGGCTATAACAACCATGCTTTTCATGGTTAAGAGGAACGGCGTGGTTAACACAGGCTTCGAAACGAGGGATTACGAGGAGTGGGGCAGGAGGGGCATACCAACGGGCTATCTAAGGCTGAACGGGGCCCCTGTGGACCCGGATTTCGTGCTTGGTGAGGTAAATGGAGGCTTCAAGATAGCCATGGAGGGCTTTGACATAGCCAGGACACTCATTGGTGCGGCAGCCATAGGCACTGCGCGTTGGATGCTTGATCAAGGCAGGGAATGGATCAAGAATAGGGTGGTGTTTGGTAAACCAATAGCTTCGTACCAATCGATAAGTTTTAAATACGCGGAATTGAGCGCGAGGCTTGAGGCGGCTAGGTTAATGGTTTATAAAGCCGCATGGCTAACCGATAGGTTCTACAGGGGTGAGGGCTCAATATCAATACTAGACATAGCGAATGTGGGCGCCATGGCCAAGATTCTGGCTGTTGAATTAGCAATAGATGTGGGTCTCGAGGTGATGAAGTGGTTCGGCGGCATTAGTTACTTTAAGGAGACACCGATAGCCAGGGCACTGCTTGGCGCATTGAGTTACTACGTTGGTGCAGAGGGTACGCAAAACATAATGAGGTTGATCATAGCCAGAAACATCATTGGGAGAGAGGTTGAGTAATATCTGGGATAACTTATTAAAAAGAGTAAAAAGTTTCATTCCGATGAGCCAGCAGCCGATGTAAAGACCACACACGGCATACATACTATCATTAGTAGGTAGTGTACTCATGCTGCTTAACGCGATTATGGTACTTATCGCGGCGGCCATCATCAGTGCCGTCCCGCACATACTCCATAGATTTTTTAGTTATTACCCAATGGTGCCACTATACCTACTAACACCGACTATTTTAGCCATAATTGGCGTTACCGGGTTAGTGGTGAGTATCCTCGCTATGTACTTCTCCATTAGGCTGGGTAGGCTAAGTGATGCCAGTGCCGTACACAGCACCGGCATTGCACTTCTCGTTCTGTCAATAATTGGTTTGTTCGTGGCCAACGGCTTCTTCGTGGGCTTCATACTATTGCTGGTGGGTTCCATACTTGCAATAACGTGGAAACCATAAATACGGGTTTGGTCTAGAGGTCATAATGGTTAGCAGGGCCGTTTTAAAGTACATAGAGGAGTTGCTAAATCCATACTCTAATTATTACTCGGATGGTTTCCTAAATAGTGAGGGCATGACCCTTTTAAGGATAATAGCTAGGGAGGTGCTCAGGGAAAACCCAGCCCTAAAGCCGAGGTTCGCCAAGGCCAGGCGTAGGAGGGATTATGAGTACGTATCCCAACTATTGAGAGAAATTACCTCCTATATATCGCAAACATCCAGTGAGGAGGGGCTCCATGCCTAAGCCTGACTCACTTTATTTTAAGGAATTGACTTAAAGCAAGAGCAGGGCCTACATAATTCGTGAGCTCAAGCGCGGGGGTTAATTTCCTTAGGATGATTGAGGACATGCAGAGGTTGTTTACTAAGTTGTACGACCTAGCCCTCACAATGAAGGGTGGGGTTTTCGTGATACACCTTGCAATACCTAACGAGCCGGGTACATTAGGCAAGATCCTAACAACAATCGAGGCCGCCACAGGGCTTAACCTATTGTTGGCGTATGCCTACGGCTGGCCTGGAGAGGCCATTGGCTACGCGCTCCTGGTTTACCCCGCGGAGGGTGGTGATGATATGGGCAGGAAACTTGTCGAGGCGTCAAAAAGCGCGGGTGCGATAGTACTTGGTGCCTATAAAATCGAGAATAAGATGCTGTGAACTCAATCATAGAGCTAGTTCATAAACAATATACATGCCGAAGTAC
>JAKMAE010000115.1 GCA_022014875.1 Vulcanisaeta sp. | reverse complement strand
ATTTTGGTGTCACCTTCTCGGGCAAGTTAATTACTGGGCGCGGTGAGCGTGAGTTTAGGGGATTATTGTTAGATGGGTTGGAGTACCTGGGTAATTTTGTTAATTATTGCCTTGGTGGTGATTATCTGAGTGTTGGTGATGATGCCGTTGGTTATGTGGCTATTAATGGTAAGTACGAGTTCGTGGGCAAATTTAGCAGCAGTAATTTAAGAGGTGCTGAGAAACGAATTGATGTCAATAGGGTGAGAGGGTTAGTTATGCTCACTCCATATAGTGAGATTGGTGTTTCGAGTGAGATTAATGAGGACTCTGCGGCGAAGATCTCAATACGTGATTGCTCCAGTGGGTATTATTGGCATATTGGTATTGTCGCTGACGGCGTTGGGGGATTCGGCAAGGGCGATGTGGCGAGTACATTCACGGCGATGAACTTCGTATGGAGGGTTGCGAATAGGGTAATTCATGGTGGTATTGATAGTAATACCCTTAGGGATATTGTTAGGTCGATTCATGAGGATCTCTATAATGAGTATACGGGTAGGGGTGTTAGTCTCGGTTCAACCTTGGCTGGTGTTGTCATTGGGCATAAGGATGGTGATGCCGAGGCCGATTTCTATGTGGTTAATGTTGGTGACTCACCAATATACCTAGTGGTGAATGACTCAATTGAGGAGTTATCAGTTAGTGACAAGGTCTTTGGGCACTCCATATCGCAGGCCATCGGTTACCTGCTTCATGAGGTCCATGTTAGAGGTGGTAAATTGTATGATAATGATTACCTGGTGTCGGTGTCTGACGGCGTTTCGGATGTGGTTGGTCTAGGGGCTATCAAGATCATGGCTAAGAGGTATAGGTACCCATGGCTCATTTCGATGAATCTCGTTAGGTACGCTAAGGCATTGGGTTCCAAGGATGATGCCTCGGCATTGACGGTATGGCTAAAGGGTTAAACCTGTTGGTACTTAAACAATATGGTTATGTACGGCTGGTCCTGCGATATGTAGGCTAGCATTAGGTAATCATTATCATCGAGCCTTGTTGACCTCGTAGGATCACCTCTAAGGAATATGCGCTTGCCGGTGGAGTTTATGACCCAGGTGCCATTTTGGCTCACGTCCCTAATGAACCACCCATCATTACACCAATTAATTTGACAGTGGGTCCTGCTTATGTGCTGGTATGGGTCGTTAATGAGGACGTAGACCGCCCCCGAGCGTTTCTCAACCCTGACAAAGCCCCTATGTCTCTCCCTACCAATGATTATTAACTCGTGATCCCCAACCTCGAATTCCACCTCATCGTACCTCTCATACTCACCACCTCTCATGAGCATGATCGTTAGGTTCACACGGAACCACTTACCAACCGGCCTACAGCCCTCAAGCACTACACCATACGGCTGAAGTTGCTGTGGTAACTGCACAGTAAGTTCCTTACCCTCATAGAACACCTCATGAAAAACCCTAGCCATCTCCACAGCATCCCTAAACCTCTGCTGAGGCTCCGGGTTCATGGCCTTGCCTATGAATGTGAGCAGTTTCTTAACCTCCTCGTCACCAATCCCATCAACCCTCCTCCTAATTAATGTTACAATATCATCAATGCCCCGTGGTAACTTCTCAGGATCATCACCAGTCGACATGAAGAGTAGTACGGCACCTAACGAATAAACATCACTTCCCTTACTAGACTTACCGAGTCTCTGCTCCGGTGCCGTGTAGCCCCCTGCAGCCTCAACAATCCAGTTATCCTTCTCCTCATAATCGAACTTCGCAGTGCTGAAGTCTATCAATTTCACCTTACGCCCAGACCAATCAATAACTACGTTAACGGGCCTAATATCCCTATGCACAACACCTGTGCTATGGACACAAGCCATAGCATAGAGCAATTGGTACATCAAATGCCTCAGTACATCCCAGGGAATCCTCTCCTGCCTCTGAATGAACTCCTTTAACGAGACCCCCTCAACAAACTCAAGAACTGGGAACTTGAGACCCGACTTGTCAGGTAAGTAGGCAAGATCTATTAGGTTAACCACATACTCACTACAACCCCCTAATTTACGGGTCTCAGTAAGCGCAGGCTTGGTCTCTGGACTTACCGTAGTTGCTTGTTGTTGCGCAGCGTCTTTATGGACTTTATCACTGCAGAGTTTTGATAGGCTCTCTACCTTACCGATGAAGGACTTGCAATCATTAATTAAGGCATTAATATTATCATTACTTAACGCTACTGCTGAAACAAACCTATTAAAACCCCTTAGGCAAACCTCGTAGCACTTATCCCTAGCTGAGGAGCTATCCGAGTATAATCCCTCGCAATCACTAAAGCACTCTATCAAAGTCGAGACTAGGTTGGTGTTATCAATCACCGAACTGGACTGTGTAGTGGCACCCACGGCTCGCTGCTTCTCGCTTAAACTCTCACCCATTAACTTACGTAATGCCTCGACCTCCCTATTCAACCCTTCAATATTCACGTCAGCGTTCTCCTCTGTTTTTGGTTCCTTAATAACCACCTGCCTACCACCTGCAAGATCTTCAACGAGCCAAACCCTGCTCATACCACCCTCACCAAGCAACCTAACCACCCTATACCTCCCACCACCATCACCATAAACAATGGAGTTCGGCGAAAGCGCACTCATAAAGCCTAGAGCATACATCACAAATGCAGTTTTAAACTTTAATAATCATCAAAACCAATGCGTAATACTTAAAAATCACAAATACTGAGTTTTACCAATGAGAGGGAGAACTATAATTCTAGGATCCACCGTTTTACTAATTATATTAGTGACGCTGGCAACACCCTACCTCGCCCAAGCACCACCAACAAGTGTTTCCGTAGGTGCTTGTTATGGACCTATAACCATATACCCATCTGACTCCCTAGGGAATTTTAAGAGCACATTCACAACAGGCGAAACCGTGTATTTAACGCTTATAGATGAGCAAGGCTGTGCACAACCAGTAACAGTCACAGTAACCGTCAAGGACCCAACCGGTACCTTAACTACATTAATCAACAATCAATACACATTACCTGCTGGCGTTAAGACCACACTTGCGCTTTTTAAGGTATCCACAGCCAACCCCAGCGGGCAATGGATAATTTATGTAACAATTGACGGTGTTAACGCAGCGCCAATTGCTATTAACATAAACTCACAGTCACTACCATTGCCATTGTGGTTGTTAGCGACGATAATCATCGTAGTTGTTGCGGCAGTGCTCGGAGTCCTTGCCGTCATGCGTATTATGGGAGGTAAGGGTATAGGGGGTAGAGGAAGGGCTAAGGAGGAGCAGACTAGGGTGTTACCGGCCCCGATTCAGCAGGCTCCAATAACGGCTCCGGAGAGGGAGAGGACGAAGGTCGGTGTTGTGCTTTATAGGTTGAGGCTTCCTAATGGTATGGAGATACCCGTTAGTGAGCCCTATAGGGTCTTTGGTAGGGAGACCTTTGAGAGGTATGGACTTCCCAAGGATGCGCTCGACTTCATAACCAGGGAGGATAGGGGCGGGCACTTCAAGATATACCTAA
>JAKMAE010000114.1 GCA_022014875.1 Vulcanisaeta sp. | reverse complement strand
AGCCCTACCCGGTGTTTACCCATACGTACCAATACTATTCTCGCCATATCCAGGTCCATCACCAACAAGCCCACAGGCCGCTGCAGTACCTGCCTACCCACCCTGGTTCTTCCTATTCCTATACAAAATGGCTGATATGCCCCTTGGGCTTAGGTACGATATGGTGCTTGGTATGATAGTTCCCATAATAATACTATTGATAATACCGGCAATAGATAGGTCTGAGAACCTACATCCAATGGATAGGCCATTAATAACGGCATTAGCACTGATCGGTCTCACGTGGCTCATAGAACTCAGTGTATGGAGTGCAATTCAACCTGGAGTACCCGTGATGCCTCTATGGGCCACCCTAGTGATGCTTCCGCCCCTGGTTATAATTGCCGCTGGAATTTACGTGCTGAATAGGTATTGGTTAAGGATTAGGGGTGTTGTACTTAATGGTGGAGGGGCCATGCAACAGAGGCAGGGTAGGTCCTGGGTCCTAAGTAAATCAGCCGCATCCATGCTAAGCTACATTACTGGGATACTGGCAATAATAGTTATTGCATTATCAGTAATACTCAATCCAATAACCGAGGGGCCTTACATAGGTGTTCTATGGGGATCGGCGTTATTGCTGCTATCGGCATCAATATTTAATTACTTCTATGTATTATACATGTAAAATTAATCCATACCTATATCTATATCAAAATCAAAGTCATGCCTTATACCTAGATTGGCACCTTATCCTCATGCTCCTCACTATCCTGAGGAACTCACTTAAATTATTCTCGTTAGTCATTACCTCAAGTAATGAGTTTAGAAATGTTGAATCGATCTCATCAATAGCGTCCTTAACCCAACCCACCAACTCCCTCCTTAAGTACTCGCTAATTCTAAGTTCCTTAATTATGCTCTTCGCATCACCGAATAAGTTATCTCTCCCAACTAGATGAATAAGCCCGTAATTGGCAGCGTCCTTGGATTCCATGGGTGAGCCTGTGAGTACCTTTATCGCTGCGTATCTTGGTAATCTATCGAGGATTACCCTGGAGCCGAGGGGCATGGGTATGCCCATGTAACCCTCGGGATAGCACAGGTAAATATCCGGTGGAGCTATGGTTAGGTCACTAAGTAAAGCCAGGTCCAACCCTAACCCCAGGGCTGACCCGTTTAGTATGGTTATGATGGGCTTATTCAACGTGGCAATTATTGAAAACAACGCCTTCACAGCCCTAACCAAATCACTAATTGAGGCGTATGTAGGCCTTATGGACTCCCAGGGTACGCCAGCCGTGAAGAATAGGGACCCGGTTCCGGTGATTGCAACCCACCTGACGTTATCATCATTATTAGCTATCGTTAATGCCGCCGTCAGCTGTATAATGGTGTCTTGATCCAGGTAGTTTTCATTACCATTATTAATAGCTACAACGCCAATGTTATCCTCGTTCCATACCATGACCTTATTAAACGTTATAGAACCCACACCCTCATTTTTGTGTTTCGGTATTTAACGATAACCCGCAATATCAATGGAAGAAGCCCTCGATAATCCTAATCTCATCCTCGTCCAATCTCCAACCAACCGCACCCAGATCCTCCTTAACGTGCTCTGGGTTTGACGCCCTCGGTATTGGGAACACATTATCGTACTTACTAATTAGCCAATTAAGGGCTATCTGGGCAGGTGTCCTATAACCATGCCTCTTCCTAACAAGCTCCAGCGCCTCCTTGGGGAACTCCCTAATGAGCCTACCATGGCCCAATGGGTAGTAGGCGATCAAGGCCAACCTATTCTTTCTGGTGTATGGTATTATGTCGCTTTCGATCTTCCTATCAATGAGGTTGTACGGTAACTGCACAGAAACGATCTCGTACTTCTTAAGTGCGCCCTGGGCCTCGATTATTTGGTCAAGGCTGAAATTGCTCACACCTATGAACCTTATCACGCCATTATCAGCCAGGTATTCCATGGCCCTCATGGTCTCGCTAATCGGCACCCTCCTATTTGGGAAGTGGATTTGGTACAGGTCTATATACTTAGCACCAAGCCTTGCGGCGCTCCTCCTTGCCGCCTTAATAACATCATCATACCTGAGGTGGCTTGGCCAGACCTTCGTGGCTATGAACAACTCATCCCTATTAAAGCCCCTTATCGCCTCGCCAACCAGTGGTTCCGAGCCGTAAATCTCGGCTGTGTCTACGAAATTAATACCGCCCTCGAGACCAACCCTAAGCGCCTCAAGCCTCCTCCTGTAGCCCCGCCTTATGCCTAACCTGGAGAGGACTATCCAGGCTGGGTCGTAGTACGTACCCATGCCAATGACGGAGACCCTAACACCGGTCTTGCTGAACTCCCTATAATCCATAACCCTAACTCCATGGGGCTACGGATTATTAATGCTTTCCTCCTGAAACCTAAGGCGCTAAACAACTTTTATTACGCCAGGTCTACCTTCAGTGCCATCCACCGAGAACCTCACACCCAATATTTGCTCAATCACGTAGATGTTAGTTAATGTATGAAGCGTGATCTTGGAAACACCAACAATGCTCTTGCCCTCGGCCAATGCCATATACGGTATAACCATGTCACCCATATGCTCATCAAATGCCATGCCACTTCTCAAATTCTCTAACAACTTGTTAACCGCCTCCTCACCAACAACCTCAGCAGGCTTACCCCTCTCGCCAAGCGCGTCCGCACCCTTGATATAACCCCTATCGGACCTAACCCAAAGAACTATACCGCTACCAGGGCCGAGGTGTGGATCCTTACCCTGCTCATAAGTCTCCAATGAAATTTCTATTGGTATTGCCATGCCGGCCTTAACGAGGGCATTTCTTGCCGAGTCAGCCTGTCTGCGCGCAACGTGAGCCGGCAACCTAACGGCGTGGGACAACCCCCTAATCTCCACTAGGTTCCCAAATTCCACCGCATTGACTGCCCTCAACTCGCTAGGTCTTACCGTGAGCACGACCTCACCGCCACCCCTTGGGTAGTGACCGCGCCTTACCAACCTAACCTCTGCCTTGACGCCGAATAACCCAAGCATTGGGAGCATTACGAACCTCACGTAATCAATTGGTGGTGACCACGGCACATCCGTGCCGCCCGTTATTGTGACCGTGCTATCACAGGGCGCGAACACAAGTATTGGGAGTATCGTCTGTATAACAAGCGTTACGGAACCAGCTGTACCAATATCAAACCTAAACCCACCACAACCAATCCTACCGGGCTTGAAGGTGAGCTCTGTGGAGCCCTTAACGGCACCGATGACCTGAGCATTGGCTATCCTTGCGGCAGCCAATACACCAGTTAGGTGTTGTTGTTGAAGACCTGGATTACTCCTCCTAGCCCTAATATTAAACACCCTAATTGGCTTCCCTAAAATTGCCGAGAGAGCCAACGCTGTCCTAAGTATCTGTCCGCCACCCTCAAGCACGGAACCATCAATCTCAATAGCACTCATTGGTCATGCATTGGGTGCATTGAGCTAAAACCCTTACCTCCCTGGAACACCCAGTACTAGTTATCTTAAGTTACGCATTAGGCTAAGAAAGAAAAGGCGTTATCTAAGGACGAACTCGATGGTGGCTGAGGGAGAGGATGCACCAGACTTTGAATTACAAAGCCATGATGGAGAAGCCATAA
>JAKMAE010000113.1 GCA_022014875.1 Vulcanisaeta sp. | reverse complement strand
AGAATTGTGAGGTTTGCGAGCCGATGAGGAGGTGCCCTGCCAAGGCTATCGAGAGGGTTGATGGCTACCCCAGAATAAACTATACGAAGTGCATTGGCTGCACCCTATGCGAGCATGTGTGCCCATACGATGCCGTCAAGTGTTGGGAGAAAGTTAAGTTAAGGCCGAGGTCTATCGATGTGGAGAATATCAATAGATTATCGAAGATGGATAACGTGTTCGTAGTCAATAGTGCCCAGGCAATACTAGACATAATTAAAGATGTAATATTGAACTCACATTAGGATGCTAACAAGGCATTCAGGGTTATCGAGTGATAGATAAACCTCCCCATCCTCGTAATACTCAATCCTACAATTACTAACAAGGAGCCTTGACTGCTCGGGTATTTCACTAAACCTCATTCTCTGGCTTCTCACGAAAACTCTCCCATAATCCCCAAGTATGGCTTCGTACAGATAGGGCATTGCGAATGGCGACAGCGCCTTGATTATCACAACCTCACCCGTGTAGTACTCCACCCTACTGACGCATTTTGGCACCTCATTCTCTAGGCAGGATATGACCCTAATACTGTACACAAGATCATTGAATATGCCCTCCAATACCCTATATCTCAATAGCGCATTCCTTGTCTTGGGATCAGTCCCGCCGAAATCCTCATTTTCCACGTAAGGCTTGGTCAACCCTCTATTCCTCATATCGACAAGCCTATTGTAAATTCTCAATCCCAAATCCCTCCCCTTCACCAGTAGGTCGAGGTCCCTCGGCTTGACAGGGAGGACCCTAGACACTAGGTAGCTACCGGCTAACCCAACATGCCTAGAGTCCATCACGTTCAATGCATTGAGAAATGACGCAATGCTACCAGGTAATTGAGGCCATTGATCCCTATCGAACGGGTTCAGCACGAACTCCACCTCATCACGTGGTACTAGGGGGACCTCCATCATTAAACAATCAAAATACTTAACCAACCCCAACTTCCTCGCTATAGACACGCCCAATGATGGGTCCTTCACCTTGAGTCCATCCCTCCTCAAGTACCTCGGATAAGCTATGAAAAAGCCCTTTGGGTGCTCGCACCCCTTAACAACCCATAGGTAGGGTCCATAGGCGATTATGTAGCCCTCAACAACGTCCTTATCATTATACGGCATCGCCGCCTACCTTAATCAGTGCCCTTTTATCAAGCCTTTAGGAATAGGTTCTTACCAATCTCATACGCGGATCTAAAGTCGAAAATGCCCTTGGGCTCCTGAAGTGCTTTCTTTATCAGCTCCGTCTCTATGTTATTCTTAAGGATCCCAATGACTAGGGCGCCAATACCATAAACGCCAGGTATCATCTCCTTACCATCCATGTTGGGGTCAATACCCTCGATACCGTACGGTGGTATCGCGTTGACATCAGCCACAATCCTAACCCTCTTACCATAACTCTTGAGAACGTTCAGCGGTAGTAACGTGACGCTAGGCGCCCCCGTGGATAACACGATGTCCGCATTCTCGATAGCTCTACCCACCTGCTCCGGAGTCCTCGCCTCAACACCGACTACCCTATTAACCTTCAACTCATTATTTATGCTATTAGCCACGCCTTGAGCCCTCGATAATTCGCGGGATGTGACCGTGACGTTAGCCCCCTCAGATGCGTAAAGCCATGCCGCGGCGATGCCCACGGGTCCCGTGCCTGCGAGCACCGTGACGCTCTTCCCCTCGAAAGATCCAAGGCCGAGCTTCATCGAGAGTTGCAAGGTCTTCAGGACGGCAGCGCTTGCCGTCGTGTATGACCCTCTGGGGTCAACGATGACCGCTAACTCGAATGGTGGGAACATTATTTTCCTTAACCTCTCAACAATGGCGTTGACAGTGTTCAGATCCTTACCATTCACGAAAACCTTAGTGAATTTGGCACCCTTCGGCCCCCTAGGGAACATCGCGTCGTATATTATCTTCTCGGCATCGTCAGGCGTTACCTGCTCATACTTCAGCACAACAACGTCAGGTATTAGGTCTATCACGGTAAGTATGTCGAAGGGGCTCGCATGCTTATCAGTGTCTAAGAATATAAAGATGGGTTTGTACTTTTGCGACATCTGAATTCCCGCAGTCACCTACTATATACGGTATTTAATTCTTTACCTCCATAATACCCCTAGACAGCTAAAGTTGGGAAGGCGAGGATATACGGCTTGATGACATAACTAACAAGTGCGTTATGTATGGTTAAATTGATGGTTTGGGTAGTGCCGTAGTGATGGTCATCGAAGGAAAAGGCATTAAGGCCAAATGCGATGAAGATGCCATGGTTAATTCTAACCTGGCCTTATACGGTGATGCTGGGTGCCCTTATGAAACCCCTATGTAGTGCCGTGGCGATAAGCAAGCCATCTAGGTTGTACTTTATCAATTCCTGGATCTCATCAGCACCACGCAGGCCACCCCCTACGAGTAATGGGCCGTTGTATGATGCCCTGACAAGATCCAAAGCCTTTCTATTTATTCCCTGCATCGTGCCCACGTACTTGAGGTTTATGACTAGTAATGCCCTAGGCGTTACGCCGGTCCTTACGATGCTCTTCACAACTTCGCTCAATTCGTAGGTGCCGTTCATGAACTTGACCCTCTCGTACTCAAGATCTAGGCTGGAAACCCTATTGTTGATTAGCCTTAGTTCCTGCGGGTACATTAGGTACTCGGTCCCAATGACGTAATGCAGGTTCTCGCCATCCATCAACGATAGGCCATCCCTGCCAACATCAGCGTAGACCCTAAATCCCCTGTGCAATGCGTAATCTATGACCCAACGGTTACTCCCAATACCCATTATCGAATCCAGGTCGGCGATGTAGATTGTCCTGAACCCCAGGTAGTAAAGCCTGTCTATCACGCATGTTGGCTTCGCATTACTGCACAGGGTGCTGTCGGTAAAGGGCTTGTAATTGTCGCGTTCACCACGTATCGCGTGGACTACGAATCCTCCCATGATGTCTAGCACGGGTATGATGTTGATGACTCTACGTGCCATTGCTACGAATACTAACCGATCCTCCCTATTAAAGCATTGTGATCCCTCGTTAATTATTACTCGTAAAAATAAATTAAAGGGTGGAGGTGTAATGCCTCTTTCAATGAGTTACGATAGGCATGTACTATCGCTTCCCAGGGGTATACTCGGGGAGTTCAGGCTTGTGTGGCAGGCCATAGGGGTTATGTCGATAGCGGCGGATGCTGCATACCTAATAACTGGCGCCGCCTACTTTGCCCTCGGTTCGCTACCACTCTCCATCGCGCTGGGGGTGGTGTTCTACCTATTTATTATGAATACTGGTTATCAATTCTCACGGTTCGTATCGTCGGCAGGTAGTTACTACAAGTTCGTCTCTGTCTCGTTGGGTGGTTACATGGGTGTTTTTCAGGCGTGGAACATGGCATTCTACATAATAATTGGTTACGCCTCATTTGGGTTCCTGGGCTTGGCATCCTTCCTACTACTAGTTAACCTGAGCTACTCCATAATTGAGTACTGGCCTCTCGTGGTCATAACCGCAGGCACAATATCGCTTTTATTCACATACTTCGGCATTAAAGTATCCACCGACTACCAAATCCTTGGTGGATTATTAGAAATCGGTACATTATTGGTAG
>JAKMAE010000112.1 GCA_022014875.1 Vulcanisaeta sp. | reverse complement strand
ACCGCTAGGGAGTTTGCCCAGAGGAACTTTAGCCCTGAGTTGGCTAGGGAGTTGGATAAGAGGGAGGAGTTTCCATGGGATCTCTATAGGAAGGCTGGTGAGCTTGGTCTCCTGGCGCCGTCCATACCCACCGAGTACAATGGTGGTGGTTTTTCGACGTACTTGGCGGATATCGTCGTTACTGAGGAGTTGGTTAGGGCTGAGCCGACGCTCGGCATAGCTATAATGAGTGGTACATTCTCATCACACATACTTTACTTCTTTGGTACCGAGGAGCAGAAGAAGAAGTACCTGCCCCCTGTGTATAGGGGTGAAACCACGTTCTTCGGCGCATATACAGAGCCGGAGCATGGCACCGATATTACGCAATTAAACACAATTGCTGAGAGGAAGGGTGATAAGTTCATAATAAGGGGTATGAAGACCTTCATAACGAATGCGCCAACGGCAAAGTACGGAGTATTGCTCGCCCAGACCGATCCAGAGAAGAAGCATAGGGGCCAAACACTCTTTATAATACATACTGATTGGCCTGGTGTCACGGTTAGGAAATTGACGGGTAAGATGGGGCAGAGGGCAATACCCGTTGGTGAGATATACCTAGACAATGTCGAGGTTCCCATAGATTACGTGGTTGGTGGTGAGAAGGGCATTAATCAGGGATTCTACTGGACCCTGGCATACTTCAACGTTTCAAGGCTGGGCCCCGCGGCCATAGCCCTCGGCCTGATGCTATCCGCATTCGATAAGGCCCTTGAGTACGCAAAGAAGAGGGTGCAGTTTGGCCAACCAATAATAAACTTCCAATTGATTCAGGAAAAGCTTGGTAGAATGGCCATGCTCATAGAGGCCGCCAGGTCCCTAGTCTATAGGGCTGCTTACTACGTCGATGATTACATAAAGTTCAAGATTGACCCAAGGGCCATGGCCGCAATAACGTCAGCCGCCAAGGTATTCGCAACCGAGGTCGCGAATCAGGTAATTGATGATGCAATACAGATACACGGTGGTTATGGATACTTCGAGGAGTTTGACGTGGAGAGGTACTGGAGGGATCACAGGGTAACTAGAATTTATGAAGGGACAAATGAAATAAACCTATTGACAATAGTTGATGCACTGAGAAGGGAGGTTTGGAAGCCATAGGTTTGTTAAAATTATTTAAAATATACAAACTAAACCTCTAAATATAGCTATATTATTAACCACAACGATATATAATGAAAACGCTTATAGTGATGCATCGATTAGCGTAACCATGCCCAGGGGACCCAGTGAGTATTTGGAATCCCTCAGGGATGGTAGGGTTATTTATTACAGGGGTAAAAGGATTGATGATGTAACTACCCACCCCGTAATCGGCATAGCAGCTAGGCATGCCGCTGATCTCTTTAGTGTCGAGGATAGGCTTTACGACGACCCTAATTATGGCAGGATAAGCCGTTATTTTAAGATACCGAGGTCTGCAAACGACCTCCTCGATAGACATAGGTTGATTTATAATGATACCATGAGGTTCGACGGCATGTTCAACATAATACAGGCCATAGGTAGCGATGCCCTGTTCTCGCTAATGATCGTTACTAAGAAGGTTGATGCTAAATACGGAACGCACTACTTCGAGAGGGTCGCGAAGTACTACGAGTACGTGGTGAAGAACGACCTGGCACTAGCCGTGGCCCAGACGGACGTTAAGGGTGATAGGTCGAGGAGACCCCACGAACAGCCTGACCCCGACCTCTATGTAAGGGTTGTTGAGGTTAGGGATGATGGCATTGTGGTTAACGGCGCAAAGATACACACCACGCAGGGACCTGTTGCTAATGAAATAATATTCCTGCCCTACAGAGCCATGGTTGAGGGTGACAGGGACTACGCAGTGGCCTTCGCAATCCCAGCAAACGCCAGGGGTGTTAAGTTCATAGTTAGGCCTGTCCTTGAGTATGACGGTAACCCAAACGCCGTAAACGCTAGGACTAGGTTTGAGGTTGAGTCATTGACGATACTCGACCACGTCTTCGTGCCCTGGGACAGGGTGTTCCTATTTAGGGAGTGGGAGTTCGCGGGGCCACTTGCCTGGTATTTCGCAACGTATCACAGATTCACGGCAATATCCTACAGAGCCGCAACGGCTAATTTATACCTAGGCGCGGCCTTACTCGCGGCTCGCGCTAACGGTATCGAGAATGCACCACATGTTAGGGATTGGATTGTAAAGATGATTATGTATAAGGAGATCATGAGGATGGGGGCGATGACCGCGGCCCTTGAACCATTAATTGATGAGGGAATCGCGGTGCCGAACCCAATTTATACGAATGTGAGTAAATTGTACTCCAACGAGCACTTCATAGATGTTGTGCATGGGTTGATAGACATTGCGGGAGGCCTCATTGCGACTATGCCGTCCCATGAAGATTACGCCAACCCTGAGGAGAGACAGTACATTAGTAAGTACGTTAGGGGTGCCGTGGATGGCGATGCCCGTTACCGCATAATGAGTTTCGTTAGGGAATTAGCCTCAAGCCACCTAACTGGTTACTTACTAACTGCCATGATACACGCCGAGGGTTCCGAGGCGGCCAGTAAAATTGGTATGATGAGGGAGTACAACTTTAGGGAGGCCGAGGAGTTGGTCAATAGGATAATTAGTAAATTAAGGATTTAGTTACTTCGAGAAACCCAGGACATCGGCGTAGTTACCTAAATCAAGTAGTCCATGGCCGCTGAAGCTAATCAATATTGTATGCTTCTCACCGGTCCTCCTTGCCTCATCAGCGATCTCCTTAATTACTGGTAATACATGAGCCGTCTCGGGCGCGGGTACGTAGCCCTCCACCTGGGCGAAGATCTGGGCCATTTTGAACACGGTCTCCTGGTCATAATCCCTACCCTCAACGTAGCCCTTACTCATTAGGTATGAAAGCGTTGGCGCGACAGCGTGGTACCTCAGCCCACCTGCATATATTGGTGGCGGTACGAAGTCCGCACCTATCGTATACATTTTCAATTGAGGCAAGACCCTACCCGTGTCTGGATCGTCGTACCTATAAACGCCCCTCGTTACCTTGGGGACCTCCAACGCCCCCACCGCTATGTACCTACGCCTAACCTTACCACTCCTAAGCTCATCGCCAATGAATGGGAAAAATGCGCCACCCCAATTGCTCCCGCCACCAACTACACCGATCATGATGTCCGGGTCTTCACCAATCAATTCCAGCTGCTTCTTAGCCTCAAGCCCAGCTATTGTCTTGAATAATATGTCGGCATTCACGACGCTGCCAACCACGTACTTACCACCATGCTTAAGCGCGTACTCGACTGACTCGGTTATAGCAATACCCAGACTACCTGGGTGGTTTGGGTTCTCGCTGAGTAATTTACGACCAAATTCCGTCAAGTCACTTGGGCTCGGGTGAACCTCCGCACCGTACATCTGCATTAAGTACCTCCTCAATGGTTTTGCGAGGTAGCTAGCGCGAACCATGAAGATATGGGCCTTAATCTTAAATAGTGCAGCCGCAAGGGCAACAGCCGAGCCCCACTGCCCAGCGCCTGTCTCCGTCGTCACGAAGTTAGCGCCATCCTTAAGTGCATAGTAAACCCAGGCCAGGGCGGAGTTTATCTTATGGCTACCCGTGTATGTGTAACCTTCCATTTTTAGGTAAATCT
>JAKMAE010000111.1 GCA_022014875.1 Vulcanisaeta sp. | reverse complement strand
CATACCAAGTGCGACATCGGGTCCCTAATCCCCATCCAATAGCTACTTAAATTAAGGTGTGCCTCTACAGGGCGTGGACTTGGAGAGGCTTGAGGGCTTCATCCTAAGTAGAATGAGGGAGTTCAAGGTCCCGGGCCTAAGCATCGGTATTGTTAAGGGTAATGAGTTAATCTACGCAAGGGGCTTCGGTTTTAGAGACCTAGAGCGCGGTTTACCGGCATCGCCAGGTACTGTATACGGCATTGGCTCGATAACGAAGACATTCACCGCACTATCAATACTCAGGCTCGTCCAGGAGGGCAGGTTGGATCTCATGGACCCAGTGGATAAATACATACCGCTTAGGTTAAGACCCTTTGGCGAACCTGTCCGGATACATCACTTATTGACACACACTAGCGGAATCCCGGCCCTTGGATACGCCGAGGCGTTCATAAATGGCGTTTTAGGTCTCGAGGCAAACCTATTACCATTGGCTACCCCGGACGATGTGATTACGTTCATGAGGGATGCCGAGAGGTGGGCAGTGGCGCGGCCGGGCGAGAGGTTCTTCTACCTGAATGAGGGGTACGTATTGCTTGGTAGGATAATCAGTAAGGTGAGCGGTGTTTCATACGAGGACTACGTGACGAGAAACATACTGAAGCCGCTAGGCATGGACAGGAGTTACTTCAGGGCTGAGGATTTCGAGAGGGATCCTGACACGGCTGCTGCATACATAATCACCAGGGATGGCGATTTAATGAGGAGTAGGTTCCCCTTCGGGGTCACGTCAGACGGTGGATTGCTCAGCAACGTCATTGACATGTCTAGGTTCGTGTCCATGCTCATAAACAGGGGCTCGCTGGGCGGCGTAACTATCGTAAGTAGGGAGTATCTGGAGCTTGCGGAGAGGAAGTACGTGGATGTGCCATGGAGGGTGATTGGCGATGAGGGTTATGGTTATGGCTTAATCATAAGCAATGAATTCTTTGGAAGGAAGCTCATTTACCACAGCGGGAATGTCCTGGTTCACGTGGCATTTATGGGGTATATACCGAGCGATGGTATTGGCGTAATAGTTATGGCGAACTCGGAGGGCTACTCACCAACTAGGGTTGGGCTTTACGCATTATCCCTAATGCTTAACCACGACCCGGCCAGGGAATTGAGGATATTTAGGGAGGAGGAAATCGCGAGGAAGTTGGAGGGTGTTTACGAGGCGTATGGTGGGACCGTGAGAATGATCATTAAGCGACAGGGCGATTACCTAGTCATGACAAGCACCACGAGGTATACCCAGGAAAGCGTAGTGCTCGTTCCTGAGGATATCAGGGAGGACTACGCCAGGTACTTCGCGTGGGTTAATGGCTACAAACTACCCGCCGAGTTCTACATACGTAGTGATGGGGTATACCTGATATATGAGAGGTTTAAGTTTGAAAAGAAGGGCCCGATATAGGCGTACTCACTAAAACGCAGATACGTAGAAAGGTTTTTAAAGAAGCACGTACTTCATAACCCGTATGATAAGAACAAAGTTTAATAGGACGAAAAAAGATAGGGATCTCTCGAACATAAAAGCCGATAGACAAATACATATGGATTATGTTCGAGAACACGCATTATATTATACTTTTATAAAACGGATACCAATGTAATATTATTTTTAAAATCCCTCCTTACTTCCTTTGCCCGTGATTGTCAATAACATAAACAATGTACCGTTGGAGGACGCCTCAAAAATGCTAAGGGGCACGCGTGGCTTTTATATTCAATGGTTAATAACTAAGGATCATGGCGCCAAGTACGCGGTGAGGAGGTTCATTGTGAAGCCAGGCGGTTTCATGCCCCTTCACAACCATAAATACACCGAGGCCGTAATAATACTCAGGGGTAGGCTAAGGGTTAGAACGGATAAAGACGTGTATGAACTAGGCCCCGGAGACTACTTCTTCACAGCCCAGTATGAACCGCACGCTATCGAGAACATAGGCAATGAGGATGCCGAATTCATATGCGTCATATCCTATGAGGATGACATGACACTAAAACCATTGGAGTAGGGGTTGCCGTGAAATAATTATCCAACACTTTATGACAACTCTACAAAAATACATAGTGCTATTTATTCCAATGTGGATTATTTGATGAAAAATACTTATTAAGAGATCACTATTTAGTACGTTGATGAACCCAATAATTGATTATCTTAAGGATTCCGTGAAGGAAATGGGGGGCGAAAAGGCCTTCCTATACCTAGCAAAGGCGCGCGACGTGGCTGAGAGGAAGGGTATAAGGGTGATATCCTTCGGCATCGGCCAACCTGACCTACCCACATTCGACAACATAATAAACGCAGCCAAGGCTGCACTGGACGAGAGATTCACGGGGTATACGGAGACTGAGGGCATTAGGGAGCTTAGGGAGGCCATAGCGGATTACCTTAATTATAGGTATCACGCCGGCGTAAGGCCTGATGAAATCATCGTCACCACAGGCACCAAAACCGCAATCTTCCTAGCAATAGCCGCCTACGTAAGACCAGGTGACGAGGTGATAATACCGGACCCCACATACCCGGCATACCCCCAGCTAACAAGGTTCTTCGGCGGTAAACCCATCTTCGTACCGATGAAGTTCGACCAGGACAGGGGGTTCATGCTTGATTTAGAGGCTATCGAGAGGGCCATAACCCCGAGGACGAGGGCCATAGTGATAAATAACCCGCACAACCCAACGGGTGCTGTCTTCAGGCCCGACGAGATATCGAAGCTACTGGAGATCGCGAAGGACCATAGGTTGCTCGTCATAGTTGACGAGATATACGACAACTTCGTCTACGAGGAGGGAGCGTTCAAGGGGGTTCTAGAGCTCGAGCCCGAGTGGAGGAATTACGTGATATATACTAACGGGTTCAGCAAGACATTCTCAATGACGGGTTGGAGGTTGGGTTACTTAGTGGCGAGTAGGGAAGTCATCGAACCACTAAAGAGGTTAGCGACAAACACCTACAGTTGCCCACCAAGCATAGCCCAGAAGGCCGGTGTAGAGGCCATGAGGAGTGAGGCGTCCTGGAAGGCCGCCAAGGCAATGATTGAGCTATTTAGGAGAAGGAGGGATGTCATGTATGAGGAGCTACGTAAAATACCCGGCATAGAGGTTTGGAGGAGCACCGGCGCCTTCTACATGTACCCAAGGATCAAGGGCCTACTAGATAAACTAGGCATGGACGTTGAACAATTCGCAGACTGGCTTTTGGAGAACTACGGCGTAGTGGTACTGCCCGGAACAGCGTTTTCCGAAACGCACATGGGCAGGGAATACGTGAGACTCAGCTTTGCATTGGATGAGGCGCTGATTAGGGAGGGAATAGAAAGAATAAGGAAAGCCGTCATAAAGTAACTAGGCAGGGCAGACTTAAACCCACTGAAAGGAAGACCTCAACAACCAGGTAAATAAGCCCATCAACCACAAACCAGCAATCAATTCATACATGTAAAACCAAAAACAAGCAATGACACGACTAAACAATAACGAACAACCAGACCCTGGTTCACCCTCAACGTAGCTCAAAACCACACCACCGCAAACCGTTTTAGTACGAATATTTTACATAAATAAATATTTTAACAATGTAAAAAACTCACAATCTACAAAACATAATACGCAAAAAACCTTTAAATACCCCCAGAGAGAAGGTTTTTCCGAAATAAATAAGGTATGCCCGCTATCGCGGGCTAAAAACAAACCCCTTCTTCTTTCCCACCCTTCATA
>JAKMAE010000110.1 GCA_022014875.1 Vulcanisaeta sp. | reverse complement strand
CCTACCCATCAATAGCGAAATATAGTCATTGTATATAAATATATCGATATAAAGACTGATAGAATTACCATGACTACGATAGATTCGAGGATTGATTTACTGAAAGCCTTAAAATAACCAGGGATAAAACCATATTGTGGGACATATATGGGTAAATGTAAGGATAGGTAATGAGGATAGATTGAAAATAATTGAGACGAGGGCGCTCGTAGATACTGGAGCAACGCTGACCGTCGTGCCGAGGAGTATAGCCAATGAGTTAGGACTTAGGATTACCGCTAAATCAAGGGTAATGACTGGCGCAGGTGTTATTGAGGTTGATAGGTCCAGGGCATTCATCGAGCTCGAGGGCAGGTCGGAAATAGTCCCTGTGGTTATCTCTGACGTAATCGATAAGGTCCTCATTGGCGTAACAACACTGGAGATACTCGAGCTTGAGGTGGACCCGGTGACTGGGAGGCTCAGGGAGGGAAGGCTACTTCTTTATTGATTGCCTATGTATTGCAGGCTCGGTAGTGAGTATTGGGTTTAATGCCTACTTTATGAGGTCCATGCTCATGTCGATTGATTTATAACTATGCGTCAGGGCCCCTATCGACACGACATCGACGTATCTAGCGTACTCAATCACGTTATCCTCATTAATGCCTCCGGACGCTTCAAGGATAATCCTATCCCTCAAGCCCCTCCTCACCAATTCCTCATGCACCTTAGCCACATCGCTGGGTTTCATGTTGTCCAGCATTATTATGTCGACCCCCAACTCCGCAGCCTTAATGGCATCCTCCACTGTTTCTACCTCAACCTCTATCTTCACCGTGAAGGGAGACCTCTCCCTAGCCAGTATTATTGCCTTCTCGAGACTACCAACAGCCCTTATGTGGTTGTCCTTTATCAACACGGCATCGCTAAGGCTGAACCTGTGTGGGTCGCCGCCGCCGATGGCCACGGCCTTCTTCTCTAGGTATCTAAGGAATGGCGTGGTTTTCCTCGTGGCGGCCACCCTGACCCTTGGGTTCACGCTCCTGGCCCTCTCGAGTATCCTCCTCGTCATCGTGGCTATGCCCGAGGCCCTCATGAGCACGTTCAAAACAACCCTCTCAACCTTGAGTAAATCGGGTTTTTGACCCCTAATTATCAACACGCAATCGCCCGCCTTAGCCACATCGCCATCGCCCCTTAGTACCGTGAATTCTAGCCCGAGTAACCTAAGGAGTTCGGCCACCTCCTCCATGCCAGCTACTACGCAGTCCTCCTTAACCCTGACACAAGCCTCCCCATACTCGTTAGGTACGATTACGCTTGTTAGGTCCCAGAATGGGTCGTCCTCCCTCAAAGCATCCAGTAATTTATACGCGAACAACCTAGCCTCTATCATGCCTCATCACCGCACCTAAATAATATGTGGAACTTCGTCCCCGACCAACTCGGGTAATCAACCCTGTAATGAACACCAACACTCTCCCTCCTAATCATCGCCGCCTTGGTAATGAGGCTCGGCAGTAACGAGCCCTCAAGCTCATCAATAGCCCTCCTAAGCCCATCCTCACTCCTCACGATACCGACATACCTCCACAACACATCCCTGACGCGTCCCATATCCACGTAACTCGCCAATCTACACCTCGTATGTACAACAACATCGTACCTGCCAATCACGGGATATCTCCAGGCACCACCGCTATAATAGGCCTTGAACGCCCTAATGACTAGATAGCCCTGCACGAGAGCTTCCAGCAGGCTGTTACTGGCTAGTCTATTGGCGCCGTGGAATAGGGATGATGAGGCCTCACCTATTGCGAACAACCCCCTAACACTTGTTCGACCCAGCGCATCCACTGCGATGCCGCCAATTGCGTAATGGGCCGCAGGCACAACGGGTATTAGGTCCTTACCTGGCCTAAGGCCGTGCGCCCTCAGAAAACTGCTTATTGCCGGGAACTTCTCCTCGAAGTCCTTAATGGGCGACACGTCTAGGTAAACACCGCCAGTCCTTACGAGTTCGTTATAAACAGCCCTGCTAACCACGTCACGCGGCGCTAGTTCTGCCCTCTCGTCGTACCTCCTCATGAAGTACTCGCCATCCTTATTAACAAGCCTTGCACCCTCACCCCTAACGGCCTCGGATATTAGGAATAGATCCCCATTAAGCATTGCGACCGTTGGGTGGAACTGCACGAACTCCAGGTCCCTGACCAAGGCACCGGCCCTCATGGCGGTTTCAATACCCGAGCCATCCCCATCATTGGTACTGTATAGGTACAGCCCAGCATAACCGCCTGTGGCGAGCACAACCGCGTCGGCCTTTATGAAATCACCGTCGTCAAGCGTGATACCCACGACCCTGTTGTTATTAACCTCTATGCTGTCCAGCCTACCCTCAATCACCTGAGCACCAACCTCCTCGGAAACCCTCGTCAAGACGCTCATCACAGCCTCACCAATTCTATCACCACCGATCCTAGCCCTAACAACCCTAGCCCTACTGTGACCACCCTCAAGGGACCTTCCCCTGCAGGGCTCAAAACCGTGCCTAATCAACCAATTAAGGACATCGCGCGCAAGCCCAATGTAGCTCCAGACAACCCCCTCATCATTCAGGTACCTGCCTGCTACGAGCGTGTCATTAACGTGAGCCTTAACGTCAGAGTCATCAATGGGTACAGCAATACCTCCCTGGGCCCTCCACGAACTACCGCCATGCCGATCCCTCGTTATTACAACGACATCGTCGACCCCGCCCTCCCTAGCTCTAATCGCCGCGCTTAAACCGGCAATCCCCGAACCAACAATCACAAGCCTCATACGCATCACCTAAACTCAAACATCCTCATAATCGCGACCCTAGCCCTCCTGGCCAGGTCCTCGGGAACCCTCACGGGGTGCACAAGGTCCCTCAATGACCTATGGATCTTATCCAGCGTTATCAACTTCATGAACTCACAAACAGCATCCTCAAGGGCAGGCACGACCTTCGCATTCGGCACCTCCCTCAATATCCTATTGATTATCCCCGTCTCGGTGGCTATTACAAAACTGCCACCGCCCGACTCCTTTACGGCCTTCACCATGCCCTGGGTCGACGCAACCCTAACCTTCACCCCCAGCTTCTCGGCATTCCTAAGCATGTCGACGGTCCCTGAGCACTCAGGATGGATGAGCAGTATGGAGCCCCTATTCTCCATTGCTGCCCTAGCGAGGACTTCATACGTGATTTTATCATGGACGTAACAGGAACCGTTCCAGACGTAGAGGTTGTCCCTACCCGTGACGTACCTTATGTAGTTGCCCAGGTTCCTATCGGGTACGAAGAGTACTGGTCTATCCCTGGGTATCGACTCAACTATCTTGTGGCAGTTGGCTGAGGTGCAGACGTAGTCCGAGACTGCCTTAACCTCGATTGACGAGTTTATGTACGTAACAACAACACCGTTGGGGTGGTCCCTCCTCCACCTAATTATGTCCTCAGCCCTGACGGAGTCAACTAATGTGCAGCCCGCCCTGGTGTCTGGTATTAAAACGAGCTTGTCAGGATTTAACACGGCGGCTACCTCAGCCATGAAGTACACGCCGGCGAAGACTATGACCTTAGCATTAGTCCTAGCCGCCTCAAGGGACAAATCCAGCGAATCACCGAGGAAATCAGCCACAGCCTGAACCTCAGGCCTCTGGTAGTTATGGGCTAGAATTACGGCATCCCTCTCCCGCTTAAGTCTCAAAACCTCCTCAACTAAATCCCCCATCGCGTTGATGAATACTGCTAGTGAGA
>JAKMAE010000109.1 GCA_022014875.1 Vulcanisaeta sp. | reverse complement strand
AGAAGAGGCTTTACTTCATCTTTGCACTTAGTGACCAGGCTGCGTTGGACGTGGCCGATAAACTAGGTGGTAAGGGCCACTCCACCCTGTACCTGTTTTGGAACCTGCCAAGGAGGAGTTTCGAGAAGATCCTCAATGAGGTTCTCATGCACGTTAGGGTCAATGTCGATGTGGAGTTGCTCTGGCAACTCCTGGGCGGGAACATGAGGGAGCTGGACGAGCTTGTTAATAATTATGATTGGGACGTGGCAATGTGGCTTCGCGAAAATGTGATTAACAGAATCAAAAACACCTTTGATAAGTACTGTAAGGCAGGTAGGTGCGGAAGTATAAGCAAGGTACTTAATGAACTCATAGAGAACGGTAATAGCGCCGCCAGGGAGTTAAACCTCGGCGAATTCGTGGGACAGCCTGACATTGTTAGGGGGTACTTCGGGCTCCTTGAGGGTAACGTGATGGTTCGCCTATTAGGTGCGTGGAGGCTATCTGACACGTCTGATGTGCAGGGCGAGCCCTGGTTCGGGAACGACTACGCCTACCAAATACCTGCCTACTACTGGGCCCTGAGGGCAATGATCGAGAGGAGGACAGTAAACGTATCCCCCGACGATGTGGTGAGGACAATCCGCGAAAACGCGAAAACCATGCCGTGATTACTCAATGCGCTTAAGGTATTACCGGGGCCTTGTGTTAGCCCCTTGCGAGTAAGCCTTATTAGGGCTTTAACCGAGCAGTCGGTGGGTTCCTTGGGCTGGCTTGGTCGGGATGTAATAACCGTGCTGGACTTCACAAGGGAGGACCTAGAGGTTCTATTTACCGAGGCCCTAAACATGGAGAAATACGCCAAGTCCAGGCTAAACATACTCAATGGTAAGGTGCTGGCCCTTGCGTTCTTTGAGCCGAGCACCAGGACTAGGCTTAGCTTCGAAACGGCAATGCTCAGGCTTGGTGGTTCGGTGATTGGGTTTAGCGGTGTTGAGGCCACGTCAATGGCGAAGGGCGAGAACTTGGCAGACACGATAAGGATGCTCGACGCATACGCCGACGCAATAGTGATTAGGCACAGTATCGAGGGTGCCGCAAAGTTCGCCGCCGAAATCGCAGCGTCCCCCGTCATAAATGCGGGCGACGGCAGCCAGAACCACCCGACCCAGGCAATGCTTGACCTATACACCATTTGGCGTGAGTTCGGTACAATAGATGGGTTGTCCATAGGGATCCTCGGCGACTTAAGGTACGCGAGGGTCGTTAACTCCCTAATACAGGCGTTGTCCTACTACAGGGTGAGGCTACACCTAATATCGCCCGAGCCCCTTAAGCCTAGGCGTGAGTTGATCGAGTTCATGAATTCCAGGGGCATGGTTTATGACTGGACTGACGACCCATATAGGGTGATCAACGATGTTGACGTGCTGTACGTAGTTAGGATACAGAGGGAGAGGTTCCCGGACCCGATGGAGTACGAGAGGGTTAGGGGTACGTACAAGGTCGATCTAAAACTCATCGAGAAGGCCAAGCCCCAAATGGTGATACTACACCCATTGCCTAGGGTTGACGAGATAGACTTTGCTGTCGACAACACGCACCACGCCAAGTACTTCAAACAGGCGAGCCTAGGCGTGCCGCTTAGGATGGCCTTGCTAAAGCTCGTACTGGGTGGTGAATCATGAGTAACAAGAAGGAGTTAATAATTAGTAAAATTAGGGATGGTATAGTCATTGACCACATACCGGCAGGTAGGGCGCTGCTGGTTCTGAGGATCCTCGGCATAACCGGCCGTGAGGGGTTCAGGGTCGCCCTCGTAATGAATGTGGAAAGCCATAAATTGGGCGTTAAAGACATCGTAAAGGTTGAGGGTAGGGAATTGACGAGGGATGAACTTAACCTCGTGGCCCTGGTCGCTCCAACGGCCACCGTGAACATAATAAGGAATTATGACGTGGTTAGTAAGTTCAAGGTTGTTGTCCCCGACGTAATAGAAGGCTTGATTAAGTGTAAGAACCCCAGGTGCATAACGAACCAGCAGAGGGAGCCCGTTAAGAGTAGGTTCCGCGTGGTTTCGAGGGAGCCCCTAAAACTAGTGTGTGATTACTGCGGCACAATACATGAACTAAGCGATATAGAGAGGTCGTTGGGGATTGCGTGATCGCCATGGACGCGGCAAAGCTCATACTCGACCTGTATAATATAGGGGCGATAAGGTTTGGCAGGTTTAAGCTAACGAGCGGCCTCGAGAGCCCCATATACATAGACCTTAGGGTAGCCATATCACACCCAGGCATATACAGGCAGTTGGTTAAGGCCCTAGCCAACCTAGTGAGTAGCCGCGACGTGAACCTAATAGCCGGGATCGAGACAGCCGGAATCCCCTGGGCATCCATGGTGGCCTACGAGTTGGGTAAGGGCATTGTTTACGTTAGGAAGGAGGTTAAGGAACACGGAACCTCAAGGCTCGTGGAGGGCGATTTAAGGCCTGGCGCGAGGGTTGCGGTGATTGATGATGTCGTGACGACAGGGAGCTCCATTGTTAGGGCAATTAGGATACTCAGGGACGCTGGCGGGGTAGTGGTGGGTGCTGTGGCGATCGTCGATAGGGAGCAGGGCGGGTTGGAGGTCATTAGGAGGGAAGGCGTTGATGCAACGGCGCTGCTGAGTATGACGTATATACTGCGTACCCTGTTGAATGCGGGGGCCATAGGTGAGGATTTGTATAACGAGGTTATTAACTACCTGGTGAGGACCCGTGTTGCCTAGGGTTATCAATTACCTACCTCCAGACATAACCCACGACATATCACACGCCATTATTCGGGCAGGCATAGCTGGCGTATTGCGTATAGGCATGGATTACCCAGCCGAGGTCTTCGGCATAAGGTTCAGGAATCCCCTGGGCCTTGGGGCGGGTATTGATAAGGATGGATTGTTGATCAACGGCTTAGCCAGGAGCGGCGTGGGCTTCGTAACGATAGGCTCGGTAACCCTGAAACCAAGGAGGGGCAACCCGAGGCCCCGCATTGTCAAGTACCCGGGCCTTAAGGCTATGGTTAACGCGATGGGGCTCCCGTCAAGGGGCTTTGCCGACTTCATCACACGGTTGGGCAAGGTGGTTGACTTGGCGAGTAGGTTTGGCGTTAGGGTCATAGTTAGTCTCGCAGGCTTCTCGCTGGAGGAGTTCCTCGTTATGCTCAGCAGGCTCAGGGGCTTCGGTATAGACGCTGTTGAGGTCAACATAAGTAGTCCGACGTACCGCGGCTCCTGGCTTAACGACATAAATCGCTTAGGTGATTTGCTCAGGGCTATTGAGGGCTTCGATAAGCCATTATTCATCAAAGTACCCCTAGGCGCGGGCGTTGACTTCTATAGGTGGATAACCGAGGCCGCCGAGAGGTACGGCTATGGACTAACCATCGCAAACACGCTGCCCATTAAGGAGCCACGCATCTCGGTTGGTTACGGCGGACTAAGCGGATACCCAATATACCCACTGGTCAGGGCCTTAATACGTAAAGTTAGAACCTGGGGCTTTGGAGGACCGATTATTGGGATAGGCGGTGTTTTCCACGGTTGGCAGGTTGCCGAGTTGCTGAAAAGCGGCGCCAACCTGGTTGGTGTTGTTACCGCCTTTGCGTTTGAGGGTCCTATCGTATTCACGAGACTACTGAGGGAGTTCTATGCTTACCTCTCACAATAATTTGTGATGGGTAAACCTAGACTTATATCTCATTTAATGCCTTTATTATGTACTAGTGCTAATTACCGTGACGGATGTTGGGTAAAC
>JAKMAE010000001.1 GCA_022014875.1 Vulcanisaeta sp. | reverse complement strand
CCCCAACCATTTCACGCAACACATACAACGCCAAACCAACCAGCGCTGGGAAGCGGCGGTAGGTCTAGAACATTGTTTTAATTACCGAGCCATGGCAAAATTTTGCCATGAATCAACCCCACAACAAAGACAGAGACATTATTCGTTATTTCCCGCGGGTAAGTAGATCTTTGATTTATTCCTTACCCTCCTCCGTACTTACGTAGTAGTAGTATTCGCCGAGTTCTCTCTGTAGCCGGTCTAGGTATGAGTCTCTTTTGTTTATTCTTGGTCTACCAACCTGGGGTTCCCTTCTAAATGTTACGTCCTGGTTCTTGAGGAACGTGTTCATCCCCGTCCTTAGGTCTGTTGGTGGTTCTGCGATCCCGTGCTTGCCTGGTTCTCCTAGGAATACCATCACTGAGGTGCTTAGGTAATCGAGCATTGTTATGTCGTGCTCTATTACTAGGGCTACGACGTCCCTCTCCTCAATTATCCTCCTTATTAGTGAGGCGACCCTAACCCTCTGCTCAATGTCTAGGTATGCCATTGGCTCGTCGAGTAGGTATACCTCGGCGTCCTTAAGGAGCGCGCCGGCCACCACGACCCTCTGCAACTCACCACCGCTTAGGCTTGAGAGCTCCCTATCCATCAACGGCGTCAGTATCAATCCGTTGGCGAGATCAGGCCATATTATCTTGGATTGGAAGTCGGGGCCCGCGACCATGGCTAGGTACTCCCTCACCGTTTTATCCCCGTACTTAACGGCTATGTCCCTGACGTACTGCGGCTTGTAGCTTATCCTAACCTCTCCGTGCGGTATCACAATGCCCGAGTCGGGCTCTAGCTCATTGACGAGGAGTCTAGCGAAGGTCGTCTTGCCGATCCCGTTTGGGCCCAGGACCCCGATAACCTCGCCCCTGTATACCGAGCCTGCCCTCACCTCGAGTGTGAAGTCGCCCAGTTTCTTCGTGAGGTCCGTCCACTCCAGCAGCACCTTCTCCTTCTGGGTAGGCCTTGGTGCGGGTTTTATCCTGAACCTTATTGGCTCCCTCCTTATCAGCATGTTTTCGCTTGTTAAGTAGCCATTGAGGTACTCGTTAATCCCCTCCCTAGCACCCCTAACGTGCGAAACAATGCCGTAGGCGCCGGGCTTGCCGTAGAGTATCACCACTTGGTCGGCTAGGTAGTCCAGGACGGCTAAGTCGTGGTCTATGACTATCACGTACCTATCACCGCCAGCAATCCTCCTGATGGCCTCGGCAACCCTGAGGCGCTCGACTATGTCTAGGTGCGTTGTTGGTTCGTCGAATATGTACGAGTCGGCGTTCCTAAGTAGCGCCGCTGCTATAGCCAACCTCTGCAGCTCACCACCGCTTAGTTTATCGACTTCCCTATCGAGTAGGTGTTTCAGGTTTAACTCCTCGGCAACCCTACTCACCACCTCCTCATTGCCCGCGATCCTCATGAGGACCTCCCTAACCGTGCCCTTGACGTACATGGGTATCAACTCTATGTACTGGGGCTTATGCACAACCTTGATACCGCCTCCGTAAAGTTTCGTTAGGTAGGGCTGGAGCTCGGTCCCCCTGAAGAACCTTATGATCTCGTCCGTACTCACTGCCCCATCCCTACACAGGTTTGGCCTTAATTCGCCAGACAGTATCCTGGCTATCGTGGTCTTACCCATCGCGTTCTGCCCAATTATGCCCAGAACCTTGCCTGGCTTGGGCATTGGTAGCCTGAAGAGTTTGAAGCCACTGGGCCCATACTGATGAACGCACTCCTCACCAAGCTCGCTGGGTAGGTTGACTATGGTGATTGCCTCGAAGGGGCACTTCCTAACGCATATGCCGCATCCCGTGCATAGCTCCGTGATTACGGGCCGCCCCAGCTGCTCATCCATGTAGATAGCCCTTTTACCACCCCTAACGATTGGGCAAAACCTAATGCACTCTTGACTGCACTTCCTTGGTTGGCATAGGTCCTTATCAACAACGGCAATCCTAATTGGCATTTCCCGAGAGCATGTGCGGGTCGGAATTAAAACTTATTTACTAAATCTGTGGTTTATTGATGCGTTGGTAATAAATTAAAGGGGTTTATGCCCGTGGTATTTTGTGCTCAGGGTCGTTCGTAGGAACCTATACCTGGCGCTTATATTGTATATCCTATACATAGTGTTAACCGTGTATGTTCTGCTCAGCACTGAAAACACGCCCGTTAATAGGTACTTATTCTTTGCAATATTTAACAACAGGGTCCCGGCAATAACCCCCCTACTCATTGTTTTGAGCGTAGACGATTACGGCAGGGCACTCTTCTGGATACCGGTTGCCCTTGTGCTTTGGTATTTCGGTGGTAGGTATAGGAGATCAAGCGTGCTGATGGTCTCTGCCTTCGTACTAAGCCTAGCCCTTGGTGAGTTAATGAAGCACGTAATCTACGAACCGAGGCCATTCCTTGTACTGCGCATAACCCCGCTCATACATGAACAACCGGACTCCTCGTATCCATCAGGCCACGCACTCATCGTTGGTACAGGGGCCTATGCAGCCGCGGTTTCATTGCCCTGGTACGTATCATTGCCACTGATTATCGAGGCTGCCTTGGTGTCCTACGGTAGGGTCTACGTCGGTGTTCACTGGCCCATGGATATAGTGGCTGGTTGGTTGTTGGGCGCGGCTAATGTGGAGCTTGCGCTTGCCTTACCGCAGTACCAAGGCATTATTTACTTAATAATGGAGAAACTACTTGGTTGGTTTACCAGACCTAATGCTCCTCCTGCCAATTATTAAGTAGCCAGTGTGAGCGTTGACCCAGGTCTGTGGCCTAACCTCGTTCGGCTCGGTCTTCCACTCCCTAACCATCACATCCACCATCCTAACATCCACGTAGCCATAATCCCTCAATGAACCCAGCACCTTAATTACCTGGTTCACGGTTGGTACATAGACAACCAGGACCCCATCGGGTCTCAACGCCTCTGTTGCCTTCGGTATTGCGTTCCATGGGTCACCCATGTCGAGGATTACGGCATCCAGGTCACGCTCTAGGAAGCCGTCGCTCACAACATCGCCAACCCTCAACTCGACCCAATCGAGCAGGCCGAGCATTTCCAGGTTCTTCCGAGCGGTCCTTACGGCATCCTCCCTCTTGTCATAACCGTAGACCTTACCGCCTGGTCTAACGTAGTACGCGAGTATTGCGGTCATGAAGCCGCTGCCGACGCCGGCCTCACCAACCCTGCTGCCCGGCCCAATCCCAGCGCTTATTATTATCTGCGCAGCATCCTTTGGGTAGATCACCTGAGTTACCCTCTCGCCCCTCTCGAGTAGTATGTCGGTGATTGTCGGCCTAAGGAGTACTAATTCATGGCCTAGGTTCGTCCTCACTACGGAGCCGTACTCAAGACCTATTATTTCATCCGCGTTTACGACACCCCTAATAGTACTTATCCGAAAGCCCCTGCTTACCTTAATTACTAGCCTAACGCCGTCGCCCACGACCAGAACGAAATCCCCCTCCCTAATGGGCATTTAACCAGTACTCAACGCCGTGCTTATGAACCTTTATTTAAGGAGTCAACGATGCCCTCCAGGTAGTTGAAGAATTCGTCTATGGAGGCTTTGACAAGGCCCCTATCGACCCTCTCATTCCAGTTATTAATTATCCTTCGGAACTCCTCCTTAGCCCTAATAGACTCATTGATTGAGGATATCTCAACCCTGAAATTCGCGAAGCCACCCCTCCCAACTCCGGGGCAATAACCCAGGGCTTTCTCGTAGACCTCGAACTTAACGATGCCGTTCTCGACCCAGTAAATGAATGGGTAGTACCTACAGACGTTTGGTTTAACGGGGTGTACCGAGCATATGAGCTTATCGCCGACCCGCTTATTGAATATGCATGTGCCATCCAACCTCTTCTTTAGGACTAGGTAGTACTCCCCATCCCTAAGCTTTATGACTGGTTCATCCCAGTCCGCGGCCATGTCCTTTGGGAAGAGTGCGAGGAAGTCCCGGGGCCTCATACCCGTGAACTTGGCGATCCTGGCGACATCGACATGCGTAACCGGTATCCAGTAGCGCCTACAGCACTCACCGCAGAGGGTGCATGCGAACCTAACCTTTGGAAACATCGCAAGTGTTTTATTATGGGGCGTGCCAGCCATGGTGTTTAAAACAGTGATTGGCCTTATTGACCGCCTTGGCCGCCCTTTACCTCTTGCAGGTACTTAGCGATTTCGTTTATCGTCAACTTCCTAAACTGCCTAGTCTTTACATCAACGACGCCTATCTCCAGCCTATCGGGCTCCAGCGCCTCGAGGACGAGGCTCAAGGCCCTAATCGCGAGTTTTATGCACTCGTCCAGGCTTATGTCGTACTTATACTCCTTCTCCAGGAATTCGGTTATTTTGCCTGACTCGGCGCCCATGGCCACTGCGTAGAAGCCGAAGTATATGCCACCTGGGTCTGTTTGGAATAGCCTGGGCCCGTGCTTATCGACACCACCCACTATCAGCGCCGCGCCGAATGGCCTAACGCCACCGTACTGAGTGTGCATTTGCTTAAGGTCGCTTATCCTCTTTGTCAGTAACTCGATGTCTATGGGCTCGTCATAGAGCAACCTGTGTAATTGCGCCTCCTGCCTTGCATACTCGATGAGCACCCTCGCGTCAGAGAGTAGGCCGGAGGCCGCTATACCCACGTGGTCATCGATCATGTACACCTTCTCGATACTGTTCAAATCAATGAGGGCGCTAACCTTCCTCTTCTCCGCCGCCAAAACTACACCATCTACGCACCTGATGCCGACGGTTGCCCAACCGCGTTTAACGGCCTCGCCAGCGTACCTAACCTGGTATAGTTCACCCTCTGGTGAGAATATTGTAATGGCCCTATCATACCCATAAACCTGCGGCGAGAACATACCCTCGCTTCTTGGTTACCGCCAGGCTTTTTAAATCAAACCCCGCCCCGACAGGCCCACTGAATTTGTTAGTAAAGCTTTTAAGTCAGTAATCAATTTCGATATCGGTATAAAGCATGAAGATCGCGATATCCGTGAGTAATGGCTACGTATCAGGCCCTGGGGAGGGTGATGAGGTGTGGATTGTGGATGTTCACGAAGATGGCTCCTACGAAATTATAGAGCGCTTTGAAAACCCAGCAAAGTACGCAACCCATGCTAGGGGAATCCACATGTTCAGAGGCGTATTAGAGCGTGGCGTAAACACCGTTATATTGTCAGAAATAGGGCCGCGAGGATTCCAAGTGGCTACTAGAAACGGCATTAAGATATATATTTTCAATGGAAAGGCCGAAGACGCAATCAAGGCATTCATTGAGGGGAGGCTTGCCGAGGCCATAGGTCCAACGCATGGCGAACATCACGAACATCACCTGCACAGGCACAGATATGAGGAGGGTTTTGGCAATTATGACTTCCTCAGACCCTTCGTGTCTAAGGGTATGGTAATTGCTGACCTCGGTTGCGGAACCGGTCATTATTGTAGATTCTTCAAGGATTTCGCATCGAAGCTTTACTGTGTTGATATAGATAACGAAGCGCTCGATGTTGTTAGGAGGGAATTGGGTAATTACAGCAATGTGATAATCCTCAATGAGGATATTACGAGAACCACAATACCCAGTAGTAGTGTTGATCTAGCCTTCATGTCTAATGTTTTCCATGATATTGATGATAAGGAGCTGGTGGTTAAGGAGGTAGGCAGAATTTTGAAGCCTGGAGGTAAATTACTAATTATAGAGTTTAAGAAGGATGTATTATTTGGTCCACCTTTCAAGTTGAGCCCTGAGGAGGTTGAGAAATATTTCACTAGGGAGGGCTTTGTGAGGGAGCAGGTTCTTGAGGTTTCTCCGTATCATTACATGCTCGTACTTAAAAAGGCACCTTAGGGTGCATTCTTAGCATATTTTGCTATGGTTTAAATATAGGAATCTATAGAATATTTTGACCGGAGATGGCCAAGGCACCGCCCTGGGTTTCCAGGTATTTGGACATCATCAATAGGTTAAGGCCTGTATTATATAAGTTCGAGGTTGGTGACCTCACATTCGAGCAGTTCATTAATGAGGTGAATAGGGCCCTTGTTAACTGTGGGTACGACCCAGTCAAGGTGCTTGTTTCGGACGTAATGACCGAGTTGTTTGGAGCATACTCCGTATACATGCCTTACAGGTTTGTTTCCCGCATATACATATCCACGGGGCTTCTGGCAAAGCCTCGGACGTTGCTTGGCAGGGTCATAATGCACGAGGTTTTCCACCACGTGTTGTATCAAAGACCGCCAACGCCACTTTTTAGATTGGCGCCGAGGAGGACCGAGCCCCTGCTACTCATAACCTTACCCCTAATGATCCTGGCAATACTTATTGCCGCCTTCGGCGGATCATCCAGCGCCTTACCCTATGCTGTACTGTCCTCGTCCATTTCCATGGCTGTGGTGACGGCATTGTTAATAAAGGCGTTGAATAACCACGAGTTAATCGCCACGGCCCTCGTGGTGTACCTATTGACTGGTAGGTGGGTTACGGATTGGGTGTATTATCACGACGACAATGCGTTGATGAGTATTGAGTGGAGCGATGATGCTAGGCCTAGGGAGGTTATCGTTGGTGTAAAGGGTTAAAAACCGCCGACGTACCCGCCCAGCTGGATGATAAGGGTCATCCTCCTCGATGTTGATGGTACATTAACTAGGGATAGAAATACAGAGGCGCTGGACCCCGAGGCCCTTGAGGCGATCCAGGAGGTTGTGGGTAAGTACGTTATTGGCTTAGTCACGGGCAACGCGCTAATCGTCACTCAGGCACTGGCCCGCTACATAGGCTTACCGAGGGGTTCGCCGTTAATTGCCGAAAATGGGTGTGTCCTGGAGTACGGCTCTGTTCAGTACGAGTTATGTGAGGACCTTGGCCTAAGGGACGTCGCACTTAGGTTGATTAAGGCAATACCCGGCCTCAAACCTACGTATCAATTCAACTGCAGGAGGTTCGACATAGCCCTATGGGCCGATAAAGATCCTAGAGAGTTGGTTGAGATCGTCAATGAGGAGTTGAGGAAAATGGGGTTGGCAGGTAAGGTAAGGGTTTCACACAGCGGCTACGCTCTCCATCTGCAACCCGCGTCGTCGAGTAAGGCAGTCGCGGTTAGGCGACTTTGTGAGATAATGGGTGTACCCTGCAGTGATGTTGCGTATATTGGTGATAGTGATACCGATGTTGAGGTAGTCGACGTGGTTGGTTACGGCATTGCCGTTGCAAACGCGGTCCCGGAGCTGAGGAGGAGGGCCAAGATAGTACTGCCGGAGCCGAGCGGTAGGGGTGTTGCTTACTTTCTAAGGCGTTACCTACCTAGGTTGGGGCCTTCTGAAGATCGTAAGTAGGTAATTGTATGCGTACTCAACATTGAAATTGTTCCTCACGAAATCGCGGAAATCATCGTACCTCCGAGAGAACTCATTATCAATGTTTTTGGAGACCTCGTGCCACAATGAGCGCCCTAAACCCACGTTACCCGCAACCTCAATGCTGAGCGGCACGTCGAGCGCCAACACCGCTATTGCGCAATCAACCGTTGGCTCGCACGTTAGTAATAGGTTCCTTACCTCATCCTTATTAAACGTGCTTACGAGGTACCGAGTTAGCGATTCCGACTGAGCTATTACGAAGTCAACAACCCTCCTGAGTAGGGCCAGTGATACCCTATGTATCAATGGGTCGCCTATGTCGGGACGCGGGTTCCAGATGCTTATGAGTACTGGGTCATTCATAACCCTCACCAGGGCGGTCTCTCGGAGAGCCATTATTGAGGCATCGTCGTTACTCAGTATCGATAACCTAGTTGGTACTATGGATATTACGTCCGTATCGTCACCCCTCATGTACTTTATCGGCCACTCCTCATGGCTTACTTTATCCAACCCCAATAATTCCCTCACCCTATTGTGGTCATCCGTTATGTAAATGAAAACCTCCTTTTCGGAAATACCTAATTCCCTAATTGCCCATTTAATGATGTTTATAGCCCTGTTCAATTCCTCGGCAGACACCTCCACGAGTTGTACTACCTCCATTGCCTAGTACGTTGCATATAGGGTTTAAAACAAACCTTTAACCCGATACTCCTAAATAACACTAATCAGAATCTTACTTGGTGGTAAAAATTTTTAAACCAGGTAAGACCTTGCTCTCATCAATGACAATGCCAAAGTATGACGTTGTATTAACGACAGATCGTTCAATGATGAGTAATTACCACGGTAAGGAGTTCCTAGGTTTCGTAACCACGGGCCCCATATTCATAACGGTGGGCCCCTTCAAGAAGATTGGTGAGTGGATTCATGAGTACATAGCTGCGCCTAAGATGAAGGTTGATAAATACGGTAGGCCGTACCAGGCACCCTACGGTATGAGGAAGATAGAGGCGGCGTTGTTGGATGCGGGCATTAACGCGGCAATAATCGACCCAGACCACGTGCATAAGTACATACCATACGCTAAGGTACTCATGCTAAGCCACCACGACTACTTCGGACTTAACCCGCCATCATCGACTTGGTCGGCCATAGTCGGTAAGGAACCGTTGAACGCCTACCTGTTTAGGAAGTTCATGATGAGGATAAGGCCCTACGTAATGGAGGCTAAGGAGAGGAATGGTCTAAAGGTCGTTGTCGGCGGGCCGGCTGCTTGGCAATGGCTTTACCTGCCCGAGTTGATTAATTTCTTTGGTATTGATGTTGTGTTTGATGGCGAGGGTGAGAGGCTCGTTGTTGATTTAGTAAAAAGGATTCTAAATAACGAGCCCGTACCTAGGTACGTCTATGTCGGACCCAACGACGCGCCAGGTATAGATGAGATACCAACCATTAAGTATCCAGCCATTAATGGCTTTGTAGAAATTGGCAGAGGTTGCCCAAGGGGTTGCGCGTTTTGCCCAGTGACGTTAAGGCCCCTCAGGTGGTACCCGTTGGAGAAGATTGAGGAGGAGTTGAAACTACATGTCAAGTACGGTATAGTGCATGGCCTGATACATGCCGAGGACGTGCCTCTATACGGGTCAACAGGCGTTGAGCTAAATCCAGACAAGCTCATAAGGCTTCACCAACTCGTCAAGAGGTACTACCTAACCATGGCCTGGAGCCACACGACGTTAAGCTCCATTCTAGCTGCCGAGAAGAAGTACAATAGACTTGCGACAAAGATTGCGGAGATAATAGAGGATGAGCACCAGGATTGGTGGGGCGCCCAGGTGGGTCTAGAGACCGGCTCGAGGAGGCTGGCCAAGGCTATAATGCCTGGCAAGGCTGCTCCGTTTAAGATTGAGGATTGGTGGGACGTGGTTGAGGAATCCCTGGCCATTATGCATGAGATAAAGCTTATACCGGCGTTGACAGCCATAGTCGGCCTTCCTGGCGAGACACCCGACGATGTTATGGAGACTATAGAGCTCCTTGATAGGATAAGGCCGTATAGGAGCTTGGTGGTTCCCATGTTCTACGTGCCGATGAACCACATAAGGGCTGAGAAGGATGGTTGGATAATAAAGTACAACCTGCTGCCTGAGCACATAGAGTTATTGAAGAAGATGTTTGAACATAGTATTTACTGGGCCAGGGATATCGTGAACCACTTCTACCTAAAAGGCCCGCAGTACTGGCCGGTCAGGGCTGCGGTTAACTACTTCATAAACTATATCGAGAAGAGGGTTAGGGCCCTTTATGATAGACTGGACCAAATAGCGGCTGAGATTACGAATAAGAGGCTTGTGAGTAAGGTTGAAGCGCCTAAGTTAATTGAGTTGTACAGCTCGTCTGAGGAGTGATAAGTTACCTCACTGTCCTTACAAATTCTCGCATTTTAATCAACTCGTGCGCCGCAAACACTGTCTTGGCCTCATCAGGGCTTAGGTTTCTGAACGCTTCGAAGTTCTCCCATGGATAGATGATGTACACCCACCTCGTCCATTTATACGCGTAGTAATCAGGCACGTACCTACTGGATACGGCTTTATAATCTAGAACCGCGGTCCTGACGCCCCTGGCGCCAAGCCTAAGTAGCTCATCCTTAGCGGTCATAAGGGTCATCCCTGTATCGGCCACATCATCGACTAGAAGGACGTAGTTGTCGGCGATGCTCAGTGACGGTCTATACTTAATCACTAATTGATCCCCCGCCTTGCCAAAACCCCAATGCATTACCTGCATTAAGTCAACCGGTAGGTTGAGCATGTCCGCGATTAGGGACGCTATGATCACGCCACCCTTAGATATGCCTATGACAATACTTGGTTGATACCCACTTTCCAGGATTTCCCGAACCAACTTATGGACCCCGTTTTCGATATCTTCCCATCTATACCGGTGATAATCCGCCATTGTGAGTCGTAGAGGGGAAGGCTTTATAAACCAATCGTTTCGCGAACCCTAGGTAAATACGGAAAGCGGCACAATGTCGTGGAAAGGTAAGATTTATTAGTGCCTTGGCTTTGATCATATTAATGTTAATGGGGTTATTACTCCAGGCTGGCGCGTTGGTGTTGACTATTGTATTAACAATAATTCTATTGATTATAATAATAGCAATCCTGGCCTACTCAATAAGGGTTGTCCCGGAGTACCAAAGAATTGTCAAGCTAAGGCTTGGTAAGTTCAAGGGGATTTACGGCCCCGGCATCGTGTTTATAATACCAATAATAGACACGCCAATAACGGTGGATCTGAGGGTGGTGTCCATAGACTTATCGAGCCAGAGGGCGTTAACGAAGGATAATGTCGAGGTTTCGATAGACGCGGCGGTATACATGAGGGTTATAGATGCGGCTAAGGCGGTTCTCTCAGTGGCGGATTACAGGAGCGCGACAGCCACCCTGGGCGCAGCGGTTCTTAGGGACGTCATAGGCATGGTCGATTTAGATACATTACTGACGCAGAGGGAGGAGGTTGCCAGGAAGATAGCGTCGATAATTGATGAGCATGTTAGCCCATGGGGTGTTAAGGTGACGGCGGTGGCGATTAAGGACATAAAATTGCCCGACACCTTGATCAGGGCCATGGCGGCTCAGGCCGAGGCTGAGAGAATGAGGAGGGCTAAGGTTATCCTAGCGCAGGCCGATTACGAGGCTTCACAGATGTACCTAAGGGCTGCCGAGACGTATACCAAGAACCCCATATCGCTAACCCTGAGGCAGCTAGACACATTACTTGAGATCGCCAAGGAGCATAACTTAATACTCGTGGTTCCAAGCTCGCTCGAGGTTACTTCCCTATCTGCCCTGGCAGCCTCGGCATTAAAGCGTTCACAGGAAGGCTCAGGTACTCAGTAGGGATTGGCATGACCATTAAATCAACACGGCTTGTCATAATCACGTTAATGATAGCCCTATTACTACAGCCCATGACTATACATGCATTGGTTAATGATAATGGTAGTTACGTCATTCATGAGGTATACGTCTTTAACCTAAATGGTGAAATCACGGACGTCACATACACCGAACTCAAAAACGCGCTGGAGCTGGCCGAGTCCACGCCTAACTCAGCCCTCTTAATACTACTGAAAACGCCGGGTGGTGAGCTGGATGCCGCGTTGAATATAGTCTCTGCAATTGAGAACTCGAGGGTTCCCGTCATAGGCTTCGTCTATCCCGAGGGTTCCTACGCGTGGTCCGCGGGCACGCTGGTGCTTCTATCAACCACAATCGCGGCCATGGCCCCAAGCACGGTGATTGGGTCCTGCCAGCCCATCGAAATAAACCCAATAACTGGGCAGGAGATCTTCATAAACGAGAGCAAGATCCTTAACGCGGTTAGTCAGTACTTTATCGAGGTGGCTAAATTTAGGGGTAGGAATGCGACGTTTGCCTACGACTGCGTCTTCTACAACACGAACCTTGGCCCACACGAGGCGCTTAGGTACGGCGTGATAAACTTCGTAGCCGACAGCATTCCATCATTGCTAAACGAGATAAATGGGAGTACGGTAGGCGGTGTCACGTACTACGTAATAAACCCAGTGATTACGTATTACCAACCAGGCCTTGGGTTCCAGATATACGAGGCTCTGGTGAACCCCGTTATACAGGACCTACTTAGCGGGCTCGGGCTCCTACTGGCCATCATAGGTTTTGCGACGAGGCATTATTACCTAGCTGGTATAGGCGTCCTCCTACTCCTCCTACCATTACTCACCGGATTACCGATTAATTGGTTGGGCCTTGCCCTGTTGATAATTGGTTTGGCCGCCATAGCGATAGATATACACGCAGGCTTCACCACGCACGCCGTATTATTCATCGTGGGGCTAATCCTAGCGGCATTGGGCATAGTGCTTCTCCAACCCACATACACGCCCCAATCATGGTTAATATCCGCCAATCAAGTAGAGGCCAGGATCGTGCTTTACACGTTAATCGCCTTCGCAGGCGGTTTCGGCGGTTTCATAGCGGCTAAGGTAATAGGTATAATAAGGGCTAGGCCATTGTCCGAGAGACTTTATTGGCCCATTAATGAGGTGGGCGTTGCGGTGGATGACATAAATAAGGGCGATGTTGGTTATGTAAAGGTCAGGGGCGAGTACTGGAGGGCCAAGGCCCTTGAAAACGTTAAGAGGGGGTCCAGGGTTCTCGTTATTGGGGTTGAGGGCGATACCCTCCTGGTAAGGCCTGTCGGTTAAGCCTTGGGACTCAGGGTGGATTAGTTATACTTATTAATACTTATACAACACCGCTGGTGGGATGTTCATTAATTATCGGGTAAGGCCTAGGTTTTACATTAGGTTTTCACTACCAATACACCCATTTCTTTTCATCGGTTTTCTACTGGTCTCGCCGTTGTTGTTGTTCGTATTCCTTGTACTGATAAGCATAGGCCTAGAACCAATAATTGCGCTAACCCTGACCCTCGGTTCCCTCCTCACCAGTTATGTCAATATTGTGATTGCCGAGGTGACGTTCTACGAACCACTAACGCCACTCATCGAGTTCATGAAGTTACTCCCAATACCAATTATCGTGCAGAGGGTTGATAAGCTGTTCATAGAGTTGAACGTGGGTGGCGCGGTAATACCGATAATCACGTCGATATACCTAATATTGACGTACCTGGTTGATAACGCCGCAGTAATTGCCTTCCTCATCATCTCGTTAATAATTGCGTCAATAATTAATTGGCTCGGCTCAAGGATAGTGCCTGGCATTGGCATTACGTTACCTGTGGCGTTGCCCGTATCGTTAACGTTGATCTTTACATTAATAGCCGTGGCATTGCTACATGTGAACCCACTGGGTTTTTCTTATAGCCTAGGGTCTCTATCCACCTTGATAGGTGCCGACATACTTAACATGGGCAGGATCGTGCGTTTGATGAGGGGTCATGTTTCAATCGGCGGTGCTGGGGTTTTCGACGGGATATACATCACTGGCCTAACATCATTAATACTTGCATCGTTATACAAGGTCCTCCTTTAATGAGTAATTGTTTTTTACTCCACACCCCAGCATTAACTGCGTGATGAGCTATAGGTCTACGGACAATAATGAAGAGGCTCTGCGTGCTGAGGTTAATAGGGTTAAAGCCGTGGTTTTCGACTTAGATGGTACCCTTGTCGATACAGTACCGCTACACGTAATGTCCTGGATAGAGACCTGCAGGAGACTTAACCTGCCGATACCACCCATGGATTACGTACAGTCGCTGATGGGGCTTAGGGCGCTGGACATTGCCAGGTTGTTATGCGGTGATGAAAATGCCGAGGCGGCCCTTAGGATCAAGAACGAGGTATACCTATCATTAATAAATAACGCCAAGCCAATGAACAACGCCCTAGAGGTCTTGAGAACCCTAAAGGAACGGGGCTTCATGGTAGGTATCGTCACTTCCAGCTCGAGACACGTAGCCCTTAAGGTCCTCGAGGTAACCGGGTTGATAAGGTACGTGGACGCCATCGTTGCCGGCGATGACGTTGAGAGGGGCAAACCCAGCGCAGAGCCTTTGCTTAAGTTATTGAGTATGTGGGGGTTGGGTGTTGATGAGGTTGTGGTTGTTGGGGATTCAAGGTATGACGTCGACATGGCGAGGAATGCGGGTGTTAATGTGGTGTTCCTATTAGGCGGGTCGGGGGATTCCCACGTGGTGGGTATTAAGGACTTAGCAGATATTTTACGCTTTATATTGCGTAATCAATTTTAAATAGGCATTACTTTTATTAAGAAAGTCCAGGTAAAACTCGTAATGGTGTACGTTCAAGTAATGGGGCTCACGTGGCCCTTAGCAATTACGGTGGCCGTGGTGGTTATAGCTATAATCATAGCCCTACTCTATAGGCTCGGGTATTTCGGGAGGGGTGGCCGTGTCGAAGGCGGTGAGGAGGTCATGCATGCACAAGTAACGTCTGAGCAGTTACGGAAGGAACAGGGAGATGTCCAACGCGCACAGGGCAGGAGTGAGGTTGGGGTTCAGGGAGGCAGGGCTTTACTCGTTGAAACTAGGCCTGTCGGGGTTAGGCCGTTGCAAAGCCCTGAAAGGCCTGTCGATCTTGAGAGTATTGAAAAGTTGATTAGGGGCATTGAGGGGGAGCTCGTCAAGATTATTAGGCAGACGTCTGCGGAAACCGCAGACCTGCTGCTAACTAAGGTCAGTGAGTTGAGGCAGTACATTGATCAATTAGTGAGGCAATGCACTGCGCAGTACCCACCGTTTTCTCAGGTGGGTTACGTACCATCCAGCATATCTGAGTTTAGGGAGCTCTTTGGGGCCACATACGTGGAGTTGGTTAGGGGTGGCGAGGTAATTGAGTACACGGGTGAGCAGACGGTCGATGAGGAGTTGGTCAAGCAACTCCTTAATTATAACATGGACTTCATGGTCGTGTACCATAACGGTAAGTACATATACCTGGTTAGGCATGATGATTACTCGCTGATACTCGTTACGGAGAACTACCTAGACCCGGTAAGTAGCGGCTTAGTTAAGACCTTGTTCAGGAGGTTCATCGAGGAGGCGATTAAGCAGCAGGGTTAGTTTAAGGCCTACCAAGTCTCCGCTTGATGGACCAGGACAACCTCTTAATCAATAGTTTGGGGCTTGGGTAGTGACCAACTGGTTTAACGTTCCCATTAATTAAGGCTTTGAACACACCCTCAACGCTTAATTCGTCGAGTTCAAATAACGTATATGCCACACCCACAAGTTCGGGTATGTGCGCGTCGCTATTGGCAATGCCTATAATCCCCAATTCACGCGCTGTTTTCGTAGCGATCCAATTAGATATTGGTAATGAACCCGCATTGAACGTCTCTACGGCTCGCCATCTATATCGTCTCACCTTACCCCCAATGCCTCGCCTAAAAATATCGTAGGGATGCGCAGGTATTGCAAGGCAATTGTTTAGGTCGGCCCAATCCAGTAATTCGGGTATTGACTTGGGCAGATCATCCGTACCTGGGTATTCCATGCATAGCACCAATACGTCACCGTCATCAGTCCTAACCTCATTACCAACTATGAGGAGTAAATCATTACTTAGGGCCTTTCTCCCATTGATTAGCTCCAGCGCCTTTAATGAGCCTTTGAAGGTGTTGTGGTCTGTGATCGACAGCACCTTCAAGTTCTTATTCACGGCATTGATTATTACGTCCTCGGGACTCCCCTTACCGTCACTGTATATGCTGTGGGTGTGTAGGTCAGCCTTTACTTGAATCGGCATTCCTACACCCTTTCAACTCTTCCATCAAGTCCCTCTCAACAACCTCCCCGTTGGGCTCGACCTCCTTGAATATCTGGGCTTCGTAAATGAGCACCGACGTGTCCTCATCAAGCCAGCAGTCTGGTGGTAAAAACGCCTTTACGCAACCCTCGTTAAGGAACGTCATTGTGTCCCAGCAATACTCGACAGGTACCTGCGGCAGCAACAACCCAGAGTGGTAACCCCGCTGTATCACGATGCCGTGTCTACCAACCACAACCTTCTCCAGGTAACTGCGTGGGTTACCCGGTTCAAGAAGCTCTAGGGGACTCAGTATGGATACCTCGAAGGTGACCCTATTAAGCTCCTCGATACGCATAGGCTCGAACCTCGGGTCCTCAACAGCCGCAGCTATGGCGCTCCTAATGGTACCGTTCGCAACGTTATATACTGCCTCAGGAAAGCCTATGCATCCCCTAAGCTCTCCCCTCCTGTCTCGGCCTAGGAATACCTCTATTGTTGTGAATACGCCGTACTTATCCTTGAGTAGTCTTGGTGGTGTATCCTGCGGTGGCTCTATTATCCTACCACTCCGTAGGTACTCCTCAACAGCCTTCCTAGCCAATTTGACGAGGAACCTCCCCTCCTCAATACTGTACGGTTTGAACATTCCCACCACTAGCGCTAGTTCTGGAGTTAAATAAATACACTATGCCCGTGATAACACCGGCAATTATGACGAGGGATAGCATTAGGGCGTCTAAGGCCTTGTTCGTATCGCCAATGAGGAATTGCCCATGGTCAACATAAACCGCGTAATATATCAATACTATAACCGCCGCCGCGAAAAGCGCGATTGATAGAGCCACGGTATACCTCATCAACCCCTAGGTAGGGTTGGATTATATAAAAGTTGTTGTCTCATGATTACTCACGAGCCCCATTAGGGCCCCTATCTTCTCATTAACGTTCCTGAAAACAACAACGTTGTTTAGAAAAACGAGGTGCGCGATGTACTTATTTAATTGATTAAGCATGCCCAGGAGCTCACGCACCTTATTGCTCGGTAGCTCCGGGTCGTCCATAAGCTTGACGGCGGCCCTCTCCGCCTCCCTAGCCTTAACCCGAAGCAAATTTAGCAATGCCGTCTTCCTATCCCTGGGTATGAACCAGCCTAAATCCTTACTATCGATCTCGCAGACCTTATTTATCAAGTCCTTAACAGGCTTAAGCCACGCATCATCCCCGGTGGCTAGGTATGTATTCAATGCGGTGGCCATTGCAGCAACGTTCCTGAACTCCTCACCACCAATCTCTGCGATTCCCCACTCAGCCATGGCTTCTAACTCATCTAACCTACCCATGAGCTCTATGGCTGGGTGATCCTTCCTAAGCCTGACATGCCTCCCGAAAACTATGACGTCGCTGAACCCTCCATCTCCGGGGCACCTTATCGATCCATCAATCCTGAGGCAATCGACAAAGACGTTAGTCATAACAAACATATTGGAAACCACGGAGGAAATTATATATGTAGTAGTTAATTTAATGACTCAGTAGTTACATCATGTTAAGTAGGGGTGGGTGAAAGTGAGCTTCACATGCAGTATCTGTGGTAGGAAGATCTCGTTTTGGGAGGTCGCGTATATAGGGAACTCGCTAGTCATATGTAAGAATTGCTACCCCGAGTACTACGTGAAGCGCTGCCCATTGGTTAGGCGTAGATTGAATGGTGAAACCCCGCAATCATGCAACTACTGCCTCTACCGAAGCAAGTGCGATGAGTATGTAAGAGGTTTGCAACCCAAGGCGCGGTGAGCCGAAACTAAGCATTAAATAGTCCAGTAGTGTTGAACTCGAGGTGATGCATCATAGAGATCAAGAGACTCAATACTGCCGAGATAGCGAGGTCCCGCCTTCAGGAGGCCTTGAGGGAACTTGACGTGGCCGAGGTCTTCCTAAGGGAGGGGTTAATTAGGAATGCCTCAGGCAAGGCAGTTCAAGCCTGGAAGTCCGCAATGTCCTACCTAGCCCTAAACAACCTTGAATTACTCAGGGGTAAGTACACGGGGTATAAGAGGGTTGGCAGATATTCCATACCGCTCCATGAATGGATCGCCGTGGTGATGCCCACGAATAGGATGACGGAGGTTTCCACCTTAATAGCCAATAAGGTGCCCGAGGTTATCGAGTTAACAACGCTGGCTTTGCAATTACATGAGTATCAGTACAATGGGCCGGATCCCGAGGGGATAAGGAGCAAGGTTCCTAACGATGAAACGGCCAAAAGGCTTGTGGAGGCCCTAATAGCGAGGGCGAGGAGTATCCTGGGCCCCCTAAACACCCAGTGTTAATTTTGTTAATTTAAGGATTAAAGATGTTAATTGCACTTGTAAAACTTATAATTGCCAAGGCCCACAACCATGTGATGAGTGAGCGGCCATGGATCGCGGAAGAGCTTGGTCGCGGTAATTACAGCGTCATGAGGAGTTCTAGGTATGGTGAGGCGAGGGGTTTCATATGCTGTGAATGGTGGTGCGAGGGTTACTGGGCATCCTCGGGTTACTACAACCTATGCAGTAATAATCCAGTAATACCGAGGAGGGTGTCCCGGGTTCCCTCGGTATTTAGGAGGTTCGCAAGCCCATCATCATTCCCAAGGAGTCGTTTATTGATACTTCTATGGCCGTTGGTTAAAGGGTATGTACGTAGGTTCCTAAATAGGGTCTCTGCGGATGAGTTACCCACCGTGAGTACTAAGGCTGAGCATGTCAAGGTTGATTGCGATGTCCTGGTGGTTGGGGGTGGGTTGGCTGGTCTCTCGGTATCTAGGGAATTGGCGGGTCTTGGTTTCAAGGTCGTCCTCGTTGAGGGTGAGTATTACCTCGGTGGCCACTTATTACTTGATGATACGGAGGTTAGGGATGTGGGGCTTGGTAGTGAGTTCGTTAATAGGTTAGGTAAGGATGTGGAGAACCGGGTGGTTACGTATAAGGGGGTCATATTCGACGGGGTTCTTGAGGACGCTGCTGTGGGCCATTCACGGGACTTCACAAAGCTATTCATCTTCAACTACAAATACCTGATACTGGCCCAGGGCTTCAGGGAGGTACCCCTCGTTTTCCCAGGCAATAACACGCCGCGTATGATAACGGGACTATCGCTCCTCAAGCTAGCCAAGTGGTGGGGTTATAGACCGAGGAAGGTCCTGGTTTGGGGTAGTGATGATTGGGGTGTTAGGGTCGCAATGAACCTGGTTAAGCTCGGTATCGAGGTCTACCTCGGCGATAACTCGGTAACGATAAGGAGCGACCTTTACAGAGACAGGGTTGCCCAAAGCGGTATCAAAACCTTCATAGGCATGAACATAGTCGACTCTAAGGACGCTGATGATGGGCTTAGGCTCGTGCTTGAAAATGTTAGGGGTAGAAAGGCTAAGGTTAGGAGGAGGGAGGAGGTCGTGGTCGACGCCATAGTTAGCGCGGTTAGGATACCCGTGATAGACCTACCCGCCCAATTGGGGGCCGCCATAGTCTATGCGCCAGAACTTGGTGGTTTAGTCCCCAGGAGGGGCTTCACGGGGGATCTTGGCCTAGGCAACGTCTACGTCATCGGTGATTCCGGCGGATTACTACCGGAACACCTGATAATTAGGCAGGCTAGGGTTACGGCACTGAGCATAGGGGCTAGGGAGGGGCTTGTTGGGAAGGACGAGTTGGAGAGGGAGATTGCGGAGTTCAAGAGGGATCTCGTAAACACGTCCCCCTCGTACTACAACGTATTGCTTAGGCTTGAGCAGGGGCTCCAGGGCAGTGGATATTACGTGGAGCCTAACGTGGCCTACGTACCGATGTGGGCCTCGGCAGGCACTATCGAGGACGTAGAGGGGGCATTAAGGAGTGCGGGTAGGCAGTACCTATGTTTCTGCGAGGATGTGACGCTTAAGGATGTTCTTGAGGCGATGAGGGTCCTAATGCACGGTAGGGAGGTAAGGATTAAGGTTCTACATGGCGAGGAGGAGGAGTACAGGTCACTTAGGTTACCAAGTATGGAGAGGGTTAAGAGGGTTGTTGGTTTAGGCACGGGGCCGTGCCAGGGCAAGCTCTGCCTAGTTAGTACAAACCTAATACTGAGCTTTATTTACCAAAAGAAGCCTGGTGAGTTTGGTCTTCCAAGGATTAGGTTCCCAGAGTCGCCGATACCAATGGCCACCCTGGCCGGTGGTGAGTCATGAGTGGTGGTCGTGGGTTAGTGACGTTGTCTGCGGACGCCGTGGTTGTCGGTGCGGGCATTGCCGGCCTGGCCACAGCTTATTACCTGGCACGTAGGGGCCTATCCGTGGTCGTTTTCGAAAAGGACTACGTAGGCAGTGGTAGCTCGACGAGGAATGCCGGTAGGTATAGGGTTCACTTTGGGAATAGAGAGAATACGGAGTTTGCGATCAGGGCTATTAGGAAGTTGGAATCCCTGAGCGGCGAGCTTGGTTGGAATGGGATTTTCGAGAGGCAGGGGTATTTATGGTTAATAAGGCGTAAGGAGGTCCTTAGGAGGTTTGAGGAGCTTAATGAGAAGCTGTGGAAGCCCCTCGGTGTGCCTGTGCGGATACTCACGATTGACGAGGTTAGGGATAGGTTTCCATATATAAATACGAGGGGCATTATTGGCGCGGTTTTCGGGCCGCAGGACGGCGCGTTCCATCACGACTACGTAATTATGGGTTACTACACGAAGGCGCTGGACCTTGGGGTTACAGTACTTGAGTACTCGGAGGTCAGGAATGTGGGTGTTGAGTCAGGCAGGGTCGTGAGTGTTTCATCAAGTAATGCATTTGTTAGGACTAGGGATGTGATATTCGCAGCCGGCGCTTGGACTGGCGAGCTTATGAAGTCCCTATTGGGTATAGACCTGCCCATCAAGCCCGTGAGGAGGGAGATAGGCATTACCGAGCCTATCAAGCCATTCATTAACACCTACATAATCGATACGGAAACGAACTTTTACATTGGGCAGACAATGAGGGGCGAGGTGTTGGGGAGTGTGGAGCTCGAGGGTGTGGAGGGCTTCCTACCTTACGGAAACACCCTTAATTGGTTAACTGCCTGGGCTAGGGAGACCGTGAGGTTAATACCGAGTCTCAGGGGTATTAGGGTAATGAGGGTTTGGTCTGGTTATTACGAAATGACACCTGACAGTAGCCACGTAATGGGTAGGCTAGATAGTTGGCCTGAGGGTGTTTACGTACTTTCCGGCTTCTCAGGTCATGGCTTCATGTTTGCGCCCTACGCCGCCGAGTTGTTGGTTAAATACGTGGTTGATGGTGTTGTGGATCCATTAATGAGGCCTTTCCTACCGCATAGGTTCATCACTGGTAATTTGATTAAAGAGATGCTCGTTATTTAACCGTATATATCTAGGTTTTACCCATGGAGTATTGTTTAATTGGCGCGTTGAGTAATTAATAATCACAGCGCACTACTTAATCATGACGTTTGAGCAGGACGCAATGAGTATAACAACAAGCCTGGCCAAGGTGGAGTCTGGAATTAATGAGTTAATAAGTAAGTTAGCCGTGGCTATAGATCCAAAATTAATAACGAGAGAGCCGCCCGCGGACATATTCGACAACGGCGACTCAATAATAATACTAATCGATCTACCCGGCGTTAGGAAGGAAAGCATCAAAGTTAGGGTTGGTAGTAATTATGTAGAGGTAATGGCAGAACCGCAGCCAATGCCCGCAATGGGCAAGGCAGCTAGGGTGGAGAGACTAAGTAATTTTAGGATTTATAGAAAATTCGAGTTTGGCGTTAGGTTCAAGGTTGATGGTGCCAGGGCTATATATAGGGACGGCGTTCTCCAGATAATCATTCCCAAGCTAGGCAGTATGACTGAGACCGAGGTTTCAATAGAATAGGTACGGCCGCATCAATCAATACTTCACTTCTAAAAATCAATTGATCAATAATTATTAGTTTATTAGGATAAGGTATTTATAGGGGACTAATTATTTCATCCCAATGTCTATAGTGAAGTTTGAGCCGGAGACCAGGAGGGTGCAGTTAACGGGTGGCGCGACCTTAATAGTTTCCCTGCCCAAGGAATGGACTAGGCAGGTCGATTTAAAACCTGGCGATGAGGTACTGGTTATACCGCAGCCAGACCTGTCGCTACTTATTGTTCCTAAAAAGATGATTAAGGCCCCGTTGCTTGAGTCTACAATAAACGTGGATCAAGAGCTCTCGAACCTGGATCACCTAGAGAGGGTTTTGCTTGCCTATTACTTAGCTGGTTACGACGTTTTTAGGCTGAACTTCGACGTGACGACGCTGGACCTAAAGAAGCAGGTTAAGGACATTGTGCGGAGGAAGTTGACGGGTGTTGAGATTATAGAGGAGGGTAGGAACACCCTTGTCGTTCAAAACCTGGTGAATGTCCCGGACATCAAGGTGAGGGACATACTCGTGAAGCTCACGAAGACGGTTATGGGGATGATCGATGATTTAAGGGTCTCCGTTGAGAATGGTGATAAAAACGTGGCGATGGACATAATAGAGAGGGATAATGAGGTTGATAAGTTCTATTGGTTGTTAAATAGGCAGTTGAAGAGGGTGCTGATTAGTAAGCATGCCCTAAGTCTATCCGGGATTCAGGACCCGAGGAACATAATTGAGTACGCAATAATCAATAAGTCCCTTGAGAGGGCGGCGGACCATGCAGTGAAGATCGCGAGGGAGATATTAAACCTGGGTGATAAGTACATACTACTGATACCGCAGGAAATAAGGCAGAGATTTAGCGAGTTGCTCGGTAGGGACTCGATGTTGATGAACAGCGTCAATAAGGCATTGATGGAGAAGCCCGACATTAAGGAGATCAATTACGTAATAGACACTGTCAAGTACGAAGTGAGGTCGGCAATATCATCACTAGACTCATCCTTAGTTAATTACAACCTATCGCCACAGGCGGCGGCTTCGGCGAGGTTGATCCTCGATAGTATATACAGAATTGCAGAGTACATATCCGACGTAGGCGAGGCACTCCTTAACCTTCACATCGAGCAGATCGGTTTGCAGTAAAAACCATTGTTATTATATCCTCAAAAAAGTAATGGTTTGCCTTGACGAGTACCAACTTGTAACCGCACGTGCCCATTAAATCCACGGTTTCCTCCCAATTGGATAGTGACGATTGCGTTAAAACCACGATGTCCACCTTGCCATTACATACATAGCTCACCAACTGCTTAATCACCTCATTACCGCGGGGGCCGCCGAATATCCTAGGATCCTCCACCCAATTACCTGGTAGGTACGGTGGATTACTCACTATGATGTTGAAGGACGCGTTTTGCCTTATCGCGTCAAGGGTCCTTGTCGATAGCACATCGGCGTAGTCATACACGTGGTTAATGACTAGGTTTAGCTTCGTATTTACGGCAGCGTTTATGTCATGGTCTATGGAGATCACCCAAACACTACCGCCCCTACTACCCACGGCGCTTTCTATAGCCGTGAGTGTTAATATCCCCGTACCAGACCCAACATCTATTATCCTGAGAATATCATTGCTATTAGTAAAGTAGTGCTCCACAACCCACCTTAGAACCTCGGCGGTTTGTCGAGAGTCTTCAAGGGGAGGATAGACATTGTTTAGTATTACCAACCTCATGTCGTTACTTAATGAGTACTATATAGATTATCAATGATGGTATCAGCAGCAGGAGGGTCTCGAACAGTAAGGGGTATTCCATGGGTTTTCCAGACGATATGGATAAAACGGTTGCTAGGATGATCATGCTCGCCAGCGGCAACAGCGCCTTCAGTAGCGAGTCGATTATTGAGAGTGGTAGTGGTGGTGTCCAGGGCGTTATTAGCGCCATAATTGTTGGGTATATGGAGATTGGTATTAATGAGGCAACCACGCCACTGAGCACCCTCTGGTCAACTATGCCACTGCCCAATAAGTACTTGTGAATGAACAGTGCCACGCCTATGTACGTCAATATTGAGGCTACGGTAATGCTTATGGGCATGAAGTTCAAGCCCTCCGTGAAAACCAGGAGGACCAATTCATACCCCTGGGCGAAGGCCATAACTAGGCCAAGCGTCACTATGATTATTGAGTAGAGGAAAAGCGTGTTGGGGCCTAGCCTGTACATGTTAATTATTATTGGTCTCATGAGTAGGGCATCCACAACCTTACTAATCCTAGAGGTACTGTTGGTACTCCACTGCGAGTTACCCAAAACCCCGCCCAACTTCTCCATCAACTCCCTACCCCTGGTGGTTATCTTCACGTAGGGTCCATCCTTAATTACAAGCCCGTTGGCCCTGAGGACCTCGACGTCGTAGTACACGGACGATGCCGGTGCATTTAGTATTTTCTTTATATCCGAGATCCTCATAGTGCCCTGCTCCATCAGTAACCTAAGTATCTGCATCCTCCTTGGCTTAGTCAATATAATACTGAAATCATCGAAATCCTCACTCATCGACTTAATACCAGGAAGTAAGTATAAAAGAGTTCTTCTTCAGAGTTTTCTCCGTGGTTAGTTTCGAGGATTTAAAGGTATCGTTGGCATCATTCATTAATAAGAACAGGAAGGTCTCTCACCAGGACCTGCTGAAGTGGGCCTCGAGTAATAAGGTCGGAAACGCCCTACTATACCTATTGATTAGGGAGTTGATTAAGGATAGGAGGTTCAAGGCCTCTGGTGAGTACGTCATCGGCATCTTAAGGGTGGGGAATAATGATGTGAGGTTAGTAATACCGATGTACATAGAGGTGCCCACGCAGCAGAGGGTTACTACGAGTAAGCACCAGGGTAGGCAGAGGCGAGGTAAGGCGGCGAGCATTCTCGAAACGTTGAGTGAGGAGGTCGAGACCGTCAAGAGGCAGGCTGAGGTTAAGGTTGAGAAAAAGGTCGAGACCGTCGAACCCAGGGAAACACAGGGTGCTCAAAGACCCGAGGTGGTGGAGACTCGCGTGGAGGCGGCAAAGACTGTCGAGACTGTGGAAAGGAGGACTGAGATAGCCGAGGAACAGCGGGTAGGCGTGGTCGGTGCCGCCCCGGCTGATTATTCCTCAATGACGATGGATAGCTTCATGTCAATCCTCAGGAACGCCATCTATGAGGAAATCCCGCAGAATAGGGAGGAGGCCCTTAAGGTAGCCCTTGCAATGCTGGCGTACCTATCGAAGTACTGGAGTGTTGGCGAGTTGAGGTTGAAGCTCGACGTAGCTAGGCAGTTCGGTGGTGTTAATGAGGGTATCCTCAGGATTGAGGATGACGTTTTACGCATACTTGAGAAGATCGGGTTGGTGGAGATCGTAGAGCCCGGCGTGGTTAATAGAATCAAGGATCTACCCAGGGATTTCATAAAGGTTAGGCTTGACTCCCTGTTCTCGTGACTATGCGGCTAATTGCTTAAGCCTATTGGGTGTTGTGTATATCTCCGTTCTGTGGCCCTTCGATACCAGGACCAGCGTACCCTTATTGGCCAGGGTCCTAAGTATTTGGAATGCTACGCTCATTTTAACGTTGAACTTCGTGGCTACTAGGTATGGTGTTACGTAATCCCACTTGGTGACTTCCTTCTCAACCTCGCTGAGTAGTTTTGGGTCTACCAGGGATGCCTTAACTACCTGCTTCTCCTCGGTGGTTGGTTTCTTACCCTTGGCCGCGGGCTTCGCCTGCGCGGTCTGCTCCCTCTCCTGCCTCTTGACTAATTGTGATACAGTGGGTTTCTTTTTACCGCCCATGCTGATCTAGCATCAATATATTTAATCCTTTATAAGTATTCCCGGTTAATGATGAAAGTTGGTGCGGGCCTATTAATATTGGGCATTGTGGTTATCCGCAGTGCCCGTATATTTTTAGTGTATTATTTGAGGTGGCCTATTATTGTGTTGGAAAGGTTTTTTAAGTCCATTTTTAAATCATAACCAATGCCAAATCCCACGTATCGCATCGAGAACATAGTAGCCACAGTTAACCTTGGCGTTGATTTAGACCTAGACAAACTCGCCGAGAGACTACCTGCCGCTGAGTATAACCCTGAGCAATTCCCCGGCCTTATCCTCAGGCTTCAGAGGCCGAAGATTTCGGCTTTAATATTCAGGACAGGCAAGATGGTATGCACGGGCGCTAAGAGCGAGAATGAGCTTAAGAAGGCCGTGAAGGAGCTCGTTAGGCTGCTCAACGAGCACGGTGCCAACGTACCGCTAACCCCAGAGATACAGGTTCAAAACATAGTAGCTTCAGGCAACCTACATGCCGAGGTCGATATCGAGAAATCAGCGCTCCTACTTGAGAACTCCATGTACGAACCCGAGCAATTCCCAGGGCTGATATATAGAATGGATGATCCAAAGGTCGTTTTATTAATATTCAGCTCGGGAAAGATAGTATGCACCGGCGCCAAGAAGGAGGCCCAGGTCAAGGATGCGGTCGTTAAGATATACAACATCCTTAAAGACATAGGGGCCCTGTACGAGGAGGAGACTAGTAAGGAAGAGGAGGTCTAACGATGCCTCCGGAGGCGGTTCCGATAATTAATAGAGGCATTAGGTACCTGCCGAGGCTCGTCTTCACGAATAAGCTAGCCATTGAGCTTGACGGGGAGGTTGATCAGGGCCGCATTAGGAGGCTTAAGTCACTAAGCAGGGAGTTAATAGGGATCGTGAGGGTTCGGGACTTATTGGGCATTAAAATACCGAAGTCCCTGCGTTACTTCGATAAGGCCATTGTTATCATGAACTCGAGGGTTGGTGCTTCGTGGCTTAAGTACGTAATTGAGCTTACGAACACCATAGCCGGGCTCACATTAGATGCCCTGATCAAACTCGTTAATATAAAACCGCACTTACTTGACCTACCTAGCGAATTGTTTGTGGACCCTATAATTGATGGTGATGTTCAGGTAATACCTAGGGAATTGCATAAATCGGTGGTTGATTGGTTGCTTGATTACGTAGATTCTGGGGGTGATTTATACGTACTTGCTAGGGATTACTCAATAGGTTCTGTGGAACTGCTGGTCCGCTCGAGTCTTGTGTTTACGTACAACGTGGAGCTAGCCGAGGTATACAACAGCATTGTGAGGGGTGGTTTAAACAATGAAGTGAGGATTGTGCCTGACTGCGATGTGTGCGGGGCATTGCGAAGCCCGGAGTGCATACTTATCTGTCCCAACGCCGGTTTAGTTAGGGAGTTGAGGGTTGATTAGCATGGCCACGCCTAAGAGGAAGGGTTCCACGTACGAGAGGGCCCTAGCCAATAAGCTATGGAGTATGGGTCTAGCTGTCCTTAGGGGATGCTCATCAGGTGGCGGGGTTAGGAAGAGGTTTGTGCCGGACATAGTGGCTATTGGGCCTGGCTTCGTACTAGTGTTCGAGGTTAAGTACCGATCTGAGAGGAAGCCCGTGAGGATTGAGGAGGAGAAGGTCTCGAAACTCCTCGAATTCGCCAAAAGGGCGGGTGGTGATGCCTACGTAGCAATTAAGTTTAAGGGTGATGACTGGCGTTTCATACCGATAACCGAGAAGGCGAGCATTGTTGTGAAGCCTGATGACCTAGACGGCGCGTATACTCTTGAGCAATTGATAAGTAAGTACGTCAGTAGGTCATTACTTGACTTCCTTAGGTAATGGGTTAGGAAATTATTTTTAATATTCCCCCCAGCAATGGTTAGGTCAATGGCATCATCGCTACAGCGCGAATTGAAGGTTATGGTCGATGGGATACTTAAGGGCCTAGAGACTAAGTCCCTGAGGTATACCAGGGTTAGTGTTAGGGATACTGGGCAGGTTTTCGAGGTCGGTATTAAGATATACCTTGAATCACCCATGAGGTTCAGCACGATCTCCGAGATTATCAAGGCTTTATCGAGTAAGTACAATGTGCAACCAAGCGACATTTTAATATACGCACCGCACGCAAGGGCCATAAAGCTCCTCTTCACGTTGAGGAAGTGACGGTACTGGTCCACTCCCTACCTTCAGGGTAATAGTTTCCCTTTCATGAAAGATTCGCGGGTCCGCCCTAGACTAGCACTGTTGGGCCAGTTACTGATCGTTGATTCTCTGGGTGCGTACCGTGGGCGCTGTGCGGCGGGGTCAGAATTGAAGGGTTTTATCTACATCATCCTATTTTAGACCTCTCTTTCGGCCTTCTTTTATGCCCCTAGTCCATGCCTCTTACGTTGACCCACGCCATTGAGTACGGATGCGTAGTCCCTATTCACGTAGCGACCAAGTGAGTGCCTTAAGGGTTTTCGCTGATGTTGAGACGGTTGAATTTATTAACTCCTACACCATCGTTAAGTTGATGAGTAGTCAATCATATATTAAATGGCTCGGCCACGCGGCTTTCGAACTCTCATTAAGTGGTAAGAAAATATTGATAGACCCGTGGATATCAAACCCACTTTCGCCGGTAACCCTAAGTGAGATAACGCGTGTCGATTATATACTCGTCACCCACGACCACTTCGACCACCTAGGCGAGACCGTAGATATTGCGAAGAAGACGAACGCCACGGTGGTGGGGGTCTTCGAACTCGTGAATTACCTGGCGGAGCAAGGTGTTAAGAATACGATTGGCATGAATGTGGGTGGTTCCGTAAAGTTAACAAGCGAGATTGAGGTCTACGTAACGCCAGCGCTGCACAGCTCAAGCCGAGGGACCCCCGTTGGCTTCATAATAAGGGCTCCCGAGGCTACGGTATACCACGCAGGGGATACGGGGTTATTCAGTGAAATGGATTTGCTAGGTAGGTTATTCAAGATAGATGTTGCGTTATTACCAATAGGTGGGCTATTCACGATGGACCCAAGGCAGGCAGCGTATGCGTTAACGATGCTGAGGCCTAGGGCGGCCGTACCAATGCACTACAATACGTTCCCCGACATAAAGCAGGACCCGAATCAATTCAAGGAGTTGGCCGAGTCGATGCTCCCTGACGTGAAGGTTTACATACTAAAGCCGGGCGAGGTCCTGCCGTTGCCGATAAGGTAATTCGGGCAGCCCCAGCAATACCTTAATTCTTTAAAATACCCAGGCTTCATCGTTACTGGATGGGTAATTTTGACGTTGTAATTGTCGGCGCCGGTACTGGCGGTTCTTACGCATCGTATTTACTCGCAAAGGCTGGTTTCAACGTGGCGCTCATCGAGATGAAGAGGAGGGACCATGTATTCAAGACCACGGGTGACGCAATCGGTATTCACCATATCGAGAGAATGGTCATTAAGCCACCGAGCTACGTATTCACCATAAGGTACGAGGGCGCCGAAATCTACAGCCCAGATCTATCCGTTAAGTACGTGGTTCTGGGTAAGGGGTTTGGCCTCGATATGGCGAAGTGGGCGCAATGGTTAATTAGTGAGGCTGAGTCTGCGGGTGCGCATATATTCGATGGGTACAAGGTTCAGGGACCGATAATAGAGAATGGCAAGGTCTCTGGGGTCAAGGTCCTAAGGCCGGACGGGACAGTTGAGGAGTTCAGGGCTAAGGTCGTTATTGATGCGAGTGGGGCGGCCGCGGTCATTAGGAGTAGGTTGCCCCGTGGATGGTGGGTCTCGGAACCATTGTTGCCTGAGGACGTGTCCAATGCGTATAGGGAAATCGTGGAGGTTGATTATGAAGTGGAAAGGCCTGAGTACATTAGGATATACCTAAACGCGGACATAGCGCCGGGCGGCTACTGGTGGTTATTCCCGAAGGGCCGCAACGTAATAAACATCGGCCTGGGGGTTTGGGGTAAATTAACCGAGGAGAGGGGGTTAAATCCAAGGCATAATTATGATAAGTACCTGGCCAATAGCCAATACGTTAGGGGTAGGAGGGTTATCCATGCTGGTGGTGGTATTGTGCCAACCCGTAGGCCATTACCATCGCTGGTGGCTAACGGGTTCTTGGCGGTGGGCGATGCGGCGGTAACGGTGAACCCGGTACACGGTGGTGGTATAGGCCCTGCACTACTCTCTGCCGAGCTGGCCTCAAAGGCTGTGGTAGATGCCTTCGAGAAGGGTGATTACTCAGAGAGGGGCTTGTGGAGGTACAATATTGATTACCTGAGGGCTTACGGCATTAAGCAGGCAATGCTTGATGTATTTAGGCTAATGCTGCAGACGTTGTCAAACGAGCAATTGAACAGGGGTCTAAGGGCCAGGATACTCACCGAGGACGAGGTACTGGAGATTTCAGAAAAAGGCTCGCTCCAATTATCACTCATGGACAAGCTTAAGATAGCGCTACGCCTAGCGAGGGTTCCTGACGTAGCGTCTAAGCTCAGGTTGGCATTTAAATACATGAATGAGGTTAGGTCGTTGTACGAGGCATACCCAACAAGTCCCGAGGGCCTATCTAGTTGGTATGGGATGTTGGTTAGTGTTTACCGTGAGTACACCAGCAAGCTTGGCATATCGCTGAGGTGGCTATCCAGCGTTTAACACCTTGGGTATGTTCTTATCAAAGGGCGGGTAGATTATCCCCTTCTCCGTTATCAACGCGGTTATGTACTTGGGCGGTGTTACGTCAAATACGGGGTTGAAAACAGGCACGTTCTCCAGCGTTATTGGTACCCCCCTTATTTTCCTAACCTCGTCTGGGTCCCTCTCCTCTATCTTAACATCATCAACCCTGCTCTTTAGGTCGAATGTTGAGGATGGTGCGATGGCGTAGAACGGTATACCAAGTTCATGCGCTATAACAGCCTCCTTGAAGGTACCTATTTTGTTAAATACGTGTCCATCCCGTAAAATCCTATCTGCACCAACCATTACACTACTCACCATCCCTTTATACATCACGTAGCCAACGGCTGTGTCTGTGATTAACGTGACCGGTATACCGTCGACCATTAACTCGTATACCGTTAACCTAGCGCCCTGGAGCCACGGCCTCGTCTCCGGCGCAATGACCGATACCTTAATACCCAGTGCGTGAGCCACCCTGATTGGTGCGGTTGCGGTACCAATGCCCGTGCCTGTGGCTAGGCCGCCCGCGTTACATTGTGTAAGTATTGTGTCGCCATCATTTATCTTCTCGAGACCATAAATGCCCATTTTAAGCTCGGCCTCTAACTCCTCATTAAATATAGCCTTAGCCTCGCTCTTCAGCACCTCAACCAGCTCCTTAACTGACCTAGCGGTGCCATTGTGCACGGCCTCCTCGGCTTTACGGTACATCCTCTCCGTGGCCCAGAACAGGTTGTGCGCGGTTGGTCGAGCCGCGTTCAAGACCTCCCTAGCCCTGGCCAGCTCCTTAAGTGCCTCGTTTAGCGATGTGATGTTGCTGTGGGTTATAGCCAACACCATGCCGTAGGCGGCTGTTATGCCTATGGCTGGTGCGCCCCTAACTATCATTTGCCTAATGGCGTCTGCGGTGGATACGGGATCCCTCAACTCGACGTATACTTCCTCGAATGGTAACTTTCTTTGGTCGAGTAGTAATAATGTGTTGTCCTCGTCACGCCATATTATTGGTCTCAACCTTGGCCTTATCTTACTTTTCAACTCCTCAAGATCAATCCTCATACCCTACTTGCTAACAATCGTGACTTTTAAGTCTTTTGCGCACGCGTACTCATCAGCCCAGGTACTTCTCGCGTAGGTAATTAAGTAGGTAATCGGGGTTGTACGTGTCGTTAAATGCACGCCTAAGCAACTCCTTCGGTGGGTATATGGCGCCGTACTTACAGATTTTCTCCCTAAGGAACTCCCTGATCTCGCCAAACCTCCTACTCGCAATCTTATCCCTAAGTCCAGGCAGTTTTGCGTATATCATCCCGGCAATCACGTTACCCAGGGTGTATGTTGGGAAGTAGCCGAAAGAGCCCTGGGACCAATGAATATCCTGGAGAACGCCTTCAGCATCGTTTCGGGGCCTAACGCCCAGGTACTTATCCATGAAGTCGTTCCACAGCGAAGGTAGGTCGGACACATCGAGCTTACCCGCAATTAACCCCTTCTCAATCTCGTAACGAAGGGCTATGTGGAAGTTATACGTAATCTCGTCCGCATCGACCCTTATCAGGCTTGGCCTGACTATGTTGAAGTACTTGTACACATCCTCCTCACTGTAGTCCCTTAGAAACGGTAACTTCTCCCTAAGCAATGGGTAGATTATGTGGACAAACTCCCTACTCCTACCAATTACGTTCTCCCAGAACCTAGATTGGGACTCGTGAATGCCCATCGATGCACCGCGCCCTACAGGGGTCATCTCGAGGCTTGGGTCAATCATTAACTCATACATTGCATGGCCACTCTCGTGTATTACCGAGAACATGGTTGCCCTGAAGTCCTTGCCCTCGTACCTAGTTGTTATCCTTACGTCGTTCACGGACATGCTTATTGTGAATGGGTGTGCGGAGACATCCATCCTAAACCTGGTGCCCACAGGCATTTCCAGTATCCTCAGTATTTCCTCATTGATTGATCGCATTGTGTTAACGTCGTAAGGCACCTCCTCGAGTGGGTGCCGATCAGGGTACCTGCCCTCGCTCCTAACCTTATCAAGGATCGCCTTTAGGCTGGGGAGTAATTTATTGAATATTTCATCGGCATCGTTCACGGTGAAGCCTTCTTCGTAAAGGTCAAGGAGTGCATTGTATGGATGCCCCTCATAACCAAGCTTATCCGCGATAACCCGCTCCAGCTCAACTATCTTGGCTAGGTACGGCTTAAACTTCCCAAAGTTAGCCTCCCTCTTGGCCTCCCTCCAAATCACGGCGGCCTTCGTCGTGGTTCTATTCAATTCCTCAAGTATCTCCGGAGGTATTGCTGTGTAGTATTTCAACTCCCTCTTCAACACCCTAACAACACCTCTCTCAAAGTCTGTGAGGTCCCCGGACTCCTCGACCTTCTCAACTAGGTCCTTAAGCCTAAGCAGGTAATCTCTACGTATCGTCTCTAACTGCGCCAGCGCCTCGCCACGTGCGGTGGCTCCTTCAGTGGGCATGTTGACCTCGAGATCCCATTCCAGTAGGGACCTTGCGTGATCGATGGCCCACACGGGTCTATAAGCCTTTATTAATTCATCGACCTTCATTGACTGGGTAAGCCGTGGTCATTTATTAAGCGTTTCCCTTACCTGCCCATTGCAGCGGTTCAATAACAGGGACACTAGGTTGTATAGCCGAACCGCGGTCCTTAACTTGCTCAGTGATAGGTTACCAAGACCTAGCTCCTTCCTTACGTTATTTATGAAGTTCCCGCAATCATCACCTGCAACACCTAGTTTGGAGCACACGCAGCCCCAGTCGTTGCATTGAAGTACAGCCTCCATGATTTCCCTGACCCCCTCATTACATGATTTCACGGCTAAGGTAAAGACCGTGTTTATTAAATCGCCAATTGCCTCGTAAATCACGTTCTCAACGACGGTCCTCAACTCATCAACCGTTAATACAACCGCCTCCTCTAGGTTAATTACGGAGACGCCTAATTCATCGGCCAGGGCCCTACTTGAGTCATTGCTAAAACCCCTAGCTATGATTAGCGGCTTTGCATTGAGGACCTTCGCATTTACGTAGGCCTGCCTTATCGCGTTTACATCGACCTTGCCCGACTTAACCTCAACCGCGTACTTAACGCCCCCAGGGTCTTCGGCCACTATGTCGACCTCGCCAACCTCCACGCCGTTTATGACAACCTTAACGCGCCTGCCGAGGACCTTATAACCAAGCCTGCTCAGCAACTCTGCGGCGTAATCCTCAAACCTAACGCCTACATTGGACATTACATGCAATGCGCAAGCCCTATTAATTAACCTTACAAAAGACCGCCCAGTGAAGAGGGTACTGCAGCGCTGATTCCGTGATGAGACCGCTGATTACGGATCTCACAGCCTTAGTTCCGTTGATGGGTTCTTCAGGGCATTAAGCACGGCATCCCTAAGCCTTAGGTATTGATTGACGGAGTTGTTGATTACGTAATTGACCTCATCCCTAGTAAATGCGCCGATGACTTTCTGTATCGCTACGATATTACCACCAGCCACGCCAACAACGTACATACCATCCGATAGGTCCTCCTCCTCGCGTGTGGGGTCGACAAGTAATACGTTCCCCATCTTTACGTGGGTTATCGTCAATGGTAATTTCTCGGGATTCGTGGTTAACTGCGCCCTAACGCTCCTGTCAATTTTGATTATGTTGCCCGTTGGGTCGAGCTCCACCTTGGGCAGTGTTGTGTTCATTAATGCGGTCACCGCAGCTATTGTTGATGCATCGATGAGGTTCCCATCATGGTTTATTACGTAGATGTCGACCCAGAGGAACCAGGCGTGTTTGCCCGTGACGATGGATAAAGACTTGAAGTCTATAAACCCGCTATGCCTTATTGCCCTATCGACGACCCTCGCAATCTCTATTGCATTCTCATCGGGCGGTCCTGGCTCCACGTCTGGGGATGCTGTTGGGGCTATCTCCAGGTTTACGATTAGCGCGCCCTCGTCTGGCGTGTCCTCGAAGGGCTTACCAACATCCACCTTTACGCCAGCTATTACCTTTGTGTTCCCGAGAGCCACTATGGAGCTACCATCCGCCGTCTTTATCGCATTCACCCTTATCATTAACTTCCTATAATCATTCAAGCCCCTACCATCGATCCTAACGCCTTGCTCAACCATTTTCCTCATAATTTCCTGCTTAAGCCTTGGTATCACACTCCTCTCCTGCGTTACACTAAGCATCGTCCTATCAGAGTTCGGGGATTTTTAATTATTTATTTTTACGGTTAAATCGTTATTGCCGACTCTACGTACCTACCCTTAAGGGTTTCCTTCTCAAGCCTGTATATCTTCTCGGCCACCTTGAACGCCAGGTCTATGGCCTGGTTAATCTCGTTAGGCATCCACTCGCCATCGGCCTGCATGAGCGTTATTAATCCACGGCTATACATTATCGCGAGAGGCATATCGCCCTCGCCGTATTGATCCTCGAGTTGGTTTAGGTCAACGACTATTGTGCCCGAGACCTTACCTATCGAGACACCAACCAGTAAGTCCCTCATTGGTATGCCGGCGTCGGCCAGGGCCAGGGATGCGGCGGTTATCCCTGTTACCCTGGTGCTTCCATCCGCCTGTAAGACCTCTATGTATATGTCAATCGTGGTCCTCGGGAACCTCTCTAGTAGTACCACTGGCTCGAGCGCCGTCCTTATGACCTTGGATATCTCAATCTCCCTCCTGGTCGGGGTCGGGCTTTTCCTACCCTCTGACGTACTGAATGGCGCCATGTGGTACCTCACCCTCAATATTGCCTTGTCGGGCAGCTCTAGGTGCTTTTGCGGGACTTCCCTGGGTCCGTAAACCGCAGCCAGTATTACGGTGTTTCCATAGGCAACCAACGCGCTACCCTCGGCATTGCTTACCACACCAACCTCCATCCTAACCGGCCTATGCTCCGTGGGTAACCTACCATCACTCCTCCTACCATTCACCAGCAATGGCACGGGGGGTTGCTTACCCATTACTCCCCGTATTGGGCATGGGAAGTATTTAAAAATTAGCCGGTGATTCATGTATTGATGGTCACCATTAGGGAGGCTCGGGAAAGCGATGTGGAGGGGTTAGTCGATCTTGTGGTTAGGCTGAAGAGGTTGAATGGTGAGTTCGACCCATTGTTTAGTGCTAGGAGCGATTGCGCCGAGCGTGCTAGGGAATACCTACTCTCCGCGATTCGTGATAGTAAGAACCACCTGGTCCTTGTCGCTGAGGATAATGGGAAAATAATCGGCGTGCTTAAGGCAGACATAAGGGAGCGCCTCTTCTACTCACCATCAATTGAGGGCGCCATAGTGGACTTCTACGTAATGCCGGAGTATAGGCGCAAGGGCCTGGGCAAGCAATTACTTGAGAGGGCTATAGCGATACTTCGCGAGAGGGGTGCGCAGTTAATAACCGCCGAGTTCCCAACCCTTAATCAAATAGCCGTGAACTTCTACACAAAAATGGGCTTTAGACCCCTCATTAGTGTTTACGCCAAGGAGACGTAGTCACTAGTTTAGGGTATGTCGAAAACCCGGGCGACCCAATCACCCACCTTGTTGCCCACCATTACGTAAACCTTCAACCTGGGGCACTCACCCTTGATTATCATCGGTACAACAATCATGCTGAAGGTCAGGTTATTACTTTTCATTAACTTGGTGCTCACGGGCTCGAGCCTATCCACAACCTCCCTAGCCCTAGGCGCGTAGTTACTACCTGTCACTATTAAATCACCGACGAGGACCCCCACGGGCTTATTGCCCTGTAGTATAAGTGCGTAATCGCCAATGGCCTGTGTACTTATTGAATTAAGGTTCACCGTGACATCGACATCGTTCAGCAGGCCAACCATGTGGAAGCCCCTATTACTCACTAGGTAGTTAAACACCGTTAATACCAGGTCCATGGCGCAGCCCCTGATTGGTTCTACCACATCGCTTAGGCAGTTGCCGTTCCTTAGGTAATTCCTTATGTTCCTTATGTACCTAAGGCACTTAAACCCTTCACTGTTCATAACGAGCTCTAGTAAGTTGCTCGTGTAGTTAATCTCATCCCTCCTTGTCAGACCAAGTGCCTTAATTACCTCATCCATCGAGGCGCCATCAGCCAACCTCTCAATGGCCTCCCTCAACATGCAATTCCTAATCACTATCCTATAGAGTATGTTGGGTAATTCATTACTACCCTCAATGACGGCCTTACCCAACTCCCTAGCCTCCTCCGTTAAACTGCCCTGCCTCCACAGGCCTAGTGCTGATAATGTCGGTATAATGACCCTATAGTTGGACCTACTTAGTCCGTGTGTATCGAGGTACTCCATTAACTTCCTCATTGGGTCCTCATGCTCGTTCTTGACCAGGTACGCCAATATGTCGAGAAGCCTCGTGATTGGGATCCTTATGTACCAACCCCTCAACACGCAACCACTGGGTTCAAGGGCCTCTGCGGTATCGTGGGTAATCGCCGCCCTCCTCACCTCCTCGCTTAGTATGTTTATTACTTCATCGATGGTTTTTGCCTTTATTATGTTCGTCGACTTGCCATTCTCAATGATGACCTGGTACTCATTACCGTCCTGAATAACCCTAAAGCTCAAGTCCATACTTACAAATCCGTGCTTTAGACCATTTAAAACCCTCATTTTTATACGATTACAGGTAATACCCTGTAGGTTAGGGTGTGGTGAAAATACTTAATAAACCTAAACATGGGCGCACATGGTATGTTGGTTGATTTTATCACCCTGATAGAGCTGCTCGTTTTTATAGGTACGGTATTATGGGTGATTCAGTACTTAATATCCAGGAAGGTGCGTGTTTATGAAAGGCCATCACTAACGAATGCGCAGGTTAGTGAGTTACCTAAGGTTTCAATAGTAATACCGGTCTACAAAGAGAGGAGACAAAGTATAGAGAAGACGCTTGATAGTCTCGCCTCGCAGAATTACCCACGAAACCTAATGGAGGTTTTGGTAGTCGTCGATAGGGATGATGTATACACGTTAAATGAAGCTGCGGAGGCTATAAAGAGGTTTATTAATTCGTTGAATATTAAGGTGGTCATTAACGATAATGGGGGGCGTAGGCTTAAGGCCATTGCTATAAACAACGCGTTGAGGTATGCCAGTGGTTCAATAGTCGGTTTTTACGATGCTGACGACGTATTCCCGGGAGACCAGGTTCTCAATGCGGTGTTGTTAATGATGGAGCGGGGCTACGCGGCGGTTGGTACGAGGGTTTATAGATTCAGGAACACCGTGTTGGGCGGCTTAATGTACCTGGAATCCCTGATTTGGTACAACACTATAATACCGTTTCTCAGGGCTACCTTAAAAATAACGCCGCTATCTGGCGAGGGCTTATTCATTAGGAGGGACATTGTTAAGTCAATGCCCGAGAGTGTGGCTGAGGATGCATTACTATCACTCGAACTAGCCCGCCAGGGATATAGCGTTGGGTTGTTGGACTCCTACGTGTATGAACTAGCCCCGCTCAACATAATGAGTTTCATAAGGCAGAGGATTAGGTGGAATAGGGGTTATGTGCAGAACTTATGGATAATACTTAGGCAGAGGGTAGATGTTGGTTACGCCGTTAGGGTAATAACCATGTACATACTGATTGCGCTACCCCCTGCCCTGCTCATAGTATCCGCCGTGGGCTTCATAACGATTACTTACGCCGCAATAATAACTAGGGCATTCGCCATGGGGGTTGTTTACCAATTAGTATTGGTGATTGCCTTATCGGAAATCGCGGTTTTGTACCTAGCTAGGAACTATATCCGTGAAAGCCTAGGCATGGGCAAGGCCCTAGTATTACTGCCAATTTACTGGTTTCTGTTGGCCACGGTCACGGTAACCTCACCCCTAGTCCCCGTCAATAACTGGTTAAAAACCGTGCGTTGAGGGTCCCTTTAAGGTCCCGCTAGATCCTAATGATGTCGATACTCGCATTAACCGGCGCTACCCTGCTCGTCATGATTACTTGGTAACCAATTCTCCTCGCCACATCACTAACTATGGAGATCACGTCGTCAAGCTCCTCACTCGTTAACCCAATGTCTATGCCATCGATGATCAATACCGATCCTGGCGGTGTGAGTGCTAGTTGGACGATCACGGGAATCAGCGACCGTAACTTAAGGCTTGCGTGGTACAGGGGGACCCACACACCGTTCACCTTTACGTACCCAGAAACCCGCTTCGGGGCCGTGAAACCCGCCTTTACATCCTCAACACCCAACTTCTTTATTAAATCGAGCAATTCCCTGTAGACCCCCTCGTACTCGGGCCTCGTGCCTATGATGGAGAGTTGGTGCACCGTGTATTGCCCATCGGAGCCCACAGAGTTTATTGGGAGGTCAACGGTTGTTTCGTAATCCCTCTTCCACCAGCATACCCTGGCCTCGCTTAGGTAGTAAAACTTGCCCTTAAGCATGTTCCTAAGTATGAACATGAGTGCGTAGGCCCTCCTCAGCGCATCACCGTCGCATGCCATGAATGCATCCTCATGAAGCACGTGTGTTGGTGCGACGCATAGCTTGGCATTCACCGGGTGCCTAATGTACCCCTCATTGCCGACCTTCTCGACGATGGCTACCACCTCACCGTTTAAGTAGACCTCCTGCCTAACCCAGTAATCACTAAGCCTATAGCTGTAGTGGTACCCAATAACCGAGCCCTTACCCACCTCAAGCCCTATACTACGCCCAAGCCTCTCCCCATCATCGTCGACCTCGTAGTGAACGCCTATCGTGACTTGGCCATTAGGGTTTAACCCATAAACCATGTCCGTGGGTTCGTGTATTATTAGTAGGTTACCCTCAAGGACTAGCCACTCCTCACCCCTGCTCTGCATCAGTAGCGCCAGTGCCTCCGCCAGGCTCGTCTTCCCTGAACCGCTACGCCCAACAATCAAGGTGTTACCCCTGAACTCCAGGGTCAACCCACTACCCAGGCCCTTGAACCCCCTAACCACCGCCCTTACGAGTTTCGTCATCCCCATCAACAAGGGCGTAGGCTATTATTAAAATTCCACTTACATTACCCAGGTTTACGTTATTTACGGCAATCCCCACCTGCTTAACCCTATGGCCGCCCACTGCCTCGTTAAGCTCATTCAAAGCCTTATTCAGGGCATCATCAAGCCGGTTCAAAGCCACCTCAAACTCCACGCTCCTCATTATCTGGCCCACACTCACGGTCATGGGTACGAACTTCCTAACGTATATTACCCTGGCCATTAAACCACCTCCCAATGCTGGGTAATAAAAACACTCCATCCCATGGGTAATGCTTTATTTATCCCAGCGGCGTATTGATTATCGTGGAGGTGGTCTTCACACCCTGGCGTTGGTCGTACATAAAGTCAACCACGAATAAGAGGAGTAGTGGGTGTGTGTTATGTATGTACCTCCACGGCGATGATGGGTTGGTGGTCTACAGGGGTAAGAATTGCTTCATTGTCATGAATAAGTACCCATACAATATTGGGCACGTGATGGTCGTGCCTAATAAGCACGTACCATCACTGACGGACTTGGATGAGGAGGAGTTGAGGGAGTGCTCGGAATTGCTCATAGCGATTGCGAAGGCGTTGACTGAGGTTTTCGGCATAGACTATGAGGACCTCAGCATCGGTATAAACATAGGCAGGGTGGCTGGGGCAGGCATTGAGGAGCATATACACATACATGTCCTGCCAAAACCCTCAGCCGTGACCTTCAGCGACACGGATCCGCGCGCCGTTGAGAGGGTCACGGAGGAGCTTGCTGCGAAGTTGAGAAACGTCGTTACCCGCCTCGTGGGTCGTTCATAAGCTCACGGCTTATAAGCCTCCATACCCATCGTCCGGGTCTTTGCGGTTGTTTTTCGAGTAATCGGCAAAGCCCGCATTTGGCGTGGCTAGGCGTACAGTGGAGACCCGGGATAACACGGATTGGCAGTTTATAACTTAAAATGCCTAATTTTCCACCGTATCCTAATGCCATTCATTGCCGAACCATTCAAGGCGCTACTTACGGACGTGGTGACTCCAAAATATGTGTATTCACTCATGGAGTCTTTAAGGTGTGGCTTACCTAGTGATGGGGAGTTCCCCGTAATGACTATAGGCACGGGTGCGAAGACCGTGGTCATAATTACCGGATTCTCAGTGCTTGATTATAGGATAAGCAATACCCTCGTTTACATGATAGCCAGTAAGTGCGTGGGTGATGTCTATGTAATACCAACATTCAGTATACCCCAACTGTCGAGGTGGACTATCAAGGTCGTGCCGATGGCTAATCCCTGGCCCTTCAACTCGTGGGAGGTCATTCGCAATAGAGAGCGATTCTACCACCTGGATGGTGATGGGATCCCGGTCAGGTACGACGCATTAACCCTTAGGAGTAAGTACTCGGTGAAGCTCCACAGCCTTATAAATGATGTAAAGCCCCAGTTAGTAATAACACTCACGACCTCTAATGAATGGTCTGTGATGGCGCCGAGGCCAGTAAGTATCGATGGTTATAAACAAGTTGAGTTAGGGCCCTTCGACTTCCTAAGCCACTTCGCGTATGAGGGCTACCCCACGGTAATAATGACGATTCCCAGGGAGTCGGAGACTCACGAAATAGCCCATAGAGTGGTCCAGTTAATTAGGGATTACGAGGTGAAACATGAGGCGTCCAGGTCCCTCGAGGTGGTTGTTAGGGCTAGTGGTGATGTGAATAACATAACCAACATACTTAGGTTTCACGAACTTAACGTTGAGGTGGACGGCGACAAATTGATAATCAAGGCCAATGAGAGGTCCCAACCGCTCCTAAACTCTTTAATAGATAACAATTTGATTGAGCATTACTTTAACGTGGAGATACTTGAAGTCCATCCGCAGTAGTGTTATAAGGAAAAACTTAATTATCCTATATTTATATTATTTAATAATGGAGAAGCTCGTTCTTTCATATTCGGACAAATACCTAGACTATAATTTTGGTCCGTGGCACCCCTTTAAGCCATATAGAGAAAAGAGGCTGATGGAGCTCCTCAGCAAGCACGGGTTATTAAATACCTACGTCGACGTTGTCGAGCCTGAACCGGCATCGGATGAGGATTTAATGCTTGTACATACGAGGGACTACATAGAGTATGTAAAGAAGGCGAGCGAGACCGGCCTGGGTTATTTGGATTATGGCGATACGCCAGCCTTTAAGGGCATTCATGAGGCAGCCGCCGTGAGGGTTGGCGGTACATTACTCGTCACAAAGCTCGTTCACGAGGGTAGGTACGCACATGGCTTTAACCCAGGCGGTGGGTTTCACCATGCAAAGCCCAGCGAGGCTGCTGGCTTCTGTGTGTATAATGACATAGCTATTGCGGTTAGGTGGCTTAGGAAGCGTGGTGTGAGGCGCGTCGCTGTGGTCGACGTAGACGTCCACCACGCCGATGGCACGCAGGAGGTTCTTAATGGTGAGGACGTATTATTAATATCAACCCATGGCTATGACGGTAATTTCTACCCAGGAACCGGCTGGATTGATGAGGACGGCGTTGGGCCTGGCAAGGGACTTAAGGTCAACGTACCGCTACCCCCACGTACGGGGGATGACGTATACTCCATGGTTGTTGACGAGGTAATAAGACCAATAATTGAAAGGTACTCCCCCGAGTTCATAATCCTCCAATTCGGCGTTGATGCCCACGCAGGCGATGAACTAGGAATACTCAATTTAACGACTGCGTCATACATCAAGGTGCTCAATACCGTGCATGAGATCGCCCATAAATACGCCGATGGAAGGCTTGTACTAACTGGTGGCGGTGGGTATAACGTTTGGAACACCGTTAAGACCTGGTTCTTGGCTGTGGTCCTACTGACGAATCCGGAAATGATTAATAAATACGGTGATTACATGGATAAGGAACAAACCACAACGCCTGCGCGTTATTACGAGGAGGCGCTGTACATAATAGACGCCATAAAGGAGAGGTTTGGCCTATAAAAACAGGCCTGTTAGTGAATGGTCACTCGATGTGTGCGATTCTCTTTACCTGGAACGTCCTAATCTTGATTATTATCCTATACCCACAGTATGGGCAGTGGACGCCGGGCGTTATCATGTCCTCCGGCGAGAAAACCCTACCGCATCTAAGGCACATGTACATTTTCCTACCCGTAACCTCACCGCCAACTTTACCCTCCTCACTAGGCATTGCGCCTGTCGGTGACTCCTCACCGCCTTCCTCGAAGGATTTCATAGTCGCCGCAATGTTTTGATTAACCCTTTATATTGTTTTTCTACCCAGTATGGACCTAACCCTCTCTTCGGCGTTTATTTTGATCAGTACTGGCAGTACGCCCGTAGCGACGAGGCCCTGCCATGACTTATCACCCCTAGCCATCAACTCCCTAATCCTGGTGCCGCTGTACAACTCCTTATTGAAGAGTGGTGTGTTCAGTACCTTAACTCCTCCAAACTCGAGGCATAGCCTCGTGAATTCATCGTTTGTATAGGCTATGTCGAAGGAGGGGCATTGCTCACGTACATAGGCATACCACAGCGCCGAGTCCCCCTTTGTGTCGGGTACCACGCAGTACATGACCCTGTCCAATAAGTTCAATTCCTTAAGCATCGAATATAGCATTTCTATCCTCTCGCCAACAGTAAATGGGTTTCTTGGCGTGAAGGATTCGTTGGCCGAGCCTATCGCCACAACGACCTCCTCATGCCTACTCAATAACCATTTAACGACCTCCTCATGACCCCTATGAAGCGGTTGGAACCTACCCACGAAGAGCGCCCTCGCCACATACCTTACACCGTAGTCACTGTTTTATCAATTACCCACCATGGGTCAGGTAGGCTTTTTAATAAGGGCCCTGTGCTATACGTGATGGTTAGGATCAAGGATACGGAGGTGACGCTGGTAGAGTCTGTGCAACCCTTCGACATAAACCCGCTGGGTAACCTATTCGGCGGCAGAATGCTTGAGTGGATGGCGAACATAGGTACGGTGGCGGCCACGCGCTTCTCAAGGGGACCCGCCGTGCTAGCCTACCTCGATAGGCACTTCTTCATAAGGCCTGTCAAGCTCGGCGAGTTCGTAATACTCAAGGCGAGGGTTGAGTATGCCGGGACATCCTCGATGGAGGTTCGGATAGAGGCTTGGAAGGAGGTCCCGGGTGGTGAACAGGCGTTGGTAACCATGGCGACTGCGTCCTACGTCGCCGTTGACGAGTATGGCGTCCCAAGGCCCATCAATAATAGGCTTGAGCCTGATGAGGATGAGAGGCAGATTTACGAAGAGGCCAGGGCTAGGTATGAGAGTAGGAAGAGGAAGATTGAGGATAGGAAAGTGAGGAGGTTTGACCTCACGGACCCAACCACAGGCCTTAGATGGCGCGTCGTGTCGAGTCGTTGGGCAACACCGTCCGACGCCTTCGTGGGAAACCTAGTGTCTGGCGGTAGATTATTGGCGTGGCTTGATGAAATAGCTGGGTTATTAGCGGCTAGGTACTCGGGAGGCATTGCCGTGACTGGCTCGGTAGATGAAACCGCTTTTTACGCGCCAATCAGGGTTGGGGATATCGTCACAGTTAGGGCTGGGATTACCTATGTTGGTAGGTCCTCGATGGAGATCATGCTCGACGTAATTGCTGAGGGAACCTATGGGCAGGCCAGGCACGTGTGCACGGCATACTTCACATACATACACGTGGACAACACGGGTAGGCCGGCGCCAGTCCCAAAGTACGTACCTAGTAATGAGCATGAGAGGAGGTTATTCATGGAGGGCGAGGAGAGAAGGCGCGTTAGGGAGGAGGAGCTGGCTAGGATTAAGAGGATGTGGGGCATTAACTAGGCGTTGCCGAGCCCTTCACCACCTTCTTGCCCGACTTGTACTGAGAAACCATTGACCTAACCCTGTCCGTTAACCCGCTGGTGTGGCTCTCGGCCTCTATGAACTTGATCACCCTTGCGACAAAGGCCTCATCGCTCGGGTCCCTACACCTAATCCAAATTCTCCCATTCTGCCCAACCGTGACATCGCAGCCCAGCTCCTCATTGAATATATTGACCATGGACCCCCTCCTACCGATTACCCTAGCCACCTTGCTTGCGTCGATCTCGACCAACGTACCACCCTCAATCCTCCCCAACCTGGCCTCCTTAAGCGTCAACGTGACTGGGTAATCCCTAGCTAGGTTAAAGTCTATTATCCTAGTGAGTATCACGTCGCCAATGCTTAGGAGACTCTTTAGGTCAACCATCGTTAGGTCTATCGGCTTAAGCGTTGCCTCCTGGACCGGTAGGTAGGCTTGGTATGGCGAGTTTATGTCGACGACCCAGCCAGTCAACCCAATATCCACTATGTAGCCGATGACCACATCTCCGATCCTCGGCCTGTAAATACCGCTGAGTGGTATCACCTCCACGTCCCTCTCGCCCCTTATGTTCACCATACCAACCACCGCCGAGTAGGCAACATCGCCTTCCCAATACACGCCGCCGGTTACGTTGTAGTCCTTAGTCGCTATGGCCTCCCCAGGAAGCACTATTTGCCTATCATTGACGTATAGGGGCATAGTAAGTAATAACCATCGTGCATCCCGGGTTTAATATTTAATCCCGATACCCTCACGATGTGGATATTATCTTGACCTCGCCCGAGCCATGCGTTAACTCGTTGACCTTGGCAATAACGGTGTCCTGGAGCCCAGCCGGTACCTCGAGCTGCATTACCAGTGACCCATCACTCTCGAACTTCTCCCTAACCACCTTACCCATCCTGGCCAGGTTGTTCCTAACCTTGTGGGCGTGCTCGGCCGGTACCCTAATCTCGAGGATGCTCACGGCCACCTTCAGAGGCAGGACCTTCTGGAGCGCCTTTATTACCGTGTTTATCTGCTCCTCAACTGGCTTGAATGGGTCTATTGGTACGTCGACCTGCTGCAGCGCTGCCTCAACCCTCTGCGGTGGCACTGGGGTCCTAGTCCTAGTGTCTATGCAGTTCCTACTGATCCACTCGATTATCTGCCTCCTCTTCTGCTCAATAAGCCTCTTCCTCTGCTCCGCAGTTAGTGGTAACTCACCGTTCTTCACTATGAATTCGGCTATCTTCCTTGGGTCCGTGGTCTTGAAGACCCTCATTAATGATTCCTCACTGGCCCTGAGGCCCTTCCTAGCGTCCTTGTATATCGTGTCCGTTATCAACACCTTATCAATACTGACGGGCTTACCGAGCCTTAGATCCAGGGCGGCGTCGGGGTCGACCAGGATCTCGAAGACGTAGCCATCCTTCTCGTACCTAGCAATTACGTAATTCCTCCTACTCATGCGCACAGTAACTGCGGGTGGGAAGTTTTTAATCCTTATCAAGCATGCCTAGGGGCTCCTCCACCTGGCAGCCCTAATCACCAGTAACGTACCCACGAGGCACCAAGCAGCCTCGGATAGGTAGGCAAGGCCTATCTGGGCCGGTGAGTAATGCGTTATGCCTACGGCGTCCTGCATCACCAAGGCGCTTGCCGAGGTTGGTACGAGGTATGCCAACCACCATGCCTTGCCAAGGTACGTGGCTGGGTAGTACACAGGCGGTAGGATGCCTAGGACAAGCGTTACTATGCTTACTACGGCCCATGTGTACCTTACGTATGCGAAAAGCGTCGATGAGTAGAAGGCCAGCGTGGACACGGAGTACCACAGGAGGGCTAAGGACACAGCTATGGCAGTGGCCCCCCATTGATTGATTGGTACCGTAACCACAAGCAACACCGCGAATAGGGCAATACCAGGCAATGCGAATACCACCTCACTCAGCGCCAAGCCAATTGCATAGGCGAGGGGGTTAGTTGGTGTGGCCACAATCATTTGCTGGAACTTTAACTCCAACCTGTAGTAGGCCGCGTCACCTATTAACGACGTACCACTCGAGAGCACGGTCCACACCAACCCACCGACGATACCCATGATCAACCCAGCGCCCCTATAGAGTATGGCGAGTAGGATGAGTAGGGATATGGGCATAGCCACGGTCGACACGACCCACAACGGAGACCTAGCAATGGGTAATAAACCATTCAACCACGCCAGGACCAGGATGGCCCTTAACTGATGCCTCAAACCACCCCTAACCCTCCTCATAACCCTCACCCCAGGACTTTACGGTAACGAGAACGTAATGCTCCAGGGATTTATGTGAAACCCTTAGGGCGCCCTCCCGAACCTCGCTTAATGACTCGACAAATGCGATGCAGATGTCACCAACTTTAACGCATGAGTCGTAGTTGGTGGTTGCGGGGTACTCAACCACGTACTTACCCGGTAAACTATTGACTAACTCCCTCGGGCTCCCCCTACTCACTATTACTCCATTATCGATTAGGAAGACGACGTCGGATATTAACTCCGCCTCGTCTATGTAATGCGTGGTTAGGAGAATCGAGGCACCACCATCGCTGTAGCGCCTAAGTGAGTCCCAAACAACCCTCCTGGAGACTGCGTCGAGGCCTACCGTCGGTTCGTCTAGGAAGACTACCTCAGCGTTCGAGGCCAGGACCGCCGCAACCAAGACCCTCCTCGCCATACCACCCGATAATTGATAAATCGGTGTTCCCCTAACCTCCCAAAGACCTAACTCCTCGAGTGAATCCCTGGCAGCCCTCCTGGCGTCTAGCCTAGATAAACCCCTTAGGAGTAGGTATGAGTAAACGAACTCGTAGGGGGTCATGTAGGTTATTGGTTTTGCGTCCTGAGGCATTACTGCTATCCTACGCCTAACCTCGCCGGCGTGCCTAACCACGTCGAAGCCTGCCACGTAGGCCTCACCGCCGTGGGGCATCAATTCCGTGGTTAATATCCTAATTAGCGTCGTCTTGCCGGCGCCGTTTGGGCCCAGTAACGCGGCTACCCTGCCATAGTCAACCTCGAGGTCGACGCCCCTCAGGACCTCCCTACCCCCAAAGCTCCTCCTCAAGCCCCTAGTGAGTATTGCCTGCATTTCACCGCTCCATCGCAGGGCACAAGCTTAAAAAGGGTTAAGCAGCCCCTACAGCCCGAATGGGAGATCCGAAGAAACCAAGGAAGAAGTACCTTGGTGGTAAACCCAGGAAGCTCTGGAACAAGCAGTTACTCGAGGAGGAGCTTAGGCTCGTTGGTGAGTATGGGTTGAGGAATAAGAGGGAGCTGTGGCTTGCTAAGTCAATACTTAGGGAGATAAAGCACAGGGCAAGGGCACTGCTGGCGCTACCCCCCGAGCAGAGGGCACAGCTCGAGGCGGAGTTCAAGGCTAGGCTATACAAGGCCGGTTTCATACATGAGCAGGACATACCCCTCGATGCGGTGCTATCGCTCGACGTGAGGGCAATACTGGACAGGAGGCTGCAGACGATTGTGTATAGAAAGGGGCTTGCGAGGACGATTCACGAGGCAAGGCAATTAATAGTTCACGGGCACATAGCGGTTGATGGTAGGGTCGTTAGGTCGCCAGGTTACCTAGTGCCTAGGGACTTGGAGGATAAGGTGACCTACTCAATAACAAGCCCAATACTAAAACGGTTACTGGCCCAGCAGGCCCAGGGCGGAGCCCCTGCCCAGTAAGCCTCGGCGAAAATTATTTATTAACCACACCAAGCCATAATAGGGGTGGATCTAACAGCCGTATTCACGGTCCTGGGAACCGTAATACCAATAATAGTCACCCTACTCAGCATAACTTATTGGCTTGGTGGTAAGTTTAAGGAGATTGAGATGAGGCTTAACATTATTGATGAAAGGTTCAAGCAAGTGGACGAGAGGTTTAGGCAGATTGACGAGAGGTTCA
>JAKMAE010000108.1 GCA_022014875.1 Vulcanisaeta sp. | reverse complement strand
ACCTGACTGGGCCAGGGCTATCAATTGCTGCTCAAGAGCCTCAACAAGCTCCGGCTTAACAACCCTCAGGTTGTCGAGCCTCTCCCTAGCCTCTGGCGTCAGTATTACCCTAAGTATGGCCCTCCTTTGGGCAGCGAGTTCCTGCCTCTTCCTCTCCTCCTCAATCTGCCTCTGCAACTCTTGCAACTTCTTCTCCCTAATTGCCTCAAGCTCCTCGTCGTAACCCTCGTCAGCCGACATCTCAATTACTGCGGTTTAAACCCATTTATTAACCTAATCCAACGCCTAGCCCTGCTCTGCGGCCTTTGGTGTTAGGTACTTGGCGAGCTCGGGCCTCTGCTTCGCTAATTCCTTGAGTATGTTATACGCTAACTTATCCAGCAATGCCCTGCCCTGTGGCGTTACTACCCTGCCCTCCTTCGTCTTCGTTATGAGGCCCGCGGCCTCGAGTTGGTGGAGTATATTCCTAATTATTGCACCACCAGCCTTCCTAGTTCTCTCGCTCCTAACGCCGACGCCAACCTTGGCCCTGTAGCTAAACGCCATCCTGAGCCTCTCAATACCCACGGGCCCATTTAGGTATATTTTCCTCAGTATTGCCGCCGCCCTTATGTACCACCAATCATCCTGCATTGGGGGCCTATCCTTGTTTGGCCCGGTCTTTACGAATAATGCCCACTCGGGTGGCTTGACCTGGGGTACATTCTCCTTTAGGTACCTAGCTAACTCCCTTATCAACAGGTCCGCCGGGACGTCCTTGACGCTTACCAAGGTGGGTCATGGGTCGTTGATTATTAGGGTTAATAAATATTACATGGCGTGCAATAACAATCAACGACTAAGGCGCTGGATCGCGGAGGGTTGGATCCATGTTTAGAAGGCTTAATAAATGGGTTACTCCCGGCTTCTGTGCAATGGCCATTAAGTTCTGCCCGCGCTGTAGGAGTATGATGGTTCTGGTTAAGGAGGGTGGTAGGACTGTTTGGAAATGCCCAAAGTGTGGCTATGTTGAGGAGGTGAACAGCGCCGTGAAGCTTGTTGAGAGGGCGACAATAACCAAGAGGGATGATAAACCAATAGTACTGACGAAATCTGGCGAGGAGGCCTTGCCGAAGGTTAGGAAGGTATGCCCAAGGTGCGGCAATGAGGAGGCCTACTTCTGGGTTCAGCAAACGAGGGCTGCTGATGAGCCGCCGACCAGGTTCTATAAATGCACTAGGTGCGGCTATGTATGGCGTGAGTATGAGTAGGGCATTTAATGATTGGGTAATACGGTTTTGCTGAGGATGTAGAGTTTATATTTAAGTACTCAATACAAGCAGTGATGCCCGAGGTTAAAATCACGTACCCAGACGCGAAGGAGTTCACGCAAATAATAAACGCGGTGGCTGTTTTGATCGAGGAGGCAAGCTTCAAGCTGACTAGCGACGGTCTGAAGCTCAGGGCTTTGGATCCATCGAGGACGGCCATGGTCGACCTATTAATACCGAGGGAGGCCTTCGAGGAATTCCCCGAGAACCTAAGTGAGGAGATTAGGATAGGCGTAAACTTCGATGACTTCAAGAAATTACTTAAGAGGGTCAAGAAGGGTGATAAGCTCGGTCTTGAGGTTAGCGAGGGTAAGTTAAAGGTTAGGCTCCTGGGTAAGGCCTCGAGAACGATGACGCTACCGTTAATAGACATAGGTGCTGAGGAACTACCAACACCCAAGGTTGTGTATACGGTATTGGCCAAGGTATCCAGCGACTCGTTAAATGAGGCCCTTAAGGATGCCGACGTGATAGCCGACTCCGTGAAATTCGACGCGAAGGACGACGGCCTCTACATATCGGCCAGTAGCGATAAGGGTGAGGTCGAGGTTAAGTTTGAGAAGGAGGGTGAGGTCATGTTTGAGTATGACCTTAAGGAGCCGGCGACGGCTAAGTACAGCCTTGATTACCTCGTTGATACTGTATCTAAGGCATACAAGATAAGCGATATCGTGACGATAGAGTTCGCGACGCAGAAGCCCATAGCCCTAACGTTTGAGATACCCATGGGTGGTAAGTTAACGTACTACATAGCGCCCATGATTGAGTAATTAAAAGACGAAGATGCCGGGCTTCATAGATTTGGTTAAGGTATTATTCAGGAATTACTACAGATCCGCAGACCTATCCGAGGTCAGCGACCTGCAGGGTAGGGAGTTTGGTTTTCAGTTCTTCGATAGGGAGGGGATGATTAGGCACTTGGGTTTCAGGGGCGAGGATGAGTTAAGGCGTTTCCTAATCAGTAACGTGCCATCCCACGTATACTACTCCACAGCGGTGTATAGCGATCCAACCAAGCAGGACATGGATGCCAAGGGTTGGTTGGGCGCCGACCTGGTCTTCGACATAGATGGGGATCACTTACCAACACAGAATTGCCAGGGCATTGAGTTGATGACCCTTGAGTGCCTAAGCGATGCTGTGGAGGAGGTAAATAAGCTACTTGATTCCCTAGTGGAGGACTTCGGTTTCTCCGATTCCGAATTGAAGATATACTTCAGCGGGCATAGGGGCTTCCACGTACATATCGAGTCGAAGGAGGTCAGGGATCTGACCGATGACGAGAGAAGAGAAATAATAGATTACCTACTCCTTCGTGGGTTCAGTATTGAGCATTTAATTAGGGGTAATGTCGTGCTGATAGACACGAGGTTGAGGGGTATTGGTGGTAGGATTGCGTCGGTAATTCACGAGGTAGACCCAAGCCTCCTAGATAGCTTGATTAGTGCTAGCGGTAGGGGTAGGGTCGGTAAGCAGTTGATTAAGAAATTGAGTACGTTAAATCCAGTAATTAGTGAGAGGTTGTCGATACATGTTGATGAGGTTGTGACGATTGACGTGCATAGGCTTATTAGGATGCCCAATTCCCTGCATGGTAAGACGGGGCTTCGCGTGATTAAGGTAAGCCCAAGCGATTTGGAGAAGGGTGCTGAGTACATAATCGATAAGGCAATACAGTTTAGGAAGGGTTCATTAACAATTAGGCTCACTAGGAAGTTGCCGGTTAGGAGGGTGCTGGGTGAGGACGTTGTTGGTGATGAGGGTAGCATCATTAAGGTGCCGACCTACCTAGGTATTTACCTAGTAGTGAATAATTGGGGTGAGCCAGTTGATTAGTGACGTACTTAAGAAGTTGCTTGAATTCACCAAGATGGAGCTGGACACGGAGGAACTGCAGAAACCACCGTATGAATCATATGCTCAGTTAATACAGGAAATCAACAATAAATTATCCGCAGTAGGAATCCTCGATAAGGAACTGTTGGAGTCCATGAGGGGTATGGTTAGGGAGGCGTTGGCTACCCTCGTTATGAAGAGGATGGAGAAGATAATGAGGCATTACAAAGCGGGTAAGACCATACAGCAGGAGTTATTGTTTGCTGAAGTGAGGAGGTTCCTAGCGCCATTCCTCGAGCTGAGGATTACTGAGCAACGCGAGGGCAGGGCCGAGGGGCTTGCGCTTGTTTCGTTCAGGAAGGGGTTCCCAACACTATACAGTGTTCGCCTAATCTCACTGGGTCCCTTCTCACAGTTCGACCTAGCGGTGCTCCCTAGGACGGATGCTGAGGAGTTAATGCGTAGGGGCGTTATTGACATAGTCCGTTAACCCTCACTAATCAATGCTCGAAAGCCCGCCTGAGGTGCACGGAATCACCTCGTAGTGTTAGGTAAGGTAAAAATATAAAAGGGGTCTTTTACTCCGCGTATTCCGTGAAGTTCCCAAAGGTTGTTAGGGTGTATTGCCCAAGGTGTAATACGTACACG
>JAKMAE010000107.1 GCA_022014875.1 Vulcanisaeta sp. | reverse complement strand
TGAAACCATTGGGCAAGCCCTCATGGGGGTACGCAACCCTAAGCACGCCATATCTCCAATTAACTATTGTGATCCTATCGCCAGGTTTGTACCTACCTGTCATTATTATCACAATACCGGCAATGATGTTTGAGAGGGTTTGTTGGGCGGCGAGACCAACAATGATACCAACGGCGGTACCGGAGAAGGCGGCAATTGATAAACCGAACCTTTCAAATGTTACTGCCAATGCTATCAGTATTGCCACTATGAGCACGGTATCTAACACGAACTTAAGCACGGTGCCTCTAACATTATCATACCTACTAATGTAATCACTGATCCTCTTCCCAGTATCCCAAACGAGTATTGCGCCTATCGTAACAATTACGGCAGACCTAACAACACTATCGTAAGACACCAGCAAAGCTTTCCAGGACTGAGGCAGCAGGTAAAGCACAATGTATATGTATAAAACGTAGATTAGCACACCAATAACACTGAGAAAGAACCAATCAATCAATATCCTCGCAACTAACCTACTAACGCTAATACCGTGACCACTCATTAAACGACGCTAGTAACTACGGAGATTAAAAGGTTCCACTGAAGAAAAACGCAATTACAAAAACTAAGCTGGACATTGAGGAAGAAAAGCATAAAAACGGCGAATTCACATTATAGGTCGGGCCCGTAGCTTAGCCAGGTAAAGCGCCCGGCTGATAACCGGGAGATCCCGGGTTCAAATCCCGGCGGGCCCACCAAAGAATCATCACTGTATTTAAGCAGTCCTTACCTATCCCAGCGGGGTGTTAAAAGACGCACCTGACGTAACCGCCATCTATCAGTATCATCGACCCATTTATCCCCGTGGATGTGGGTTTGTGGGGCTGTTTGGGCGAGGGCTTCTAGACCGTTCATTAATCCTGGGATATATCACTAAGAAGTGCCTTAACTTCGTAATCAATATTCACGAGGTATTCCCAAAGCGCGTCCAGTGCCTCATCCTTATTCACAAGGCCGAGCTTGGCCGCGATTATGGCGTTGAGTGCGCACTCGATCAGTTCCGTAAGCTCAATCTTATTACAACGCAATAAGGATCTCACAGGTACTTTACCAACCCTATTTTAAATTCCTTTCTATTCCAAAACAATACTTCGTATTGATTCTTAAAAACACTAAAAGTACTAAAGTACTTGAGTATTTTTAATTACTCGATAAAGAAACTAATATTAATTACAGAAAATAATAAACCTACAGAGCCTAAACCTGCGTTGCATTCACGCCATTAGTGCCGGGCCAGCGGCCCGGCCAAAACCGGGTCGTTGGCTTGGCACTAATGGCGTGGGTGCATGCAGGGGGCAAATAATTATTTTATATTCATTATTGTTTCATCCTCTGTATTGACCTTGTGAATTCGATGTCGTGGTTTTGTGAGTATTATTTAATTAATTGATGGAATAATCATTGGCTTAAAGAAAGGCTTTTAATTTAATTATTTCAATAATTGTTTAATATGGAGTTCTTAGTACTTAATTGGCAGCGGTTGGTAGATATGGCTCTCGACCTATCATTATTAATTAAGGATTCTGGCTATCGGCCTGACAGTATCGTTGCCATACTCAGGGGTGGGTATATTGTGGGTAAGCTGGTGTCTGACTTCTTAGGTGTTGAGGATCTCGTGGTCCTGGGCATCACGAGTTATGGCGCTAGGGTTGGTTCTGGTGAGGAGCCCGTCGTTACATACCCCATAATACGTGATTTAAGGGGTAGGGATGTGTTGCTTGTCGACGATGTCGCGGATTCCGGTAGAACGCTTACAATGGCTAGGGACATGCTTAGGTTTTATGGCGTTAAGAATGTGAGGATGGCCACGTTATTTATCAAGCCCTGGTCCAGGATAAGGCCCGACTATTACGTGGGCATTACTGATAGGTGGGTTTTGTTTCCCTGGGAGGTTGGCGAAGTTGTCAGGATTCAGCTTAGTAAGTCGGATATTAATACCGTAATAAGGGAGTTGGGGTTGATTGAGCATTTCGGTGAGGGTTTCGTGAGTAAGTTTGTAAAGCTATTCTCCACTACTCATACTCAATAGTGGCTGGCGGTTTAGGCGTTACGTCATAGCCGACCCCGGCAACCCTATCATCCTCCAGTATTTCCCCAGCAACCTCCATCAATAAATCACGAGGTAGCCTAGGTACGTCGGCTGTCATGAAGTCGTCAGTAACCACGGCCCTTATCGAAACAAAATACTCACCACGACCCCTACTGGCCAATTCATATATCACGTGGGTCACGTCGTAATTCGACGTAACCTGGTCGTAAAGCATGTAAACGATATCCCACCGCATTAATTCACCCCTTATCAATGCGACATGACCGTAGGAACGCGCATCCCCCTTAATGCCCGTGGCCCTGACCTTGAACAGCTCTACCGATAACTCGCCAAAGTGCCTCAACGACCTCGTGATTTCTTCGTCACGCGAGGTCTCGTATTCCCAGGCGGCTGCGAACCATTGGCTGAGGCCCAACCCGCCCAGCCTTCTCTCCACTATTTCCGTAGCCCTCCTAACAACATCGAGCTTCTCCAGGGTTAAGGTACCGACAGCCCTTATGCTAAGTCCAGGCCCTGGAAATGGTTGCCTATTGATGATCTCATCGGGCACACCTAAGTATTTGGCTATTTCCCTAACCTGGTCCTTATAGAACTCCCTCAGCGGCTCCAGGAGTTTGAACCCATATTTACTAACCGTGTCTATACCTACCTGCTCAAGCACATTATGCTGCGTCTTGATACCGCCCCTCGTCTCTATCCAGTCAGGCGCTATTGTGCCCTGCACCAACCAATCACAACCAAGCTCCTTAGCAATCCCTGAAAGAGTTGTGTAAAACACCTCCCTAAATCTAACCCTCTTCTCTTCAGCGTCGCCTATGCCGAGCATTTCACGGTAAAAACGCTCATGCATATCAATAATGTCGATAGGCAGGACACCACTTAGGATAGACTTTATGTAATTGGGTTCATTATTCCTCATGAAACCTGTATCGAGAAATACGGCCCTTAATTTATCACCAACGGCCCTCCTAACAATCACGGCGCTTGTCGTGCTATCCACACCGCCACTTACCGCCGCTAATGCGCAATTAATGGGTAGGGACCTTATGTCATTGATTAACTTATTAAGGATGCCCACGTAATCCATTGATTCATGATTCAATAAATCATTTAAATATCTTACTCCTAGATCGTAGGTAGTAAATACCTAGCTTATTCAATAAAATTATTAACAATCCTACCTTACCGAGCACAATTTTAGGAAGTTCCTCATTATTGTAATACCAAACTCCGTGTGTTTCACCTCTGGGTGGAATTGAACGCTGAATCTACCCAAGTCTTCATTGGCCATGGCCTCCACGGGGACCTTAGAACTATGCGCGAGGACCTTGAAGCCCCTCGGCGGTTTAATCACACTTATATTGTGGCTCTCCCACGCAATGAACTCCCTGGGTAAACCCCTCAGTATTGTGTCTTCATAATCAACATAAATCCTAACACCACCAAATTCCGAATACCCCCTACTTAACTCGCCACCATACGCGTAAGCCATTAATTGATGCCCAAGGCATATACCCAACACGGGGCCTGGGAACTCGAGGATATAATTAATAGCATTGCCGGTCCTGGGTAGATCCTCAGGTATATTCCAGGGACCACCACCTATAATTAAGCAATCAAACTTCCCCTTAACCTCATTAATAGGTTCATTAGGTTCAACAAAGGATCCACCGAACCCCAGCTCCCTGACACGCCTTAAGATCAGGTGGTTATACTGTCCACCGAAGTTCAATACCCAACAATCACGAGA
>JAKMAE010000106.1 GCA_022014875.1 Vulcanisaeta sp. | reverse complement strand
AGGTAAACACGCATTGCTTCAGCCATTAAGTGATGCTTTTATAGCATTTAGTGATTACTACATACAATGAGTAGTGCCGGTAGGAAGGCTTTGCTAATTGCCACCTGGGGTTTACCGCTAACCTGGAGTTGCGTTAAGTATATACCGCCAAAGCTTGGTGGCGATAGATTATGCGAGAGGCCGAGTGAGTGTGAGTATGCCCAGGATGGTAAGTACTCCTTCTCCTCAACCTCTGTGATTTACGAGGAGTTACTTAGGGGAGGGTGGGACGTGAGGGTCGTCATTGTGGGCCAGGACACGTTGGTGGCTAGATGCCAAGGTCAAGGCTCAGCTAGTGCACAGGGAAAAGACCAGTGCTCGGGCATGTGTAATGATGAGGAGAAGAGGAGGGTTGATGATGAGTATTGCAATGGTAATAATAATTTATTCGAGAAGGTGAAAGGTAGTGGATCAATAAATTATGAGGAGTTACTGAGGAGGGCTGAGGATGTGCTGAGGAGCTATGCTAGGGTGCTCCTGGGTGGTGATGTGGAGTCGAGACTTAGGGTTGTCGTCCTACCTGGGGTTGGTCATTACAATGGCTATAGGTTCGAGGGTTTCCTCGAGAATGCCAAGTTCGTACTCATGAAGGAGTTGTATGAGAAATTAAGTGCGTATAAACCAAGCGTGGTCGTTCTCGATATAACCCACGGCGTTAATTACATGCCAACCCTAACCTACAATGCCGTAACAATACTAGGGAGGGCTCTATACGTTACTGAGGGGTTACCCAGGCAGGTCGTTACGCTTAATTCAGACCCCGTGGCATCGCGGTCACGGTGTGGTGATGTTAGAATAAACGTTGTCGATGTAATGGATATGGATAAGGAGGGTGTGACGATAAGCGATGTACTTAGGAGCATTGGGAAATTCGAAGGCGCAATACTCAATATACAACCACAGACGGATGCCGCAATTAACGAGGAACTCAGGGCATTAAACAAGGATAAGAAAAGGCTAAGCGACTTATCGGAGATATACGTTGAGCTTATCGGTAAGGCCCTCGATTACGGCATGATGCTGTACATAGCGACGAGACTTGCACACAGCGACTTCGGGATTTTCAAATCCTTGGTGCATAACAAAATAACTAAGGTGGATGATGTAATTAAACGTTACGTAAGCGTGAAATACGTAGATAACGTGATAGTAACGAGAACCTACGCCGTCAATAGCGACCTGGTTTTACAATACATAGCAACCAAAATCCTAGAGTATATTAATAATCATGTTAATGATGAGAATAAGGGTTGCAAGTTCAAGGACGGTTACGACCTGGAGCGCCTAAGTGACCTCGCTGATTCGCTTAAGGTAAGCGACTTTGCGCGAACGATCTTTAAGAACGAGGTGGATATTATAACGAAGAATTACGGTGATAAACTTACGGACAAGCCGAAATTGCTGTGCGAGGTCATGGGCCATAGCGATTGTAAGGAGTGCTCCGCCAATAAGAGGGACCTAATCGCACATGCTGGCCTCGAGAGGAACGTGACCTACGTGTATAAACAGGGCGATAGGGTGCTTGCGAAGTACGGCGAAAAATGTCTCGAGGAGATAGAACGCATCCTCGGCGGCTAGGGACACTCCCCGACAATCTCCAATAACTTCCTCACCCACTCCCTAGGCCTCACTACGCCATCCCTCTCCTCGACCAAGCCCCTCTCCAGTAAATCATCGACATCCACGCCCTGATGGGCGAGCACATGCCTCGGCGCCCCATTGCCGACCTTGCCCAGCTCGTCCAGGTACCTCTGCCTAATGCCTATCGGTAGTATTGGTAGCTCAACAACCTCCCTGAAGCTCTCGTGCATGTAAATGACCCTCCAGGCGCAGGACATTAGGGCTATTAGGGCTGCGTACGTAGTCTCCGGCTTGAAGCCGGCCGTAGCGTTGACGACGACCTTGAAGCCCTGCCTAGCCTTACTTGCAATCAACCTGGCGTACTTATCAACAAGCTCGACCAAGCCCTCGCTGAAGAACGCGGGCCCTGTGCCGAAGCCCCTAACCACAATAGGCTCGTAGGGCGTGACCTTGGTGACGCCGAATAATCTACTCCCGTGTTCCCTGATTACCTCGTGGATTATGTTTGCGCAGAACCTTGCAGTGCCCGTGTCCGTTGGGTATAGGTAGACCTCGACCTCATCAACGCTGTGCCTAGCCGGTAGGGAGTTGAAGAATGCGATCAATGAGTTCAACTCCGCACTGAACCTGCGTGGGTCGCTGCTCACGATTTCGAGGACCTCCCTAAACACTGGGTCGCTCGGTGTGGCCCTCTTTAGGAACTCCTCCTGGATGGAATCACTGGGTGAGGCCCTCGACGGTCTCTTGCCCAGTAATTGGCAGAGGGTTTGGCTCAACTTCCTGCCACCTAGTTCGCAGTCCTTAACCGAGCCCTCGAGGTTGCTCAGTATGCTTGTGCCTACGGTGTTTAGGATGGCTAGTTTCCAACCCATTGGTTTACGCGTTTATTGGGGGAATTAAGCATTACCCAGCCTTATCGGCGTCACCTTGACCGCGCCTAGGCCTATGCTTGTTGACCTGCCGACGCCCAGGTAGTTGGCCATGTCGAGGAGCTTCATGTAGTTCCTAAGCCTAGCCTCACTCCTACTCACCGGCCTCAGTATTAACCAACCAATGAAACCCCTAGTCCTAGTCTTACCAACACTTATCGTGACGGGCCTTATTGAGTGGTTAACCTCCCTAAGCTCATACGGAGCATAGATCGCGTGGGACAAACCAACCTTATCAAACCTCTCGTACGCGTTCCACCTACGGATTAGGCTGAGCATGAGGAGGACTGGGTGTGGGTATAGGGCATGCACACTCTCCCTAACACCAAGCCTAGGATGCTTAGGGTACTGGAGCAGGGTTGGTGTTTGGAAGGAAACCTTGACGTAGTCGGAACCAACCAGACCAACGCCCAACTCGCCAGAGTTAATCACCGAGGCGCCCACGGGCTCTACACTGACCCTGAATGCCCCGTAGACCGTGAAGACGCCCCTAACGCCCAACAACTCATCAATGACAGAGCCAGCCTCAACCCTAAACCCAAGCCTCCCACTATTCAACTCCGAATCGACAAAAACAACCCTAAACCCATAATCAACACCACCACTCAAAACTACATGCTCAGAGTCGGGGGACCAAACATAGGAACCACCACTCATTAGGAAGGAAACCTTCAGGGGCTTCTCGGAAACCCTCGCCTGCCTAATCAGCAAAGCCCTAACCACGGAATCCTCCGGGAGGGCGTTTGCGAGCAACTGCTTCGTGAACCTATACGTACTTGAGCTAACGGGGATGTCCTGCAACGGCCTAACAACAAAATCAACAACAACGATAGAAAACACAGAGAGATGAGGCATGCACGCAAAAATAAACCTAAACCCAAACCCCAAACATCAAAACCTCAACCCTAAGGATCACTGTAAAACCAACCTCAATTCTTCTGTATTTAAAATCGTTCCTCGACATTGCACTGCTTATCGCTTGGCTAGATACATCCGCTTCAATTCTTCTGTTTTAGATTCCGTGAATTGCTCGATAGGTTCTGGGTGTTCCAGTTGAGGCCGTACACCAGCTTCAATTCTTCTGTATTAGATTCCAAGCAACCTTCAGCGAGTTGTATAGGGAATTCGTGCAGAAGAGACTTCAATTCTTCTGTATTAGATTCACAGTTCGTCCCTGACGCCACTGTGTACACAACCACATACTCATCATTAATGCTTCAATTCTTCTGTTTTAGATTCATCATTCACGTTTAAGAACGAGTGGTTCCACATTGATTTACTAGAGACTTCAATTCTTCTGTTTCAGATTCGTGGGACGAGGTCCACAAGGCCAGAATCGCCACTGACGACCTACTGAGCTTCAATTCTTCTGTTTTAGATTCATCTCGG
>JAKMAE010000105.1 GCA_022014875.1 Vulcanisaeta sp. | reverse complement strand
CCCATGGGAGGCATAAAACGGTGTGCCCCGCCTGGAGGAGGTCCTTTCATTGGTGGGCTATGCCCGTCTCGGGACCTCACGCCTAGCGGGGCTATGCTGTATTGAGTAGTTAGGTAAATTAAATGCTTTGCATCATATGGTCACCATGTGATGAGCCTCCACGGGACTGACGATGATGTAAATTGCACGATGCTGACCTAATCGGCTGAGGTTTATTAGTCCGGGTTTTGTGTGGTTCTGGGATGGTAATAGTCATTGTTAGGTACAGCGAGGTTGCGATAAAGGGGCCTAGCACTAGGTCTAGGATGGAGAGGTTGCTAGTGCGTAATATTACTGTTGGTCTCAGGTCTGTGGGGATTAACGCGAGGGTTTTCAGGGGCCAGGGCAGGCTTTTCGTCGAGCTTCCTGGCGATAGGGTTAGGGAGGGCATTGACGTGATTAGTAGGGTTTTTGGTGTTAAGTCATTATCGCCAGCCAGTGTTTACGAGTTCAGGGATCTAAATGACCTAGTTAACATAGCCGTTAAGGAGTGGGGTGAGGTGGTTAGGGGGAGGACATTCGCCGTCAGGGTTAGGAGGGTTGGGAACCACCCCTTTAAGTCCTCTGACGTGGCGAAGGCCGTGGGTGCGGCACTTAAGCCGTTGAGCGCCGGCGTTGACCTGGAGAGGCCTGGTGTGGAGTTGTTCATGGAGATTAGGGGTAATAGGGCGTACCTATTCACGGAGGTTATAAAGGGGCCCGGCGGGTTACCGCTGGGTTCGGAGGGCAGGTTGCTGGCGCTCATATCCGGGGGCTTTGACTCACCCGTGGCGGCCTGGTTCATGATGAGGAGGGGCTCGTACGTAGACGCATTATTCTGCTCCCTTGCCTACCCAATCGACGTCATAAACTTCCTAAGGGTCGCCAATGCTTTATTTGGCAGGTGGTCGATTGGTTACGACCCCAGGCTCTTCATACTCGACTGCTCGCAATTAATTAATGAGTTCAGGGAGAGGGCCAACCCACACATGTGGAGTGTGTTGTTTAAAAGGGTCCTCTACGAGGTTGGGGCCAGGGTTGCCAAGTCAATAGGCGCCCTCGGCCTCGTAACCGGCGAATCCCTTGGCCAAGTGTCGTCACAGACCCTGCATAACCTATTGGCTATCGAGCACGGGATTGACCTACCCATATATAGGCCGCTGATTGGGTTTGACAAGGACGAGATAGTGAATTACGCGAGGCTCATAGGCACGTACGAGGAGTCGATGAGGACTGAGGAGTTCTGCGCGTTATTCTCGGAGAAGCCTAGGACGAGGGTTAGTGTTGAGGAGTTGGAGAGTGAGTTGGGTAAGTTGAGGAGGGGCCTTGTGGATGATGTCCTATCGACGATGATAACGATAAGGGCCAGCGCGGCCGGTAAGGTACTTGAGGCCTTAACGCAGGGGGTTGGCGATTTGGAGATTAATTATGTGCCGAGGGACGCCGTGGTTATTGACCTGAGGAGTAAGGCTGAGTATGAGGCATGGCACTACCCAGGTGCGATAAACGCAAGCCCCGAGGATCTACCAAAAATAGTGGAGGCGATGGGTAAGGACAAGGTATACGTACTGTACTGCAGGAAGGGGCTGAGCAGTAAATGGGGTGCGCTTGAGCTTAGGAGGCTCGGTGTTAAAGCCTTCTCGATAAGTATTGAGAGGTTGAGGGGCGATGAGGGTCTCAAGGGGGCCTAGCGAGGGTTACGTTAGGTCTAGGGTCCCGAGGGGGTTTAACCTAGAGGTTGCCAGGTCAATACAGAGGTTATTGGCCAGTAGGGTCGTTGAGAGTGACCTGGTCAGTATTGACGATGTGGACCTGGTGACGGGCATTGACGTGGCATACACGAGGAGTGATGATACTGAGGTGGGAATTGCCGTGGCGAGTACGTACTCGCTGAGTAGGGCCTCGATTATTGAGTGGAGTTGCTGGGTTGGGCGTATTGCCTTCCCCTACGTGCCGACTCTACTATCCTTTAGGGAGTTGAAACCAATGGTTAACGCATACCTAAGGCTTAGGGTTAAGCCCCAAGTCGTGCTTATTGACGGCCACGGCAGGGCCCACCCGTTCAGGCTAGGTATAGCCAGCCACTTCGGTGTATGCATGGGCATACCCACTATAGGGGTTGCCAAGTCCCTACTCTACGGTAGGGTCGAGGGTGAGGGCCCCATAACCGACCCCAACACTAACGAGGTGATAGGTTGGGCGATACATTGCGCACCCAGTAGGTTGACCTACGTAAGTGTTGGCCATGGGGTGTCGCTGAGCAGTGCCGTGAAGCTCGTGAGGAGGCTATGCGTTGGGTCGCAAATGCCAATACCAATACTGCACTCCCACAATAAGGCGAATGAGCTGAAGAGGAGGGTGGGTAGGAACATTACTGTTGATAGGCTAGACAGTATTTGCTCGTCACCGCTTATTTAGTAATTGCCACGCCCTGCGCCTCCCTATACCTCCTCAGGGCATCCTCAAGCTTCCTCTTATCAGCTTCACTCAACGTGCCTGGCTGCTCCTCCGGTCTCACGATCCACCTATCCACGTACCTACCCATGTTCTGGAGAACCACTATCCTGCTCGGTGGGTCCTCATCCATGTACCTAAAGCTCCCGCCCTGCCTATTTATCTCCTCGAGAAGCTTCATCGCCCACTCCCTAACCTCCTCGTGGGTCAGCATATCACTCCTGCTCAACCTAAACGTTGAGTGCCCCAGGTGCATGTATGACTTAACCTCTATGAAGTGCGGGTTCCCAATCAGCATGAGCTTTGCGAACTCCGGTATGTACTTCTCATCATAATTAAGGCTCCTGATGAGGGTTATCCGAATGACAGTCCTCGTATTGAGCTTACTGAGTAACTCGAGGCTCCTTAACCACCTCTCCCACGCATCCTCCCTATACATCACTGGGGCGTTTATCCTATAGAACAATTCCCTATTCGGTGCATTGCAGGATAAGTACAACTGCGTTGGTAATGCATCCTCGCGCTGCAGCCTCTCTAACATCTCCGGGTGCTCGCCATTCGTAACTATGAATATCGACTTCGTGTTTGGTAGGCTCCTAAGGTACTTAACCAACTGCGGCAACTTCGGGTATAGCGTTGGCTCTCCGGACAGGGATATCGACCAATGGGTCGGCGTCAACGCCTCCTTAGCCCTCTCCCTGGCCTTTGGGTGCCCGAAATACCCAGTCAACAGCCTATACCTCTCGCGAAGCACGCCCTTGATTAATTCCTCGGGGTCGTCGACCAAATCCTCACTTGGCGTGAATGAGTCGAAGGATTCCGTAGGTCTCCAGCAATAAACACACCTATTACTGCATATCATGCCCACGGGGCTAAACTCAACACACCTGTGCGAACCACCTGCAGGTACGCCGTAGAACTTGAACTTATAGCAACTCTGTTCCTGGGTCAATGCGCTCCTGGTCCAGTGGCAGAGCTCCACCGTGGAGTGGTTATAAATCCCGTAACCAGCCTTCATGAGCTTAGCCTTAGCCTCATCGCTAATCCTGAGCCTAACCCTACCACCAACCTCGCCAATAACGTGGTACTTCAACTGCTCCTTAATTAATTGAGTAGTACGCTCCATTTACGTCACAATTAAGACCGGTACTTTAAATATAAACTTTTAGCCGAAGTTAAACAACACCGCCTACCCGCCTCCAAAGCTTAACGTACCAATCAGGCAAGCCCAAATCCTCAACCCTAACAGACCTATCAGGCGTGTAGGGCTTAATATCGAGGATCGGCGTGCCATCGAATAGGTCAAGCCCAGAAACCCTGAGGAACCTACCATCCCTACCGACGAGCCTAACCACACTAAGCCCTATCGGGTTAGGCCTATGCGGGGAATCCGTGGCGAAAACACCGACCTCAGGCAACTCACTGGGCTCAACACCAAACATTGCAAGTCTCCTAGGCCTAACAACAAGCACTCCCCGCTGCTCCCTGGTGACGTTATGTAACAGCGATATTAGTATTAGGTGGGAAAAGCCATCAATGCCCCTGAGACC
>JAKMAE010000104.1 GCA_022014875.1 Vulcanisaeta sp. | reverse complement strand
GGTCCGTAATTAATACCTTGACCATCCATGCCCTAAATAGGTTATTGTTTTTAAGTATTAATTCATCATAAGCAATATATTCCAAACCACGCCATAGGGTTTCCAGAAAGCTCCGAAAATGCATCTTTACAATGCATTAATAATCACTGCTCGAATTAAAAAGCAAACCATCACTACACCTGCAATAACGGTGTATGGGAACGGCGTAACCACAGCCTCTAAAGATGCTTCAATGAGTAACTAATAGCAGAACCTGTTACCTCAAAGGGTTCTTAAGGAACCTATGTATATTCATGGGTACATTTACTAACTTACAGTGTTAAAATTCAAGTAGTGAATAAACATACCTTGGGTTTATAAAGCAGCGCTAAAACTATAACGCGGTGCCACACCTTGAGTGGAAATATATACCTGCCCAAGAAACTTGTCGATGCGCTGGAGGCAAGCGGCCTAGATATAATTGACGTGATAATATACGCGCTCAGTGATAAGCTCGATCCTCACGAAACAGCTGAGGCTAGAATCGAACTTGCTGAGAGATACCTCGCGGAGGCAAGGGAATACATTAATAAGGGTGATGCTGTACAGGCTTCCGAGAAACTATACAAGGTTACTGAGGAGTGTATAAAGGCGCTCGCGGAGATACTTAAGTTACCTGAGGCCAGTGAGGCTAGGAGGAGTGGGCGATGGTTCACGTGGTTGCTGGGGAGTGCTTCCGTAAGCATTGCAGAAAAACTCGGCAGGCCTGAGGTTGCTGAGGCGTGGGCATTGGCTTATGACGCCCATGTATGGGGCTTTCACGAGATGAAGTACTCAATCGATAAGGTTGCCTGGAGGTTGAAGTACATCGAGACATTGCTCGTAATCGCCGAGAACGTAATTAAAGGCTCGCGAAGTTAGTGCTCTATTGATTTTCGTATTACGCGTTATGTATTTGGGAATTGCTTTAAATCACGTGGTTACCGTGGTTTCGTGATACCGGCGATTTCCTACGTCAGAGTCTCGACGGAGGAGCAGGACCCGGCTAACCAGGTTGATTACCTGAGGCGGTGGGCTGCGTCGAGGGGTTTCAACATACTTAAGTTCTACATTGACGAGGCCGTCAGCGGCGCATCGCCTATTCTCGAGAGGCCCGCGTTTAGGGAGTTGGTTAGGGATGTTGAGGGCGGCGCCCTAACGCCCAGGCCCATGGTACTGCTTGTCTATGAGACCTCCAGGTTGGTTAGGAACTTCCAGGAATTGTTCAGGCTCCTGGACATTGTCGAGAATAGGCTTGGGTTGTTAATTGTTAGTGCGAGTGAGAAGGAGTCCGTTTTGCAGAATTTAGACGGTACGTATAGGCAGTTCCTGAGGACCGTGCTGGCCTTCGTGGCTTCCATGGAGAGGGAGTTCATTAGGCAGAGGACTAAGGTCGCCATGGAGAGGCTTAGGAGGGAGGGTAAGTTGGTTTCTAAGGTTGAGTCGTTACCGGCCGACGTCATTAACGAAATCGTTAGGCTGTATAACGAGGGCTTGAGCCAGAGGGCTGTTGCGGATAGGCTCGGTGTTAGCCTGTACGTTGTAAGGAGGGTACTTAGTAAGTACGGCCTCAGGGGTGCCTATACATGCCCAAGGTGCCTACATAGGATGAGGGTTGTGGATAGGGCGTTGGTTCAGGTTGATGGTAGGTACGCCATTAAGCAGATACTCCACTGCCCAAACTGTGGCTATGAGGAGGTTAGGATTGAGTAGGTGGGCTGCCCTGGCTATCAACTTCATAACTCGCCCTTTATGTACTCCCTGAATTTGCCGAGGGCGTTTAGTACGCGGGCGACCGCCAACTCATCGCCCCACTCTATATAGTAAACCTTCCACCTGTCCAACCCCAACCTATCGCTTTGGCCCAGGTAACCATGCCACCACTGGAGTGACTCCTCGATTATCCTAGCCAACTGCCTCTTATCATCCTCCTCCGGATGCGTATCGTCCAGGTCTAGGATTACTATGGCAAACCTCCTCATACTAATCACGGACTAATACGCTGAGTTCCTTATTAATGTGTCTATACGTAAAAAGCATTTTAAATAATGCGGATTATTATGAATCGATGAGTTATACAGCGTGGATCATATCGATAGGTAATGAATTATTGATCGGCAAGACCGTCAACACAAACGCGGCTTGGCTTGCCAGGAAATTAACATTGCTTGGCTATAACGTTAGGAGGATAATAACCGTGCCTGACGCCGAGGAGGACGTGGTCGAGGTATTCAGGGACGCTGTGAGGAGGGGTGTTAGGGTTGCCATATCGACAGGGGGTCTTGGGCCTACGTTTGATGACAGGACTAGCGAGTACCTGGCGAAGGCGCTGGGCAGGAAGTACGTGCTGAATGACGAGGCGCTTAGGATGGTTGTGGAGACGTTTAAGTCAAGGGGGCTCGAACTAACGGAGCCAAGGCTTAAGCAGGCGAAGATGCCCGAGGGTGCCAAGCCCCTGCCCAACCCCGTAGGTACAGCGCCCGGTATCTGGGTCGAGGAGGGTAACACAATAATCATTGCGCTACCCGGCGTCCCGGCGGAGATGATGAGCATATTCGAGAACTACGTAGAGCCTAAACTGCGTGAGATAGGGCCTAGGCTGCATTTCGTAGAGAGGTCCATTACGGTTAAGGGTGTTCCAGAGGCCGATTTAGCACCAATAATAGAGAGGGGCATGAAGATGAGTGGTAGGGTTTACATAAAAAGCCACCCGAAGGGCCACGAAATTAGGTCCCCGCTAGTCGAGATCCACGTCTACGCCAGTGCGGAGGATGCAAGGGGTGCTGAGGATGAGGTGAACAGGGTAATTAATTACTTAATAACCGCGATAAGGGAAAGGGGTGGCGAGGTTTTAAGTGGGTGACGCTTCGGTAATACCTATTACATGTACTTAATGATTGAGTACTTCAAACAATCCCCGGAACTAACCTTATGTGGGTGGCCAATCACTAGTATTCCCTCGGCATCATCATACGAGAATACGAGGTCTGGTTGGGCACCGCAGAGTATTCCTAGGCCAAGCAGCTCCGGTACCTGGTTTGGCACAACGCTGGCAAAGATCTTCTGTACGTAATCCCTCATTGTGCTCGACATGCTTAGGTCAAACAATGTACTGAGCATGACCTCACCACCCGTTAGTGTTATATCTCCTGGTTCGAAGCCGTAGGTATTCACGAAGTCCTCACGCACATTACTAAACCTACCCCTAACATTGTTTATCACGTCAATAACAGCCCTGAATAAATCCGCGGCGTCGGCATTAACCTCCCTAGGAGCCTCGCCCGAGAACTTAATACTTGCCTTCCTAACGCAGGTTACTTGCCCCATGTCCTTATCATCGATTGTTTCGGTGCCATTGTAAACCGAAAGTATTTGATCGCCCGCCCTAGTACCAACCTGCATGCTCGGTGTTGATCCTACGTAGCATTCAATACCACCCATTAGGTATGTTGGGTAGAGGTTCTCATCGATCCTGAAGAACCTGTTGAAGGCCTTGACCAGGTAGTTATCGGGGGAGTAGTTTGGCTCTGTTATTGATGATTGTATCAGGAAAACCCTCTTACCCTCCACGGTGCCTATATTAACCTGTTGGGTCTCGAAGCCGGAAACGGCCTTGTACAGGTCGATATACCTGGAAAAGCTACTCCTAATCTCATCAGCCATGTACCGCGCAGATGTTGATAATGCATTCAGGACCTCCCTAATTACTCGCTCCTCATCCCCAGCCTGCTCCACTTAATCGCCGAAGGCAACACGGCAATTCACTTAATAAATGTTTCTTTATGGTTAAATTAATGGTAATGGAGGGTAGGATACCAACCATTGAGAGGCATAGAGATGCGTACATTAAAATAAGGATTATCGAAAGCCTCCAGGAGCTTCAATTAGCTGTAAGACTGCTTAAGGAGGGTTTCAGCAGGAATGCGGCAAGTAAGGTATTCATGGCTTGGAAAGCCATGATCAGCGCGCTCGTGGTTGCGAATCTCGAAAAAATGCCTAGGGATGATAAGGAGAGGGAGT
>JAKMAE010000103.1 GCA_022014875.1 Vulcanisaeta sp. | reverse complement strand
GTATTTAAGTATAGGGTTGATTTTATGGTCCCTTCATTAGGACTATTTTCTCATCGCCATCCCTCAATATCTTCTTCACCGCCTCGTAGACCTCATCAACGAATATCGGCCTACCGGTCACCTTGAGGACCTTGTGCTTAATCTCAATGCCGGTCTTCTCCCTAATAACACCGGCGGCCTGCGCCTCGTAGTTGGACTCAACATCGATTATTAACTGACCCTTGCTTAGGACCTTCCTCACGAACTCCGTTGGGAACGGTATGAACATCCTCAACTGTAGGAAGTTCACCCTGTAACCCTCCTGGTTAAGCATGTTCATGGCATCAATTATGGCGCCCTTTGTCGACCCCCAACCAACTATTGTTATGTCCGCGTCCTCAGGCCCATACAGCCTGGCCTTATCCTCCAGCGGTATTTCCTTATCGGCAAGCTCCAACTTCCTCATCCTCTTCTCATACATCTCTGTCCTGGTCACGGGATCCTCCGTTATGTGGCCGTACTCATCATGCTCATCCCCGGTCAACCAAAATACGGGGCCGAGTCCCGGTATTGACCTTGGTGATATGCCGTCCTTCGTTATCCTAAACCTCCTGTAATCATTAACGTCCCCAGTAACTATTAGTCCCCTATCAATCCTCAACGACTTCTTATCAATATCCCAAACCACCGTTGAGTATGAGTTGGCCAATGCCTTATCCACTAGGTGGAAGACGGGTAATTGGTACCTCTCGGCCCAGTTAAACGCCTTGAATGCATCCTCAATGGCCTCTCTGTGGTCGCCCGAGGCTATGACTATCCTTGGGAACTCACCGTGGCTCATGTGCATGACGAACCTCAGATCGGCCTGGCTATTCCTAGTCGCCATGCCGGTACTGGGTCCAGCCCTTTGGTAGTGCGTTATAACGATTGGTACTTCATTCATACCCGCAAAGCCTATACCCTCAACCATCAGGCTTAGGCCAGGCCCCGACGTAGCGGTTGCGGCCCTAGCACCTGCAATGCTTGCGCCAATGGCCATGTTTATAGCCGATATCTCGTCCTCCGTCTGAACAACCACTATGCCTGCCTTCTCAAGGGCCTTCGCCTCCTCCGTGACTGGGTCTAGGTCCACGGTATCGTGAGCCTCTATGAAGAAGGACTCGTCAGCCGCTGGTGTTATTGGGTAGTACGTCTGGAACCTAAGCCCACCGAGTATTTTGCCTATGGCCACAGCCTCATTACCGTTGACTAGTATCGCCCTGGTGCTTCTCTTTATTGGCGTCAATGTCACGCTTATCCTCATCGACTTTGCATATTCATAAACAACCTCGACAATTGCCTTGTTATACTCAAATAACTTACCCCTCCTACCCGTGAACACGTCCTCGAGACCCTTAATTACGTATTCAATTGGAAGCCCCATTATGGCTGTCGAGTACGCCACCATCACCACGTTGGAATACCTACCAATAAGTGATGGCAAGTCAACATCATGTAGTCTCTTCCTAACCTCCTGCAGCAGGTCTGCGTAGTGCATTACTAGGACATTGACGCCGCTATTCCTCAGGTAGTCTATTACGCCCTTAACCGTGGGTTCAACACCCGTCCTACTGAACCACTCCCTAAGTCTCTCCTTCAATTCATCCTCCATGTACTGCAACTGGTCAAGCTTGGTGTTGAAGGTTGACGTATCAACAATGACGTAACCGCCACGCTTAACGTCCTGGAAGTGCGTGAATACGGTCTCCGCATCCAGGGCTACGAGTATGTCAATATAACTCAGCAACCCTCCCCTAGGCTCATCGCTTACCCTAACCATGAAGTAGCTATGCCTACCCTTGATGTTTGAGAAGTACTCCCTGTCGCCAATCACGTAATACCCAGCCCTAGCAACAGCCCTCATGAACACGTTCGCGCCAGTGTCAATACCACCACCCTGCGGTCCACCTATGACCCACATTAAGTCAATAGGCATTGCCCTAAAAATGGTTTGACCTATTTATTAACCCTTCTTCTGTTGTAGAAATAAAAATGAACCATGTGGGTGAAACTACGTAATTAATTCAGCACTATACATAATAATTCATTTTTATTTAAAGATAAAAGACTTTATTGAGTTTTCAAGAGTACCTTACCAATCCTGGAACTATTCCTCATGAACTCCAATGCCTCACTAAATTTATCCAATGGGTACGTAGCGGCGATGATTGGCTTAACGACGCCACTACCCAATAACTTAAGTGTTTCGGCTACGTCGGATTTATTCGACCTAACGTTCCCAATGATTAACAGGTCCTTCATTATTATGTAACCAAGCCTGAGCTGGTACGACTCGTCGGGGTTCACATTACCTATTATGATAGCCCTACCACCAGTACGTAGGCTCTTTAATGACTCATTGAGTGTGGGTGTTCCTACAGTCTCTATAACCACGTCGGCGCCGACGCCGTCGGTTAGGGACTTGACAGAGTCGCTGAACCTAGACCCTACTATTACCTCATCGGCGAATTTACGTATGAAGCCCGCCTTCTCCTCGGACCTCGTCACCGCAATAACCCTAGCGCCGAGGGCCTTGGCTAATTGAACAGCGTGAATACCAACGCCGCCGCTAGCGCCCGTGACGACTACGGTCTCGCCCCTCGTAAACCCAGCCCTCTTTAGCCCCTTGTAAACCATGGCCAAGACGCACGGTGTCAAAACCGCTAACTCATCCGGCACATTATTAGGCACCTTAACCAGGGCATTGGCCGAAACCCTCGCATACTCTGCGAAAAAGCCGTCGAGGTTCTCGCCATAACTGCCAGCGTTGGGGCAATAAGCATCGAGACCGCGCAGGCAGAATTCGCAGGTCCCATCGGGCTCGTGAAGCAGTGGCACAACCCTGTCCCCCGGCCTGAACCTGGGGTCCCTCGACTCAACCACGACACCCACAGCCTCGTGACCAAGTATCACTGGGTACCTCATCCTAGGGTAGTAACCTGCCAATTGCAGCAGGTCCCGGTAGCACAGCGCCGCATAGTTTATCCTAATCAGTACATCGCCATCGCTAATCCTGGGCAACGGCACATCCCTAACCTCAAACCTACCCTTCTCATACACGACCACAGCCTTCACAACGCATCACCAATACTTCTAGCAAGATGCAATAAAATATTACGTACCGTATTATCCTAACCAACCTCCCCGAGCTCCACCCTAGCCATTTCGTAATCCTCAGGTCTCATGTTGTACAACTCATCAATTAAGTAAATCTTCAGGGTAGCGGGTCCGGAGGCCTTCCTCTCGGCCTTCTCGGCAGCTATTTCAAACGTAACTAGCCCCTCCACTGATGCTACGAGGAAGTCCCTATTCACGGCCATGAAGCTCGCTATCACGGAACCAACCATACACCCAGACCCCGTTATGTACTGAAGCATTGGGGTCCCATTATTAACTACTGCGTACCTCCTACCATCAGACACGTAGTCCCTCGGCCCCGTTATGACCGCAGTAACACCATACTCCCTAGCCAACCTCTCCGCAATTTCGATACCGGCCTCGGCTAGGGAATCAACACCCTTAACAAACCCAGAGTAGCCAGCTAACGCCATCATCTCACCACCATTACCCTTCAAGACGCTAACCTCGACCTCGTTCAATATCCTCAGAGCGACCTCGGTCCTAAACCTAGTCGCACCAGCACCCACTGGGTCGAGTATTACGGGTACGTTATTCCTAGAAGCGGCCTTACCAGCCAGTATGAAGGACTCCACCCACCTATCATCGAGAGTGCCAATGTTTATGTAAACCACATCAGCCTTCGCCGCTAACTCCTCAACCTCCTCCCTAGCATGGGCCATTATTGGTGAAGCGCCCACGGCCAATGTGACGTTCGCCGCGTCGTTCATTACCACGTAATTCATTAGGTGATGAATGAGGGGTCTCCTAGACCTAATCCTGCCCAGGTCCTCCCAGTATTGAATCGACATCGCTACTTCAATAATCAACTTATTAATAAATTATAACCCATTTATTAAAATAAAATGCGCAACCGCAGTGAACATCTAACCGTTAATCAAGTGCTTAGTTATATCATTAAGCGCATCCAGAAGTTTTTCAGCGATCCGTAGTGGTGGTACGGTAGCCCTCAGGCAGTTCTGGCATAGGGGCTT
>JAKMAE010000019.1 GCA_022014875.1 Vulcanisaeta sp. | reverse complement strand
TGCTTTTAAGTTTTAGTTATCGGTTTTACTCGCTGCATCTAGTTCCCTGTTGTTGGAGATAATTTTTTAAGTTGGTTTTCTGTTCATTGCTCGTCCTCGAGGTTTTGATTATGCCTTCCTTAAGTGAGGAGATGGAGAAGAAGATCCTGGAAATCCTACCGCCAGATGCGAAGTTCTCCAGAGTCGATTTTGAGGGCCCCAACGTTATAATTTACGTAATGAACCCAAGGTACATAATGGAGCATAGTGAGTACATTAAGTTGTTGGCTAAGGAGTTGAAAAAGTACATAATAATCAGGGGCGACCCCAAAGTTAGGATTAAAGATATTGATAAGTTGAAGAGAATAATCACCGACCTAGTAACGAAGAGCGTCGGCTCGAACATCATTGACGACATAGTTGTTGATGAACCGACGGGCGAGGTCTACGTGTACCTAAAGAGGCCGATCAGGGAGAAGGGTAAGTTGGAGAAGGAGATACTGGCCGAGACCGGCTGGAAGCCCTGGATAATACCCACGGCGCTAGAAATGGGTAAGGACTTACCGAGATCCGACATAGAGGCTGTCAAGCAGATACAAATATCAATGGCGAAGGAGAGACTTGACTTCCTAAGGAAGCTCGGGATGAGGATTCATAGGGAGCCGATTTATAAGGACGCCATTGTAACCGTGACAGGCCTCGGCGGCCAGATGGAGGTTGGCAGGAGCGCAATACTTGTGAGGACTAAGGAAAGCTCGGTACTCCTAGACTGCGGCGTTAAACCTTCGGGTTCCGGAGACGAGGCACCACTACTTGATTACCTAGACCTTGATAACCTGGACGCGGTTATCATAACCCACGCACACATGGATCACATAGGCTTTGTACCGTACCTATTTAAGTACGGTTATAAAGGGCCCGTATACATGACGGAACCGACTAAGTACCTAATGGAGATACTACTCACGGACTACATCGAGCAGGCGGAGTCCGAGGGTAGGGTACCCCCGTACAGTAGGCAGGACCTGGCCCAGGCGCTTTATCACACGATAACCCTGAACTACGCCGACCACCCAACAGACATCTCTCCGGACATAAAATTGATGCTTTACGATGCAGGGCACGAGGTAGGCTCGGCAGTTGTTCACCTACATATTGGTAATGGCCTATACAACATTGTATACACGGGGGACATGAAGTACGGCCCAACGAGGTTGTTAAACCCCGCCCATAATAAGTTCAAGAGGGCTGAGTTATTAATCATGGAGAGTACCTACGGTGGTAAGGAGGACGTGCAACCGCCGAGGCAGGAAAGTGAGCAGAGGTTAATCGAGCTTGTTAGGCACACCGTGGAGCATGGGGGCAAGGTCTTAATACCCGTGTTCAGCACAGGGAGGGCTCAGGAAATACTCCTCGTGCTTAACGAGGCAATAAACAATAAGCAATTACCGAAGATACCAATCTATGTCGATGGTATGGTCCTCGAGACACTAAACGTGCATCTGATGTTCCCCGACTACCTAAATAGGACCCTTAGGGAGATGATATATGACGGTATTAACCCATTCCTTAGCGAGTACGTTAAGCCAATAGGGAGGGCTAAGGATCCTGAGAAGCGTAAGGAGCAGGTCATGGATATACTACAGGGCCCACCAGCCGTAATACTTGCACCACATGGTATGCTTAACGGAGGCCCAATAATGGACTACTTCGTGCATGCTGCGGAGGATGAGAGGAATACGTTGATCTTTGTTTCATACCAGGCAGAGAATACGTTAGGTAGGAGGATACAGCAGGGCGAGAGGAAGTTAACCGTTAAGTACTACTCGGATAGGGTCACGCTGGAGGTCAAAATGAGGGTGGAGTCAATACCCGGCTTCTCGGGACATAGCGATAGGAGACAACTGATTAATTACGTAAGGAACATGGAGCCCAGGCCGCACAAGATAATGCTTGTCCATGGGGAGCCGGCCAAGATCACAAACCTAGCGCTTACCCTCGAGCTTCAATTGAAGATACCAACGGTCTTCCTGAACAACGGAGAAAGCATAAGGCTTGTTTGATTTTTTGCCGTACACGATGAACATTGTTATTGATAGCGTAATTACGGCAATCCCCAACAATACCATCAGCACCGATGCGTATCCACGCCCCGGTCTGTAGTTGAGCGCCGCCATTACATACATCGCCGCGGACCAGGTAAGGGGAGATGTTGTTGGTAATGGATAGCCCAACCTGGGGTCTACAGCCTCCGGTAATAAACCGTGTTGTGAATGCTCAACGCACCAACTCAATAATTGCAGGGCGCCTGTGGAGTTCCCAACATCTTCGTAGTACATGGCTAGGAACAACGTGGTTATTACCCATGGGGGATCCGGCGCCGTACTGTCATAGAGGGCGTAGTCGTAGTGGTAATCATCACCTGGAAACCTTGCTAATCCGCCATTAACGAGTAATACCTTCACTACCTTATTCACGGTATTAATAGCCCGCTCACTATGTGGGTTTATCCAACCAAGCGCTATGGGCAGGATAACTGAGGAGTCCGGTATGCCGTTTGGTTCATAAATTGTTTCTGAACCATTGCCTGTGTAAAGTGTTGTTTCCATCAACGCCTGTGAGTAGAAGTCCTTCGAGTAGAAGTGGTTTTGTATGGTCTCATTTAATTCATTGGCCAACCTAAGTATCCACGTGTAGTTTAGCCCTAGGACTCTGTATATATTCGCTGACGCGTATAGGCCAAGGTCATCCATTGCCTGTGTCCAGAAATTGTACGCGTAATTATCCTCCCAAATACTTAAGTCCCTTGGTATTAAACCACCATTACTAATGATTGCGCCTTTCTCCCACATCAGTGATTTGTTGATGCATGGCAAAACGGTCATAAGGAACGTCTTATTATGGGTATACTCATAGAACTGCCAAACACCGAGCTGGAACAGGCCAACGCTGTCATACTCAGGTATGCCGAATGCCGTGTCTGGAGCGCCGCTCCAGAAGTTATAGCGTGTGTACCAGGTACCGCTTGAGTTCTGGGCGCTGCACATCCAGAGCCAATACTTCATCGCGTACTCGTAATAACCAGCCTCCTGTAGGGCCATTGCTGCAAACGAGGAGTCCCTAACCCAGGAGTAGAAATAGGCGGGTTCTGGAGAAGCCACGAACTCGCCCGTTACCGGGTTCTGGTCATCCATAAGTAGTAATAAGCTTAGGTAGTACTCGTCGAGCAGGGCACCACTTAGCCTCGGTTTCCTAGCCATGCCCAACCACTGGGTAACCTCACGGTTATTCACATCGATTAGGTAATTAATGGGTATAGCCCCTGCAGAGCCTAGGTTAAGCACTAGGTAATACGTGCCATTACCGCCCGCGCTTATCACGAGCAAACCCGGGGCATCCCTGATTGATAGGCTTACGTTGGAGTAAATACTCATTACTAATGGGCCCATTAATACCACGTAGTCGCTATTGACCCAGGCATAGCTATAGGTATTGGGTATGAACACCTCAACGCTTGTGTTTACGGTTGATCTCTGGACAATGGCTATTGACGTGTAATTCGGCGGTAGTATTACCTCGGTATACCCATTATCCTCATCTATGATTACCGTATTATTCAGCGTTAAGTACGCGGCCTTCGTAGCCCCCACATTCATTATCGTCACGTTGATCCCCAATAAACCGTAACTACCATAAAACACCTGGATTATTGATGGTGGCCTAGACCATTCACCATTTAGTGTGGGCCTTGGTATTGGGTAGCCCGTTGATATGTAGATACTTAGATTACGCCAATTACTGAGTAGTAAGTATGCCGGTGATGACGTATTAGCCGGAAACCGAGTCAATGCCTGCCTTTGTGAGGAAATGGTTAATACCAATAGCAATGTGCCTATTAATAATAGTGCCAATCCAATGATTAAGTAAATAGTCCTGCCGTGCATCTGGACCTATACGGTTTCATCCTTAAATACCCTGCGCAGAGGCCCTGCCATAGGCATGTTTTTTAAACCATTAATCCCCTGTTTTGCTGGTTATGACCTCGTATTACCTACTCGGCATATTGTTGTCCGTAGCGGCCTCGATAACCTGGTCGGTATCACCAATAATGTACAGGATCGGCGCCACAGAGAGCGCATTGGACGACTTAGTGTCTAATTCCCTAGGCGCCTTTATATTGGCTGTACCACTAATCATACTTAAGCCCCCATTGAACTGGCCCGCCTGGGCTTACGGCTCATTATTCGCAATACTAGGCCCAGTCCTCGGAACGTACACGTTCCTCATATCGCTTAGGTACGTAGATGTTGGCGTTGCAAACGTCATCTCGTACTCATACGTAGTGCTTTTACCATTATTACTACTCGCTGTGAACCCGTTGTATTTAATATACATGGGGCCAGCTACGTTGGTCATGATTGGGCTGTACCTAATCATGGGTTCAGGTAGGGGTAGGCTCTATGGTTATGCCATGGCACTACTCTCGGCGGTGTTATACGCATTATCGTTCCTGGCCCTTTACGAAGCCTACACCTACACTAATCCCTGGGGCATAATATTCATTAGGGGTGTAATTCTAATGATTGGCGCGTTGGCGCTCAAGGCCGTTGTTGAGGGCGTTAGGATAAGGTTAAGCAGTAGGGTTTTCCTGGCGGGCCTTATAAGTTATGGGATTGGCGGCCCATTATACATACTAGCCGTTGATTTAGCGGGCATAATTGTGCCGACATTGATAACAACCCTCTCGCCGGTAATCACGGAGGTGTTAGCCGTAGTAAAGCTTAGGGAGAGACTTAACAGGAGGGCGTTGATGGGCTTTACGTCGATTATAACAGGCATAATCATCGCATCCCTAATCAGGGCCTAGGGGGATTTGGTTTTTAATGAATAACTGTTAATAGTTACCCTGGGTGATGAGGGGTCGATGATATGGATGAGCAGATGATTTGGGAAGAGACGAGCTGATTTGAAAAAAGTCAAATATTAATTAAGAAGATAGAGCAAAACTTTAAACCCTATTGAGGATTTAATTAATCATGGGTTTAGGCGAGAAGGTAATCGACGAGTTCCTCAGGCAGAGAGACCTCCTGCTAAGGGCTAATAGTTACGAGGAGGCAAGGGCAAACTTTAGATGGCCACAGCACGGCGAGTTTAACTGGGCTGTAGAATACTTCGACAGGTACCTGGCGGAGAATGCCACGAACCCGGCACTTATTTACATAAACGATGAATTATTAAGTACTGGCGACTCGAGGGTAATAAGTTACGGAGAACTTAGGGCCAGGTCTAACAAGCTAGCGAATGCGTTGGTTGACCTAGGCATTGGGCGTGGGGATGTCGTCATGGTTATGCTGAGCAATAAGCCCGAGCTCTTTGAGGCATTTCTAGCACTCATGAAGATAGGCGCGGTCATATCGCCAGCCACAACGCTACTGCTTCCCTCGGATATTGAGGATAGGGCATCGAGGGCGCATTTCAAGGCTGTTATTGCCGATCCAGAGGTCGTTAATAGGTTCAACCAGGTTAGGGATAGGCTTGAGAAGCTCGGTGTTAGGTACTTCATAACGCTTGGAAAGCCCGGCCCTGGTTGGCTGGATTATTACGAATTAACCAGCGGAAAGTCCGAGAACTTCCAGGGCGTGAGAACTAGGACCGAGGACTTACTACTGATTTACTTCACGTCAGGCACCACGGCCAAGCCCAAAATGGTGATGCACACCCATTCCAGTTACCCAATAGGTCACCTAACAACGATGTACTGGATCGGCGTTAAACCCGGCTATAGGCACATGAATATATCAAGCCCTGGATGGGCTAAGTGGGCCTGGTCCACATTCTTTGCGCCATTTAACGCCGGAGCAACCACGGTTGTCTACGACTACAGCGGTAGATTTAGCGCGGCTAACCACCTCAAGGTCCTGGAGAACTACGGAATAGATACGATGTGTGCACCGCCCACCGTCTGGAGGATGATCATACTCGAGGACTTGTCGAAGTACAACTTCGACAAGGTAAAGGGCTTCGTAAGCGCTGGCGAGCCGTTAAACCCCGAGGTCATTGAGCGGGTGTATAAGGCCACGGGCAAGTACATACGTGATGGCTACGGACAGACAGAGACTACGCTTATGGTGGGTAACTTCCCCGGCATGAGGATAAAGCCTGGATCCATGGGAAAACCAGCGCCAGGTTATGAAGTAATGCTCGTAGATGAGGATGGAAACCCAGTGGGTACCAACAGGGATGGGCACATCGTCGTTAAGACAAGCCCTAGGCCCATGGGGTTAATGGTTGGTTACGATGATGAGAATAAGAATAGGGAGGTCTTCAGGTTGGGCCTGTACTTCACCGGCGATGTCGCGTTCATGGATGATGAGGGGTACCTATACTTCGTTGGCCGTGCCGACGACGTATTCAAATCAAGCGATTACAGGATAAGCCCATTCGAGCTAGAGAGTGATTTGTTGAAGCACCCGGCTGTTGCCGAGGCGGCCGTTGTACCGAGCCCAGACCCAATAAGGGGCTTTGTGCCTAAGGCATACATTGTACTTAAGCCTGGCTACACACCAAGTAGGGAGTTGGCGCATGACATATTTATGTTCATTAAACTAAACATAGCGCCATACAAGAGACCTAGGATTATAGAGTTCGTACCAGAGCTCCCAAAGACAATAAGCGGGAAGATACGCAGGGTCGAGCTTAGGGCAATTGAGCGCGAAAAGAGGAACAAAGGTATTAGAGGCGAGCACGAATACTTCGAGGACGACTTCCCAGACGTAAAGTCATTGAGGATCTAGCATGAAAGTACCACGGCTTAATTAAATTATTTAAACTCATGTTTTATCTCCATAATAATGAGCGAGATCAGAAGGATTAGCTTAGGAGTTGATTGGCTTGACTACGCATTAATGGGTGGTGTGCCCAGGGGCAACTGGCTCCTAGTGACTGGCGAGCCCGGTGTTGGCAAGAGCATCCTGGCCATACAGGCGGCCGGCGCCAATGTCGATGCAATGCCCGTGGTCTTCGTGAGCACTGAGACGAGGTTCTACGATGTAGTACGCCAGGCAAGCCAATTCAACATTGACCTCAGTGACGCAGTCAGCCTGGCCGATGTATTGGCCGGTAGGGTGAAGGATGTTAAGACAAACCTCGTCGTCATAGACCTATTCGGCCTCGCGAGGCAGTACAGGGAGTTACTCAGGGCGGGCGGGGAGGAAGAGGGCGGTAAGGCGAGGGCCAAGTCACCACTAAGTATGGAGGTTGTCCTGGCGGCTATTGAAAAGGCGTATGAAGTACTTGGCGTGGCCGAGGAGGGCGGGAGGAAGGACGTCCTCGTCGTCATCGACTCCCTAGCCCCAATGTGGGCCCACGCCCCGGCAATGGCCAGGCTCATCACGTATAGGCTGAGGCAGAGGCTTTACAGGCCAAGCGTGACCGTGATAATGACTAACCAGTACGCCCCAACCACGGGCATGACCTTCGGCTTCGGGGCCGAGCACATTGCGGACGCGATAATACACATGTGGTTCGAGGATGTTGAGTCGACGAGGGAGATTAGGAGGTGGTTGATTATTAAGAAGGCGAGGCTCACCAACCACTACAAGAAGGCAATGAGGTATGATATAGAGCCGGGCAGAGGCCTCGTACTCCTGGAGCCATCGATTGAGGAGTTGAGGAAATGGTATGAAGGCAATTCTCGGGGGAGCTCCGGTGAAGAGTGAGGTTGAGTGCCGTAGTAAGATCATAAAGGCTATGGAGGACTTCCTCTCGTATTTAGCCAATGGAGTTACCAATAATAGTATTATTGATTTATTAAAGGCTGAACTCAGAGGCTGCGGCTCACTCGCTGATCCGTACATAGCCGTTATCGAGGGCGACGACCCAGGCAATACATTATCAGCGGCCATTTCGTATTATCAATATGTTAGGTACGTTAGGGGCGAACTCACCATAGATAAGGCATACATTCATAAACTTGATCTGGAACTTTCAGACCCTGCTAAGACATATTCGGTGATAATCGATGAAATACTACGCGCATTACGTATTGGTGATTACGTGTCTGCGTCATTCCTCGCGGATCTCGCGTTCGTGGTTCGATCCTACATACTTTGCATAGGTAATTTTGGAAGTGGGGATTATTGTGAGCGAATAAGGAGGTCGTATAGGGCTAGGCTTTTAATACTGAGGGGTCGGGATCAGCAGTTATCTAGCGGTCTGAACTTATAGCCGTAGTTTATTAACCCGTACGTACCATCCATCTTCACCATCCTAAACACAACCTCCACGTCCATACCTGGCGTTAACTTTTCTGGATTCATGCAGTCAACTATTTGCCCAACAACCCTGACTCCCCCTAGGTCAACGATGCCTATGATCAGGGGCTTCATCTTCTCGAACTCTGCAGGGACTGAGTAAAGCACCGTGAAGTTCAGTAGTTTACCCATGCTTGGCAATTGATACGGCCTAAACTCCCTAGACCCACACTCGCACACTGCCCTTGGTGGGTAATATATACGCCCACACTTAACGCATTGAACACCCTCAAGCCTATAGTATTGGGGTATTCTCCTCCAGTATCTCGGTACTGATAATCTCTGCTCGACCATGCTAACCCACCCTCCTGAAGATCATGACCGTCGAAATTAGGTCAAACCCCGCCATATCCTGAACAATACCGTACTCAACCTTGCCAAGGGAGTCGAATGGCTTCTCATTCATTAATTCCATGACCATGGATACGACCTCGTACATCCCAGACGCACCCCCTGGAAAGCCCATTGCCTTAAGACCGCCGCTCGCATTCACAACCGGTTTATTCCCGGCATCTAGGGCGCCCATAGACAGCAGCCTAGGCGTTTCCCCGGGCCTCACGAGGCCCATTGATTCGAGGGCAAGCATGCCAAGTATACTATATGTATCGTGAACCTCTACGAGATTTATATCATTAATTGATAGGTGTGCCATCTTGAGCGCCATGTTCGTAGCATCCCTAACCGAGACGAGCTCGGTCAATGAATCCCTCTGGCCGAGGTAAGTACCGTATGCGCCGATGCCAACGCCCTCGATCTTAATTACAGCATTGTCTCTCAACGGTTTATTACACAGCACCACTGCCGCCGCACCGTCCACCGCAGGCGCTGTGTCGTAAAGCCTCAGTGGGTCCGCTACAACCTCGGACTCGAGGATGTCCTTGAGCGTTGCCTGCTTCCTCATGTAGGCGTACGGATTCTTACTACCCCTCTCATGCATTTTAATCGGCCATATAGCCAGGTCCTCATAGTCATAGCCATACTTAAGCATGTACTCCCTCATCGCCATGGCAGCCTGAGCCGCAGGGGTTACTCCGAAGAATCCCTCGTACTCATAATCCGTAATTGTCGCTAAAGCCTTGTTTAACTTTATGCTCACCACATCGTGCATTTTCTCCACGCCCACAACCGCTACACAATCGTAAATACCCGCCTTAACCATGTTGTATGCCTCAAGCATAGCTACGCCACTCGATCCATCACCACTTTCGATCCTAATCGCAGGCACTCTCCTAAGGCCCACGTAGTCGCTGAGGAACGCGCCAAGCGCACTTTGGTCCTGAAGTACTTGGGAGAATGCATTTGCTACGTATATGGCGCCTATTTGTGAATTACCAACTTGATCGAGAACCCTTAGGAATGCCTCGGCAAACAGTTCCTTAAGCCCTTTCTCGTAGTGCCGACCGCCAGGCACTAGGGAGTGGGCCACGACATAAACTTCTGTCGTATTAAACACCAGCAATTGCCTTAAAATGTGAAGTTTTTAAGGATTCCCTATGTGTGCTGGGTAATGGTTGAGGAGGTTAGTATTAACGATTTGATAACAAGGATAGAAAGGGGCGAGTTGAAGCTCCATGAACTAGATAAGATATTGGGGGACTCAAATAAAGCAACTGAGGTTAGGAGGGCATACATCGAGAAAGTCACCGGCGTCAAGCTCGAGAATGTCGGTAAGTCGGTCATAGACTTCAACACAGTAGTCGGTAGGAATATTGAGAATACGATAGGGGCCGTGCAGGTACCGGTAGGCATAGCTGGCCCGCTCCGCGTCATTGGTGACTACGCGAATGGGTATTACTACATACCACTAGCTACGACTGAGGGGGCCCTCGTGGCGTCAATCAACAGGGGTGCAAAAATAGTGACCGAGTCGGGTGGGGCGCGGAGTAAGGTTTTGAATGATGGCATGACTAGGGCGCCTGTGTTCGTGGTCCCCAGCGTGGTTGACGCGGTAGAGTTCGTTAATTGGGTTAATGAGCATTTCAACGATATAAAGAGCGTGGCCGAATCCACGAGTAGGCACGCGAGATTGGTCAGTATTCAACCATTCATTGTTGGTAATAACGTGTGGCTTAGGTTTAAGTTCACCACGGGTGATGCCATGGGTATGAATATGGTAACGATAGCCGTAGACAGGGCCGCCAAGTACATAATGAATAATTTCCCAAAGGCCAGGTTGGTCGCGTTGAGTGGTAATATGTGTGTTGATAAGAAGGCCAATGCCGTTAATTTCCTCCTGGGTAGGGGTAAGACCGTGGTCAGTGAGGTTGTGATACCCAGGGAGGTACTGAGTAAATGGGGCGTCACGGCCAAGGACGTAGCCGAGGTAAACTATAGAAAGAACCTGCTCGGGTCCGCCCTAGCCCACTCATACGGCTTCAATGCGCACTTCGCAAATATAATAGCCGCGATATTCATAGCCACGGGGCAGGACGTGGCACAGGTGGTGGAGTCAAGTATGGGCATAACCTGGATGGAACCGTTAGATAACGGAGACCTATACGTGTCGGTCACATTACCGAGCCTCGAGGTCGGTACTGTAGGCGGTGGCACAGGCCTACCGACACAGAGAGAGCTCCTTCAAATGCTTGGTGTGTATGGTTCAGGTAACCCACCTGGTACGAATGCCCTTAAATTCGCGGAAATAGTAGCCGCTGCCGTACTAGCTGGCGAGGTAAATCTAATACTCGCGTTGGCGCGGGACGAGTTAGCTAGGGCTCACGAGAGGTTAGGCAGGGCGGGTAAGGCAGGTACTGGAGACGCGAGGAGTCCTAAATCATAGTTATATAATCATAGATGCATGCATGGCCTCTATAGTATACGAATTAGAGTGGTAAGGCTTATAAAGAGTTACATGGATTAATGTGTGGGGATTGATTTGGTAATTTATGTTTCTCCTGATAAAAAGACTGTCGAGAAGACCCTTCAAACGGAGCTTAAGCGGATAATGCTCAGCGAGCTTATAGACGGCGAGGTAATAGTAGGCGCCGCCATTATCGACTCAAACGGCATCCCCATTATTTACCACATCCCAAATACCCTCACCGTTAAATCCCTCAAAAACCTCCTCTCCCTCATAGAGTTCGTTGATCACACCGCTAAAATAAATGATGACCTCCTCGGTCCATACCAATACCTCATAATCCGCTTCTCAAACTTCAAAATCGCCTTTTTCGAGATGGGGTCCAAGGGCTGGTTGATGGTTTTCGTAAACCCCGTTTGGCACGTTGAAAACGTAATGTCAAAGATAAAGCAATTCATAGTTAAGGTTCAAAGAATGATTTAATCGGCAAGGTTTGCCGCCTTAAAAATATAAATACCACGATTCTCACGTGTTTGATGTCGAAGATAACGGGTACCGTTAAAATACCCGAGATAGAGATCAAGGAGGAAGTCGTCCTAGACCCGTCAAAGACCGCGGTTTTAGTTATTGATATGCAGAATGACTTCGTGAAACCCAATGGTAAGCTGTACGTACCGACAGCCCAGGAAACAATACCTGCGATAAGGAAGTTGCTCGAAAAGGCCAGGAGCGCCAATGTGCCCATAATATACACGCAGGATTGGCATTTCAAGAACGACCCCGAGTTCAGGATATGGGGTGAGCACTGCGTGGCGAATACCTGGGGCGCCGAAATCATCGATGAGCTAAAGCCCGCGCCTGACGACATAGTAATAAGAAAACGCAGGTACGATGCATTCTTCGGAACAGATCTGGATTACGTACTTAGGCATATCGTGCACGCAGACACTTTAGTAATTGTTGGTACGGTGGCAAATATATGCGTCTTACACACAGCAGGCTCAGCCGCGCTTAATTGGTATAACGTAGTGGTGCCAATAGATGGCATATCGGCACTGAACGAGTTTGATTACTACGCAGCATTGAGACAAATCACATTCCTTTATAAGGGCGTTCTCACTAGGGTAGATGGTGTAAAATTTAAGTAATACTTTCTGGGTCTAATGGTCAAAGATGCTGTCGTAATACGTACCATTAAAAGCATGCCTTAGGCAATGATTTTGATTTAAGAATTATTTTTACGATTCTCACTTGGGAAAAAATTAAAAACCAGTCAAAGAAAGAGTCTGTAATGAGTAAGGATCGCACAGTTAATATTGAGGATGTGATTAAGGCTCTCCTTAATGAAGATTTGCACTGGACAGGCCTTTTAAGAAGGATGAGTCTCGATGAGAGGTTAAAGATAGTTCAGGATGCCGTTAACAGGGTGCTTCCTGACTTTATTGATTGTGTTAATAAATCGCTGGATAGCGATATACCCAGGGTAATGTACATCGGTTGCTTCGACATGGTGTGGCAAAGCATCAAGAACGTAGCCGAGAAGATCATTATGGATTAAAGGCCACGCGAGTTCCTTAAAAACTGTGATACATGGTACTGATAGGTGGGTGGGCGAAATCGTATTAGTGGTGAGGATTGGAAACGCGATGTTTTATTCATAGTCATTTCCATACTTACGATAGCTATAACGATAATTATCCTGGTAAGGTCAGGCCTCGCCAGAGCTAGGTATGAAATTCCTAAATACCCACTCTACCTATTACTGTCCGAATTAATCTACATAACGCAACTGGTGCTTATAGGTGTTAGGCTTAGTGTAATATTCAATAGGGGCATTGGTTTTAGAGTGGGTACCCGCGAACTCATTAAGGTAGCTGCGGCGCAAACCTTCGCCTCATTGCTGATGCCCGGCTTTTACATAGGTGGTGAGGCAGTATCTATAGCGTACTTAACGAGTAGGGGCTTGCCGACGACGAGGGCCACGGAGGGTATAGTACTTAGGTACACCGTGGATACCGTGACCCTCACGTTAATAGTGCTATTGCTTTACCTGACCAGGGTTGCCACTATTCCATACATAGCCCTATTAATTACCTCTGCCCTCTTTATAGCATACACGGTACTATTAATGTCAATACTTAGCGCCAGGTTAGGCAGGTACATTGAGGGCTTCCTCAAGGTCATTAGTTCAAGAACGAGTCTTGCTAGTAATTTCATAGTTATCAATAGGGATGATACCTACGGCGTAAAATTAACGCTGCTCGATTATACAATAATCTTCGCATTATCAATTGCACAGTGGGTGCTGTCTGGACTTAATATTTTATTGATATTCTACGCATTCGGGGTCCATATTAGTCTACTCACGGGTATTTTAATAAACTCGTTATACGTGGTCTTGACCTACGTATCGATACTCCCCGGTTCGGCAGGCATTGGTGAATTAGCTAACCTATACATACTCGATAACCTAGGGCTTGGCAATTACTACCTAGCCTACGACATCTGGTTTAGGGTGGTGACGTACATGGCACCATTGATAATGCTTATGCCGGCCTTCCTAAGCGTGACGCGGACGTTAACGATTAATCAAAGGACCTCTCCGTAGTTGTTGGTATCTCGGTTATTTCTGAGGATCTACCCCCCAGTATTGCCTCGATAACCTTTATGGCATTCCTCCTGGATAGGAAGTGATTATCATTGCCGCAGTACGGCGAGTACACGCACTTTGGGCAACCGTCAATGCAGGTACAGTGCGTTAATACGTTAAGTGATATCTTAAGTACCTCATCAATCCTCCTAAGGAGCATCTTGGTAGCCCCTGAACCGCCTGGGTATGAATCGTAGATTATTATGTGGCCGGTGGGGTACGATATACCGCCCATGTCCGTGGGTCCGGCGCCGATTACGTTCTCGCCAACCATTATTATTATGTGCTCAGTCGCGTGGTAAGCCTTGCCCCTCTCTACAACGTCGACGCTCTCGAATGGGCTGAATGTTATGAATGGTGCGTAAATGATGACCCCCTTGGTCCTGAATTCATAACTCAGTGGTTGATTGAATTCCCTCCTCTCGATAACCTCGTTGCTACTGAACCTCTTTACTAAGTAGCCATGCACCACCTCCCTTATCGTTAATCTCACGTATTGATACGGTATTGAATATATCTTACCCTCCTCAAGGACCTCCTCGATCCTGGGCTCCGAGTAATACAGCGCCGTTGTGTATAGGTCATAATCGTCAGGCAACCTCCTAACATAGGCCCTCCTACCCTCTAGGTCGAATCTATAGACTTCGTAAACCCTGCCGCCATGTAGGTAAATAGCGCCCTCGTGCAACTCCCTCAACGCCATCGGTAATTCCCTAAAACCAATAACCCTCTTACCATCGACTATCTTAACTACGTCACCTATGCCCCTAATACCGTGCATAGACACGGCCACTTCACGGCCTTTGTCGGTCACGACGTAGTAATTACCGCGAATCTCCACCAAGCCCTCCTCCGCGAGTAATTTAAGAACCCCCTCGCAGTACACGTCCACGGAACCACTCCTAACCGGTCTCTCGTACGCCATCAATAGACAGTGCCTCCTGGCTATCTCATCGTTCTTCTCCTCAACGTACAGGTCCTCAGGCCTCCTCGCATAGAACTCCCTTGGGTTTGAGCTGTAGTATGTGCTCATTGGGTCATCGCCGAGTATTTGTATGACGTATGATAACTGACCCCTCCTACCAACCCTACCGCTCCTCTGCAGGTACTTGGAGAAGCTCGGTGGTATTGTTGCCATGACCGCCACATCCACATCCCCAATGTCAATACCCATCTCTAGAGTCGGCGTTGTAAGGAGGACTAGGTACTTACCCTCCCTAAACCCATCCTCAACCTCGTGCCTCTCCTCAATAGTTAACCCAGCCCTATGAACCCTAACCCTATCACCAACCCCTCTCTTATCGACTAACCTCTTTATCAACTCCACAAACCTGTGACTATCAGCAAAGACGAGGCACTTCATACCCCTCTTAACGCAGGTTATTGCGATTTCGGCGGCCTCGGTAACCCTACCCCTACTTATTGGCTTGACGAGCACGTGTCTCGTAATGCCTCTCCTACCCTCCGGGCCTTTTACTAGCACTATATCGTCAACGCCCAACAATTTCCTAGCAAACTCTATGGGGTTGCCGATGGTTGCCGTTGACACCACATACTGGGTACTCCTCATGAACCTACCCATCCTCTTGAGTACGTAATGGACGTGGGCGCCGAAGACCCCATTATAGATGTGGAAGTCATCGAGTATGACCATGCCGTACTCCCTAATCACCTCCCTGAACCTACTCACGTGAGTTAATGCCTCACTGACCATGTCGGGGTTCGTAATTAGGATATCGGGTGGTGATGAGTAAATCCTCGACCTGATATCGCTAGGCGTGTCGCCATCGTACGGCAAGGCACTTATCCCCAGCGGTGATGCGTACCTCTGGATTCTAAGCATTTGATCCCTGGCCAACGCCTTCGTTGGATACATTATGATGCCCTTCACGCCCCTATTAACCACCAATGACAACAGCGGCAGTAGGAATGCCTCGGTCTTGCCAACGCCCGTTCCTGCCATTATTGCCGTATTGTTACCATTAATTATCGATCTATAGGCCTCCCACTGAAAACTATATAGTCTCTCGATGCCGAACTCCCTAAGCTTGTTAATGAATTCCCTAGGCAGATCGAGCGCGTCCACCGCTGGTCCGTAAGTGATTTCGGCGGGTTTATCCTCATGTACGTAGAGGATCATCCTAGCCCTATCACTACCTAGCTCTGCTATGAAATCGTCCTCAAGCATGTACTTCGCTACCGTTAACCTATCCCCCCTAATCATCGCATAACCAACAATTGCTGGTGCGAGCCTATAGATAAATAGTTTTGGGTGGATCGAGCCTCATGGTCTTAATTTCCTCAAGCCCCTTGAGCCTAAGAACCCTATCCTCAAGAACTACGTACCTCCCCCACGGCTTAATAATGGGCCTAACCCTACCGCTGCACCTTGGGCACTTCCTAATTTCACCACTAGTTTCAAAATCTATGTAACAATTCGAGCACCTAAACACATTATAGGCAGGCCTTTCGTCAAAACCCAACGACACTATCACAGGCACCTCCATTATTACCACGCCATCTAACACATCAGTGATGTTCTTAACTAGGTCAGGTCTCAATTGATCCGCGCCCAACGCTACGAAGACTTCCTTGACACCGAGCGCCTTAAGTGAGTCCCTAGCCCCAATTAGCCACTCCCTATCCGTTGGTGCATTCATTAGGATCACACCGTAGGACTTAGGTACATTAGCACCAATACTCAGCGAATCCACCATTACGTAACTCGTTGGTGAGCCCTCGGCCGATGTGGATACTATGTTTACAGACTCAACACTCATCTTCACGAAATCACCTGCCACTAACCCATCAACACCACCAGCGAGCGCCGCCTTTACGAAATCGTTCACTGGGTCGGGTAATGCAGAGCCGTGGATGAAGACCCTAAGGCCCAGTTTCTTGATCCAGGCCGTTATTGATGCGAGGGAAATCAGTAACCTAAGCTCGTTAAGCAAACGCCTAATAACGTCGTTATCCGCATCCTTAAGCTCAACGATCGGCTCTGGCGGCACGACCGGTGTGGCGTCCTTGACGTACTTATCAACATCGAGTCCCTGGAATAGCCAGGAACCAGCAAACATGCACCAGGGCAGGCCGCACCACTTAACGAATATTCTCACAATTACGGATGATACGCAGCACTATATTAACCTTAAAACCAGGTGTGCGTCGTAACCGTGATTATTGGTGTTGCCTTATTTAAGGGATTGAATTATCAATGCGGCATTGAAGCCAACGGCCACCTCATAAATCCTTTATACTTACTGGCTATTATATCGACAATATTCGTTGCAGATATTGACCTAGTTACCCCACGCTTAACCACACCTCTCCTAGCTAATTCATTAATTACGATCATTATATTGTTTGAGCTTAAGTAACCATGCCTGGGATCTACCGTCAAACCTATCATCATAGTAATTATGGGCCTCCATCACGTCCATATCCAACCCCCTAAGTATTCTACCCATGTGGCTTACTGATGCGTCTAAGAGCGGGTCAACAAGAACCCTCAACCTGGTCCTCGATTTAAAGAACCTCAACGTATCATTTGATTACATGACTTACATAATCGTCCTCCACCTCTTCCTGACATGTTTTCCTAGTTTTGTGTCTTCTTCCTGGGCTGTGTCCCTAGATCCTGAAGAACCATTGTAAATGAACGAATTATGACCAGCCGTGATTTGAATCACCAAGTCAAAACCAAAGCGAAAAACCAAATCAAGTAACAACATTGACTTTCCCATCATCACTGTATCAATACCGTGGTTTAATGCTACGTTTGCGGCTATTGTTGTGTAAGTCCTTGATTTAGTCCTGGCATCATAACCAACCAATAGGTGTCTCAATCCG
>JAKMAE010000102.1 GCA_022014875.1 Vulcanisaeta sp. | reverse complement strand
AAATTCTAACACCGGGCCTCAGTAGTTCTCTCAATCTACCTGGGTCGTGTATGTGTACCCTAACCCTCTCGCCATTAATCTCCGCAATTCCAACAAACCTGTTCAATCTCTCCAGGAAAGTACCGGAAACATCAGGCTTCCTCAATACGTAGGCCATCATCGCCATCGCCGAGGCCCGTAAACGTCACTGTTTAAGATCCGTGCTTAATTAAATTTTAATCGCGCGGTATGTCGATTGGGGTCACGTACTTCCTAAGCAGGACCAAGGCTATCAGGACCGGCGGTATTAAGACGAAGAATGTGGGTCTAATCCCTATTAAGTCGGCTATGTACCCAGTGACTGTGGGCGTGACGATGCCTATCACCATCATCATTGAGAAGAATAGGCTATTGGCGGCATTCCTCTGCTCGGGCTTGAAAGCCCTCGATATAGACACAACGGATAGTGGGTAGGTAATACCATGCGGTAGTCCTAATGCGAGCAGTGCGATGGCGTATATCAACGGGTTGTTGGTCAGGGCTATGGCTAAAACGCCCATGGTGGTTATGGCCACTGAAGATGCCATGTAGGGCCAAAGCCTTCTGGCTGGTTTCACTGATAGGTATAGCCTACCTAGGAATGAGGTTACGAAGAATATCGAGAAAAGAAGCTCAACATCTGAGTAGCTAAGGCCGAAGGCCTCCCTAGCGTAGATTCCGCCAAATGCCATCAGGAACGAGAACACCACGTTATATGTTAGTATGTTAAGCACAGCAGCAATAAAACCCGGGTTGGTAATGATCTGCCTGAAGCTAGAACCACCATGCCCAGCCCCCTCATTAGGGAATTTGAGCATGAATGCCGTTACGACGCCCATTATTGGGAATGCCGTGAAGAATATGAAGGACTCCCTAAGGCTATAGTACCTAAGTATCAAGGACTCTATCGCTGGCCCCACAATCAATGCGGTGCTAAGGGATAGGGTGTATATGTTGAGTAGCCTCTCCCTATCAACTCTATTGGGTAATAGGCTCGCCGAGGTTATCACATTGGGCATTAGGAAGCCAAGCACGAAACCAGCAACGGCCGAGAGTACCCATATGGTTATGGCGCTTGAGAAGGCGAAGAATGGAAATACTATGGCGTAGATTATCGATGAGATTCTGAAAACAAGCCTCCTAATACTTGCATGAAGTCTCGAATTTATAATACCGCTGCTCACGAATGACATTAACGATACGAGAGCCGAGATAATACCAACCAAGGTATTGCTGAAGCCAAATCCATATCTCGCCAGGAGCGGTATTGTGGTTATTAACATGTTGTTAGACGCCCTAATTGCTATGGTCAACGGTAGTATCACGGACACGGCCTGCAGCAATCCTGTGTAATACTGACCCCTGTATTGGTCCTTATTCATTCGTAATCACACCGTACGTATTGACGATGCTTATTAACCTATCGACATCACGGTCACTCGGTTTGAACACCCCATACTCAACCCTCCTCAGCACATTAACCACAAACTCCTTGGGCGGATTAATCGGCGGACTTTTAACCACATACTTTGGCAGATCCCTCGGGATTCTCCCTGGCCAATTCTATACCAGCCCGTAAACATTGATTATAGGTTCTAGTTCACCAATGATGTAAATACCGCACCAGCGCCCTGATATGAACATTGGCTGCACTACCCCACGTCAAACGCAGGCATTGGGCCCTTTCAATTATGGGTAAATAATCATCAATTTCCTGACAAAATGAGCGGCAATCATCCTTTAAGGGTCCATTTCTCATTTAGTGTTTATTGATTATTTCCTTTTGTTTCTCTCTTTCAATTATTAGGGAAGAAATGGTTTATATTATGTTTCGTTGGTTTCAATATGTGAAACAGAACGTAATTAAGAACACGTTTTATGCATTAATGGAGACAGTAACAGCAGCGCTGCTGTATTTAGTGTTTCCAATAATACCCATTTACGTGTTCATACCGCTTCTAGTGATGGTACTCGTGGCGTCGATACTTGCGAGGTATGGTTTATCCTCAGCCATTTTAATAACATACGTAGCATTAATATTCATCGCTACCCTTGGCTATGCATCGTTGCTGGTCATGCCATTACTATTATTTACGTATTTAATAACAGGGGCGGGCGTTATTAATGACGTGGCTTTGATCTCGTGGGCATTACTCTTTACGCCGATTTACTGGCTTTCCATACCACTCGCCATAACACCCTCGGTGAAGGGGTACGGTGTAAGGGCGCCCGCCCTTTTTACCTCATTAATGCTCCTATACATTGTTGGCCTATCATTAATGGGCATTAAGTGGCTGCCAATAACCATGATGCCCACGTCAGGGGCAACGCTTATACAGGGTATCGAATCAATCCTGACCGGCCGGCAATTACACATAGGCACAGCCTACATGGAACTAACTAACACGTCACTGTACGTGTTATCCATCATCGTGTTGGCAATACCTTATGCGGCATCGAGGTACCTCAGCGGTGCTGTAACGAGGCTTGCCCTAAACGTTGATGTACTAGGTATAATAAATAACCTACTGCCTCAGGTATTAACCATTGCCTCGCTATATGTATTAACCATACTCAGCAATTCCGCACTGAACCCGCTCTTCCTGGCAGGCGCTGTGGTTGCCGGCGCGGCTGGGTACGCGCTGGACAAAGCGCTACCATACATAGAGAGTGCTGGTTCATCAGTAACTGGGCGGAAACGGGTAAGTATGAACATTATACCGGTCACCGACCCACTCGGTATAGTGGAGCTTAGCCGTAAAGTCGATGAGTTGGCTCAGGATGAACGTGTCATTTTCAATGAGATAATCAATGTGTTGCGGCAATCCAGGATTATTGCGGTATACACCGACGCCCCACTGGATAGGCTTGCCCCGTTAGTCAATGCATTATTTGGTGTGTTTAGGATTAAGGGCTTCATAATCAATGGCGATGTAGTTGATGTACCGGGGGACGTCGATTTTTACATAAGGTCTCACGAGAAGACAATGCTAGTCCTAATCCCAAGCAGCATGGGCGAGCCTGTACTACGTAGGTTGAGGTATTATGCCGAGAGGGGGATGGTATATGTTGTTATATTCGTGAGCAATACGGGCTTAGTCAGTAAGTTGGGGAGGAGGGGCATTCCCATACTTAATCTCATCACTGTAAAAACACAATCCCAAGCCCGCACCATCGAGACCGTGAGTGAGGAGATACCGCTAAGCACTAATGCGCATACTGCCGCTGAGGTAAAGGGCGAGATGGGTGGTTCGACCCAGGCAATGAGTGGGGCGCAAACCACAGCAGTGGTTGTTACTGGTCAATCGCAATTAACAGGCCAGGTAAAGCCTGTAGAGTCGAAAAACGAGCAAACTCCGCAACAGCCGAAGGAACAAATAATAGGTAAAACGCAGGGGTTGGGAAAAGCTACTGAAATACCTACAGTCAACGTTGTAGCGAAAAAGCAGGTAAAACCACGTTCGGATGCGAAGCCCGCGGAGGTGAAGCGTTCAGTTAATGTGGCGTTAGACCCTGTTGATTTAATAAACACGAATATTAGGGCTAAGTTGATTGATTATGTCGACTCATCGGTCAGGCTTAGGGACGTGCTTGCGAACCTAGGTCTCAAGTACCCAACAACAATACTCATCATTGGCCCCCCAAGGTCTGGGAAGACCGCGCTCATAAATTACGTGGCTAAGCACCTTAATTTACAAATTATTAACTACACAGACCCAGGCATAGCCACGATTGATAATGCGGTAATCCACGTACCAAGTCTCGAGAAGGCCCTCAAGGAGAACCCCGATCATGTACGTAAACTAATAAGTATCGCCAGGACCAAGCATGCTGTGGTGATTTTCGAAAGCAGTGATCCATGGCAGATCGATGGGGGCTTCATAGAGGGTAATATCGATGCAGTGATCCCCATTTTACCGCCAGATGATGATTATGTGAATGAGATAGTGAGCAACAGGTTGGGCATCAGCGGTAAGGATGCGGATATTGTCAAGGCAATAATTAAATCATGCCCGGCGGTGGAGGCTATTGAGAAAATAAGGCATTACCTATCCTCCCACAGCGCCCTAGGCGTGTTATGCAGCGACTCCTTTAGCAGGTATAGGGAGTTCGCTAAGGGTTCGGCACCCATCGCGGTTAATAATCACTTTCGTGATTACTAATCACCTAGCTTAATCACCCCTGCCTCTC
>JAKMAE010000101.1 GCA_022014875.1 Vulcanisaeta sp. | reverse complement strand
TGGTTTTCACGGGGATTGCCACGGATATTGGTGTTGAGACGAGCGCCAGGCATGCGCTGGTCGTAGGGGATTTTCGTACTTATTTAAAATCAAGACTCACCTGTGCACTACCTCGCTGAGTAGTTCGTTGAATGCGTTTATTAGGTCTTGGGCTTGTTCCTTGGTGTGTATCATCGATGGTAGTAAGTGCGCCGTGTGTTCCGTTAGGTAGAGTATTCCCCTGGTCCTCATGTATAGGTGGAGTAGGGTGTATAGTTTTTCGCTTATCCTGCCTTCATACGCCATCCTAGCGTTTATGGGCCTCTCCCTCGTGAAGTGTATACCAACCATGCTACCCACACCCGTCACCCAGCACAGCCTATCGTGGCTCTCGCAGGCCCTGTCCAACTCGCTACGTACCCAGTCCCATAGGTTGTTGAAGTTTTCGTAGAACGACCTGTGCTGTGCCAGGTAATTAATCAGTGCGTACCCAGCCGTCAGCGTGACCCTATTCCCGGTGAAGGTCCCCCCGTGGAAACTCCTCGACCTTGCGCTGGGCCTTTTCAATTGATCGAGCAACTCCATGATCTCTGACCTGGAGGCTATGGCGCCAGCGCCGGGGTAGCCACCACCCACTATCTTACCGAGCGTGACGATGTCAGCCTTAACATTGAAGTACTCCTGGCCGCCACCGAGGGCGAGCCTGAAGCCTGTTATTACCTCGTCGAATATGAGCAATGCGCCGTACCTATCAACAAGCTCCCTAACACCCCTCAGGTAGCCCTGAACAGGCCCTATGCAGCCGGCCGCGCCCAGGACCGGCTCCATGATGACCGCAGCCACGTCAAAGCTCTTCAGGGCCTTCTCAAGCGCATTTATGTCGTTGTATGGGATGACTATTGTGTATTTAATGTGCTCAACGGGTAAACCGAGGCTTTCCGGGCCCTCAAAGGGTGGGTTCACTCCAACATGTAATGCGTCGTAGCCGCCGTGCCAGCCACCCTCCATCTTAACTATGTACCTACGCCCCGTATATGCCCTGGCAAGCCTAATGGCATACATGTTCGCCTCAGTGCCGCTATTCGAAAACCTCACCATCTCCACGTTGGGTATGACCTTGGTCAGCAGCTCCGCGTACTCAACCTCGAGTGTGTTTGGGTAGCCTAGGTGTGTGCCGTCGTACGAAGCCTCATTAACCGCCTTAACCACGAAGTCCGGTGAGTGACCCAGTATGTGTGTTCCATGCCCCATCCAGTAATCAACGTATTCATTACCATCGAGGTCCCATACCTTGACGCCCCTAGCCCTCGTTATGTAGAGTGGGTATGGTGAGAAGTACCTAATTTGGTAAGTGGTTCCGCCGGGCAGCACCTTCCTAGCCCTCTCGAAGAACTCCCTGGACCTACCGGTTCTTTCCATGTATATTCTTACGTACTTATCAATGAGGGCTTGCGCCCTATCCTCAATACTCATTACCCGAACCAGCAATTATTAATTAATAAGCACTTCCACATTACGGTATTTTAACTAGGAAGTTGTGGACACGCATCAGGTGGAGTAGTGCGTCCATGAACCTGGTTGATTTATAACCACACTTGACGCATACGAAGTATCTACGCCTGTGGAATGAGTTCCTGGAGTACGGCTCAACCCTAATCCTCAACCAATCCTCATACCCCTTGGTCTTCAATATATGGTCGAGGAAGCCCCCGTGATGCTGCACGAAACCAAGCCTTACCTGGTCCGTCTGCGGTGTTACGTATAGTTTAAACTCCTTATTCGTGAATGGGCACTTAACCACGCCGCTCAGGTACACCTTATCGTCCTTCTTCGACGTGTAAACCACCAGGTCGACGTACTTACCCTTAATCTCACCACTCCTCCTCAATCCAAGTGCCTCGAGGCTCACGGTCACGAAACAGGCAATTACACAACCTCCTTTAAGCATTACTTCATGGATACACGACTATTTACCACGAAGCAAACGAACACGTAAGAACCACGGCATTAAAGGGCGCCGTAACCCCTCATGATGTTGAGCAACCTATTGACGCAATCAATTACGTGGCCCCTAACCCTAACCGCCACCTCCGAGATCGCCCGCCCCAATTCCTCGGGGTTCTTCGTTTGGGATATTATGAGTAGTGTGGATGGTGATCTAATGTCGGTCTTAACTACCACGTCCTCACCAACCCTAACCCTCACCACACCCGTAGCCTTACCTTCAGTGTACGTGCTCACCTCCACCAACCCACCCTCTATTGGCTCGGCAACGAGGTTTAGCGTTATGTTGTTGCCGCTGTAAATCACGTATAGCCTATCCTCCCCAACCAACGTCTTACTAACCCTCCCAAGCCTCGCCGAATCAAGAATCCTCCTCCAACCATCACCAACAAGCCTAAGGTACTCGTCCTGCATATTGAGCCTCGTCAATAGGTACTTAATGGGGTCGTCAATCTCGACATGCCTCACCGCAATATTAACATTAACCTCGCGACCAACATCACCGAGGAGTTTATCCAATGAGTCGAGCAACTCCCTTAGGTAGTTAATGCCACCACTAATTACGTTCCTGGCCTCATCACTCTCGATCTCGAGCAACCTCTCCTCATAAGTCCCATCGGGCCCAACGCCTATGGCAAACACGTACTTATTACTTATGGAAACCCTCGCGTCCCTAAGCACCCTACCGCCAACTCTAATAGTCCCCATCGGCACTATAAACTCCATTTATTATACATATACAATGAAGCCTTATAAATAGTGATTGGGGCTTTGGCGTGTATGGGCAGGTTCGATAATAAGGTCGTCCTAGTCACAGGGGGTACGAGGGGTATCGGTAGGGCTATAGCGGAGGCCTTCCTTAGGGAGGGTGCGAGGGTTGCTATTACATACGTTAGGAGTGATGAGAAGGCAAGGGAGCTCGAGAGGATGGGTGTGTTGGCTATTAAGTGCGATGTCTCGAGGAGGGATGAGGTTAGGAAGGCCGCTGAAGTTGTTAGGGATAGGCTTGGCGATGTTGATGTACTCATAAACAATGCAGGCATAATGCACCTAATGCCCTTTGAGGAGTTCAACGAGGAATTATTCGATAGGATGATCAGCGTTAATGTGAAGGGTATAATATACACGACACTGGAATTCCTACCACAGCTCAAGAGGACTAGGGGCGTTATCATAAACATAGCGTCCAACGCCGGCATAGGCACGGCGTTCGAGGGCACGACGTATTACGCAGTAACGAAGGCCGCGGTGATAATCCTCACCAAGAGGATGGCGTTTGAGCTCGGTAAGTACGGTATTAGGGTTAATGCGATAGCCCCCGGTTGGGTGGAGACCGACATGACCACGGCCAATAGGTCGCCCGAGGAGGTTGAGAGGGTAAAGGCTTTGGTTAGGTCGAGAACGATGCTTAACATGACGGGTGTCCCAGAGGATATAGCCAAGGTCGCACTATTCCTCGCCAGTGATGATGCCAGGTACATCACTGGACAGACCATCGTCGTGGATGGCGGTAGGATTGACTACCTAACACACAGTGTCTAGGAGCCCTAACAACCTTAGGAATCAATTCTTAAAACACCTCACGACCGCAGCCCCACTATTTATGTGTCCCCCTGAACGTGACCCTCGAAGAACCAGGTTTCCTGGACGGGCCGGCCTAGGATTTGGGTAGGCCTGTAAAGAACGAGTATGCTCATGACCTTACTTATTGCCCCTTCATAAATAACAACCCTGATGCTGTTCCCCATACTTATAATTAACATCGTATTCGCAGGCCCATTAAGGATTACTATTTAACATATCTCTACGGAACCAACCAGCCCTGGTCCTTACCAACCCTTTCTCCTCCACATAGCCAGATGCCCTACGTTTAACCATCATGAATACGTCCTCATCACCGCACAGTATTTTGCCGTCGAATACTGCGTCAAGTATTATCATGGAAGTCTCAAGCACATCGTCCAACTTATCCAACGGTAGCCATACCACCTGCCCAATACTCACTACCTCAACCCTGTACTCACCGGTAGGTACAATGGCCAGTAAGTCCCAATCACTCAACGGCGTATTATCACCCCTAGCCCTCGAGCCAAAGAGGACGACGGCTACCGCCCTGCGGCACAGCTCATTAATTACGTGATTAGCCATCGCCATCCTCTCGGCACCAACCTCACGCAACGCTTCCAACCACCTCTCGAACATAGTTCCACACCACCTCCATGCATCTGATAGCCTCCTCAGGCCGTGGAGTGGGTAATAGGTCGTGTCCCAGTTAGCTTAATCAATAAACCCTTA
>JAKMAE010000018.1 GCA_022014875.1 Vulcanisaeta sp. | reverse complement strand
CATTGGCGGATTTATTTAACGAGCTTGCGCAATACTTCAGGGGCGAGGGTGGTGGCCATGCCACGGCGGCCGCGCTGAGCGTGAAGGCCAAGGTGGATGTATGGACATTATTGCTGAAGGCGCTCGAAAGGTTCGAATCTATGGTTGGGAAGAGGGCCGTGAGGGTTATGGACTAAATTTGGTGATGCGGATACAGATAATTTGACTTACTACCTAAGTCTGTATAATAATGCTGTTAATAGGCGATATTCCATATACATTGTTATTTCATGCGTTAATATCTCCGCATAAACTTGACTATTGTCTCCGGTCAGCGTACCATCAGACTTTGGCGAATTATTGGGCGTAGGAATTGCTAAGGACTTATTGAAAGCATTCTTCATTAAAGATCCATCACTGTTTATTGATGTGTTGGTGAAGATGGTCAGTGCGCATTGTGTATACTCCATGACCTCTGATTGGTAGGTTGGTGCTAGGTATTGCACCGGTGTTATCGGTATTGTGGTCTTATTGTAGAAGTCGTAGGCCTGTAAGTAACCGCCAAATAGGAGCGACCCATTGAGTAGGTAAAGCCCGAGCGGGTAGTTCCTGGTTTCGTATATGGTTATTCGGGGGCCGCCCTGGGCTACGTAGTATACGGTGAGTACGTAGTACGTACCTGGTATGCACGTGGGGTTCGCAATTGTGCCATTGGGTAGTAATAGTATTGGCGATACATAAACTATCGGGCCGAAGGGTAACAACCTGGGCCTTTGATACACGGCATAGCCGTAACCCGTGAGCCCACCAACGGTCTCGTTAGGCGCCAACTCAACCTCGCTGATTAATGATGAGTTTACGTATTCGTAGAATCCGTACTCAAGCACTCTGAGTACCTCAGGGAATCCCTGACTGGGCCAGGACGTCGCGTTTATTCCCTGCCCAACCCAGGTGTAGAATATATTGATGCCCGGTAAACCAACCTCGTAGTACGTCGACACGGCACCTGTGGTTGGGTTATAACCATAGTAGTAATTCCATAGGTAGTAAGGTTCGCCATTTGCCGCCACTAGGTAGCCCCCAATCTCCGTTAAATTATTTAATAAATCGGTCAAGCCCTCCAACCCAGTCCTGAATGCGAACACTACGTAACTATTACCACCGAGGTTTTCGGTAATCACCACGTACCACTGGGCATAGATTTGTTGTGGGAATACTAGGTAGAGCGGTACCTCCAGTTGCCAGGTTATGCCGCCTGTATCGTTGGCTGTGGACGTGGCTTTGAGAATTATGGACTGATTAGCACTAACTGGGGTTGCGTTGGTTATGTATATCGTGAATTCCTGATTAGCGGTGGCGAACCACACAGGTGTTGTGTTGACTACCAGGGTATCCTCACGATAGAGCAGTGGGTATGTACTGGCTATGCTTGTTAGGAATGCCGTTGTTGGTCTTGAGTCCGTCAGGTTCATGCTTATTGTGTAGTTCCTGTAGATTACCGGTGTAGGAGTTGGGCCGTAAATTGTGCCTGCGTAAATACTTAGTGAGAGTAATGTAAATATTATCGCTGGAATTATTACTATTATTGCTGGTTCTTTGTTTATAGGCATCATTGGATGTAAGTGTGCCTTTATATAAAGGTTTTTACCCGTTATTGGTTACTGAAATTATGGAGCAGAAAGTATTTTAGGGAGTTACCTCTTCAGTAATTGAAAAATGAGCCTAGGCTTCCAGTTGACCAAAGTCATTGGGCAGGTTAAGGAACTCGAGAGGTACCCACTCTATGAACCATTTGCGTATGCCTCAATAGTTCAGGACGAGAATACTGGAGACATAATATACGTGCTTGACGAGATAGAGTTGAACCCCACGGAGAGGCAGGTCTATGAGGAGTTGAGGAGGATTGTCATGCTTGAGTTACCACCGCCTGAGGAGCTAAGTAAGGTTGGCGATGTGAAGAACTACCTACTCAATGAGCTTAAGAAGATCGTTGGTAGGTACAGGAGGCTGTTCAGGAATGTGCCGCCCTCCTCATTCGCGAAATTCCTCTACTACATGGAGAGGGATTTGCTTGGTTATGGACCGATAGATGCGTTGATGAGGGATGAGAACATAGAGGACATATCATGCGATGGTGTGGGTAGGCCCATCTACGTGTTTCATAGGAAGTACGAGTCAATACCCACGAACATAGTCCCGATGACGGACGAGGCCCTGGACGACTTGGTGGTTAAGTTAATACACATGTCGGGTAGGCACGTGTCCGTCGCAACGCCGATAGTCGATGCGCAATTGCCCGATGGTTCTAGGATAGCGGTTACGTATAGGAGGGAGGTTTCGCCAGGCGGTTCCACGTTCACGATTAGGAAATTCAGGAAGAAGCCGTTAACGTTCACGGAACTGGTCAGGTTTGGCAATATAAGTGCGGAGATCGCCGGGTACTTCTGGGTAATGCTTGATAACGGGAGATCATTCCTAGTCCTCGGCGTCACGGGCGCGGGTAAGACGAGCTTCCTGAATGCGATGGCCACATTCATAAGGCCCCACATGAAGATAATAACTGTCGAGGAGGTGCCTGAGATAAACCTACCACACAAGAACTGGGTTAGGCTGGTGACTAGGCAGAGTTACGGTGCTGAGAAAATAAATGAGATAACCCTGTTCGACCTCGTTAAGGCGACCCTAAGGATGAGGCCTGACTACCTAATTGTGGGTGAGATTAGGGGTGAGGAGGCCTACGTGCTCTTCCAAGCCGTGAACACAGGCCATAGCGGCTTATCGACAATGCATGCGGAATCCTTCGAGGCAGCGGTTAATAGGTTGATGAGCCCCCCAATGAATATACCGCCAGCCTACATACCCGCCATGAACATATTCGTCATGATCAAGAGGGTTAAGATTGGCGGTAGGTTGACCAGGAGGGTTACGGAGGTCGGCGAGGTCTACATGGATGATAGCGGTAAGATCAGGTTCAACACCGTGTTTAGGTGGAATCCGAGGAATGACACGCATGAGTCCTACGTCAAGAACAGCATATTGGTTAATCAAATAAGCGAGATGACGGGCAAGGACGTGGATGAGGTACTGAGGGAGATAGAGGTTAGGACGAGAATTGTTCGTTGGATGGTCGAGAATGGGATTTTCGATTTTGAGGATGTGTCCAGGTACGTACAGATGTACTACGCAAACCCGGACAAGGTGCTGAGCCAGGTAATGGGTAAGGTGAGTGAGGTTGAGGTTGCTGATCAGGTTTAGGGACGTGAATTCCCTAATTAAGTATCTAAGGGAGGAGCTGGATAAACTAAGTGTGACTAAGAGGCGGCTCGAGGAGGTGTTGGGAATGGACGCCGTCGTGGATATCGTGGAGTTGAAGGACGACAATATCGGCATTACCAGGGTCAGAACCACAGAACTCAAGTGGTTGCTCAACGAGATAGACACTAGGATTGAGGCGATCAGCGTAATCCTTGAGGAGTTGCGGGGTAGGTTGGGCGGGGTTAATTACACGGGTTTAGTGCTGCTTGAGCTTGAGGATGGGATCCCACGTAGAGTACTGCTATCGCAACCGCTATCCTTAGGGTGAGGGTCATGTTCCTGCCTATACCGATACTGATCGTTGCGGCGATGATGGGGATGGCGCTGCTTGGTCTAATTAGGCCTCCGCTGACCGTGATATTGCCCTTATTGGGCATATACGTGATCCTCATGTTCCTTCCATACTTAATACCCAATGCTGTGATCCATCAATACCTGGACCCCCGCTACGTAGCGCTCCCGATAATGGGGCTTGCGCTGGGCTACGGGGTATCCCTACTCGTTAATAGGTACCTAAATGTTGATGTTAGGTCAATCCTGGGGCTTAGGCGTGATACGGCGGTGATTAAGAGGAGGGCTTCTGGGAAGCCTAGGGTTGAGAGGAGGCCCGAGATAAAGCCTGAGGATTTGGATAGGGTGATTAATGAGTCCGTGCAACTGCTCAAGCTTGGGGTATCAACCGGCAAGGCCCTTGGGGTTTGGGGCGAGTATTACGATGGGTGGGCAGACGCATTACTGGGCATCGCCAGGGGCTTCCAAACCATTAAGGAGAGTGCGGAGACTATGATGAGGGAGGCACAATTACTCTCCAGTTTTAGGGGTTATGAGGAGAGGGCATTAGGCCTAGGTTTTACTGTGAGGGAGGAGTCATCATTCAGGAAGGTTAGGTCTAGGGTTGGTGGTGATGAGGTGGTGGTTTACGTAAGGCCCGAGGAGGTGGCCGCGGATGTCATGGCCAGCGCACAGTTGGTTAATGACTACGTCAATAAGTTCGAGAACTTCTTTGATAAGTTAATTCACGAGAGTGAGCAGTTAAGCCAATACATAGCTAATTCGCCTGTGTTGGTGATGTACGTTGAGGGCATACCCCAAAAAATCATAGTACTTCACAGCTGAGGACCGTAGCACTTAGCGACGGATAGCCAATCAGCACAACTGTGGTTCTTGCCGTAATCCAGGTCACTGCTTGGTTGTGGGCGTGCCCTGCATTATTAATACTACGGGTATCGAGTCGACGAGCAATGCCGTTACTGGCCTATCCCTATCACGATCCCCGAGGGACTCCAGCCTATCTATCACCGCCTTTATGACGGCCGACTTCCTCTGTACATAACCTGCTACGTCATTTATGAACTCGCTCCTCGTTTTCGTGCCCGGTTTATACACTATCCTTAGGGAGAACACCTCGGAGCCATCAATACCTAGGAACCTTATTACCTCGGAAATCTCGCTGGCGAGCGCTACGCCATTACTCTCCGCCCCAAGTATCTCCTGCCACCTCTGCCTAAGTACGTATAGGAACCTATACTCATTACCCAACTCGCTCTTTAGGAACTGTATCAACTCGTTCATTGACTTGAACGTCCTTATCTCAATCATCACACCGCACCACCCAGTTTACTCTCCAAATCTCTGAATGGGCTTGGGTAATTGATATTGTCCAGTTTAATCACGGTCTCTAGGCGTAGTGAGTTATTACTTACTGCCGAGATTGCATTATCTAACGCGTTTATTACATCAGCGAGTTCATCGACCCTCAACCCAGCAACACTACCTAAGACGCTCTCTATCGCAATGCTCTCCCTAAGGCTTGATAATTCAAATAGGGGGGTTCTCGATACATCCCGTATCGAGTATCCAATGACGACGTCTATAGATGAACCATCGATGAACACTGTGTAGTCATTATTGATGCCGAGCTTCTCCGCAACCTCCATTACGTGCTTAATAGCCATAAGCAGGTTCGTGTAGTAATTAATCACCTCAAGCATTACGTCCCTATAACCGCTGGCGGTTAGTACGTAAACAACCTCGATACCGCCCACCTTAGACGTAATCACGGGGTTGCCCCTGGTGAAGGAGGTTTTCGAACTATCCCTTAAATCCCTGGCCAACCTATTCACCAAGTCCTTATCGGGGCTGTAGGCATGGATCCCGTTGATGAGTTGAAGTACCTCGTTTATCCAATTACCAAGCTCCAGGGCGACTTCCCTGAGCCTATCGTTCCTCAGTACCATCAAGGCCTATCACCGTTACCGTGGGTACATCGCCCATGTACCTAACCATTGCCTTAAACCCACGCCCCTTAAGCCTGCCCAACCTGCCCTCAAGAACCTCGTACACTGCGTACTCAAGCCTTAGGAGTGCCAATGCCCTGGAGAATAAGTCCTTATAGGCCCTTTTTGAGGGGTTCCTGTAGATGACTATGGAGTGGGCGTTCGGTATATCGATTACTATCCTCTCACTGTCCTCGGGTATACCCTCAATACTCATTACCTTGTCATAAGCCTCGGACAGGCTCCTCACGTACTCGACGACCCTCTTCTTATTCTCCAAAATCCTCCTGTACAACTCATCGATGCCTATGTTAATATCTACGCTGGAGCTCATGGCGCGATCACCAAACGTGTTCTCTTTTTCTCCTCGTCAATGATTACGATTACCGAGGATTGGCCACCCCTAGCCCTTGCCAGGTAATTCCTAACCTCATCTATTCTATTGATTACGTAGTCAATCCTCTCATTGACAGTGCCCAGTTTATTCAATAGCCAGGTCGAGTGGGGGGCTATGTGTATGTTTATTGTGTGGGGCATCGTGTGTATGGTTATGACGCGGTGACCCACCCTAAACCCAGACCTAGCAAGTCTCTCCTCAACATCGGCGTTGACCTTTAATTGACTCATCAATTCTGCGTAGTCACTCCTTATCTTACCTAGTTGCTCCCTGATTATGCCCAATTTATTAATGGCGTCCTCGATTGACCTGAAAAGCATCACTATCATTCAGACCCTAATTAACCTAGGCTGTATTTATTCTTTACTTGTGAATGGGATGGTAACCATGGCCTACCGACCCCCTCCCTAATCAACTTAAGTGCCTCCTCCATCGCCCTGCTCAGGTCCTTTACTTCGTCGTGGATCTCCATGACCATGCTTATCAACAACGCATTGTCTAGGCACTTCAGGAGTAGGTCGGCCCAACTCCTCGAGTGATACATAGACTTAAGCCTCTTGAGTGCCTCGTATTGCTGCTCATCAACCTCAATCACAATCCGCCTCTTACCGCCCTTAACCATAGTACTTGCATGGATTAGGCATTTTTTAAGTTAAACCCCAACCTACCGCTTCTCCCTTTGGGACTTAGTGACGCCAACCATGAACTCGGGTATTTCGTAATGCTTTACGTAGTATTGAATGAGCACCTTAATCACCTCCCTCAGCATGAGCATTAACGTTGACTTCCTAATACCAAGCATCCTGGCCGCCTCCCTCCACGGCCTTGCCTGCAGGACCTTGCATATCAACGCCTCCTCGTAGAATGGCGGTAGCCATACATTATCAACACCCTTCCTTAGGTAATAAGTCCTCACCAACTCGGTTATTGCATCCGCGGTGTTCTCATACGTCATCGGGCCCCAGGCATAGGCCACCAGGCGCCTTACCTGGGCCTTCGTCAACCTGGCGCTGTACTCGCTGTCCAGCGCCACGCCCCAGTCGGTCAGGAGCATCCTCGTTACGTCAGGCTCCAGGTCGTGGAATGGGCCCTGAAGCGAGTTGAGGAGCCTAAGCCTGAACTCCCTATTGGCGTATATCACGATATCCCTCGCCTTTTCGTTTATTGGCTTGACGAGTAATACGCTGTACTCACCACTTATCGGGTTTCTCTCAGGGCTTATGTGGACGGGCATGTACCCATTCTTAATCCAGAAGTTGAGTAGCTTGGCGTTGACGCCGAAGCCAACCCCAACCCAATCAATGCCCCTCTCCCTCGCTTCCTCCTCGATCCGCCTCAGCATCTCCGTGCCGAGCCCCCTATCCTGTAGCTCGGGGTGCGTCGCAATCCTAATTATCCTCCAGCCCCTCAGCTTTGCGAATTCCGAAAGCCCCCAGTACTTGATTAACCTGTCCGGTATTATATTGCCAGGTAGTTTGAGGCCCCTGGTCACTAGGTCTATCAATTCATCGTTTATACCGCCCTCCTCGGCCAACTCCACAGACACCACTATCTTCCCATTGCTCAGGGCCAGGGCCCTAATGAAGTGGTGCGGCGCATCCATCATCATGCCCAGGTCATCAGGCTCATTCCTATAATGGGCCTGTACGTATATGCCGAAGAACTGCCTGAGCCCCTCCTCATTGTTTAGGAAGAAATCCTTTAGATCGGGGATTACGTACTTCACGTCGCGTTTACTCACGAGTTCGTAATCCTCCTCCGTTAACTTGGCTGGTTCGGCATCCAGCAGCAATGTGTCGAAGAGCCACTGCTCGACTGGGTCGTCAGGCGCGTACCTAATTGGTTCCTTCAGCTCGTACTCGATAACCTTAGTGTTTTTATCCTCACGTAGGTACTTGAGGAACCTTATGCTAAAGCCCCTACCCGCGCCCTCATAGCCGTGTATTGTGGATGCGTAGATAACCCTGCTGAACCTCTCGTGGATTCCGTAGAGCACCGGTAGCGGTATCATTGCCGCCTCATCCACGACGACTATGTCCCTACCCTCCTCGCTCAGCATGTCGTACGGCCTTACGTAATCGATGAATATTGATATGCCGACCCTGACGGACACTACGTCGTTGCCCCGCCTCGTGACGTCGACGTCGTAGTTAAGGGCCTTTAATCCCTTAACTAGGAACTCCATGAGCGTGGCAACGTTGCTCGGGTTCATGGCGGTCACGGCAAACCTAGCCCTCCCCTTCGCCTTCCTAAGCCTATGCGCCAATGCGGCCAGGGCCAGCCCTATTATTGCCGACTTGCCCCTACCCCTATCGGCTATTAATACAACATTGACCTTCTTACCCTTCGGCGGCCTATCAAGCAGAACCTCCATCGCCTTTAGGGCCTCGACCTGGTCCTGCGTCTTGGCTAGTTCGTATATGGGCTTCGGAAACCTGAGCCTGCTCGGTATGGTTATTGGCCTTGGTTTCCAGGGCTCCGCATTGCCAAGCTTCGGCTCCTTAATCACCCTATCGTTATCGACATCCACAATCAACGCCTTATCCATACCCATCAACTTACTCCAAAAGCGAATCTTGAGGAAGTGCCTAACGTGCTCCGGGCCGTACTGCGGTACGAGGAGGCTTTGCTGGAACTTCGTGAGCCTCTTGACCCACTCCTCGATTGGCGGTATCATCAATACGTATATCCCACCACCCCTAACGACACCACCCAACCTACCTATATCGTTGGGCTTCAGATCATTCATCAAGTCGAGTATTGCGAAGTCGATCGTGGCGCCCAGTAACTCGTCTGTGTCCTTATACGGCCTATAATCAACGCTCACGGCCGCATTGCCAAGGAACTCCCTGAACTTACCCATCCTCCTCTGGGCATCTGGGTACTCAGGTTGGTACATGTAGACCCCCTGGGCCTCCTTTACGAATGAGGAGTACGTGGTCAATGCTTCTGCGGCGTATTTAGCGAGCCTCTCGTCGTCGACGCCCACAAGTACGATTAATGACCTGTGGTTTGTGGAAAGACCCTCCTTAACCAAGCCCTGCAGCAGATCCACCCAGCCCATACCACAGTACGTCGGTGATTAAGCGGCAGGGCTTATAAACATGTGTGTACTTGAAATGGTGGTGATTAGGCGCGTTGGTCCTGAGCAATGATGAGGGATGGGCGGGAAAGGATGAGCACCAACCTAGAATTATTTACAAATGTAAATGTAAAATGTAATAAAGAGTTTATATATAATCTACATTCGGCAACGCCGTATGTGGAGGCGCCGGCGGCGCTAACGACCTTTATGCCCCTACTCTCTGCGTACTCCACGTCTATGTGATCCACGCCGACCGATGCCGTGCCAATCACCTTAAGTTTCCTGCCCGCGTCTATAACGTCCCTAGTTACCCTATGCCACACGCTGACTATTACTGCGTCGTAATCGCCTATAACCTCCTTTAACTGCTCCGTAGTCATTGGTTTAACATCCACCTCACCAACCTCGCTAAGTAACTTCATAGCTACAGGGCCAACGTCGGGATCCACCAGTGGTACGGTTACCAGGATCTTCATGGGAAAACCTTTATTGAGCCTAGATATAAAGATACCCATTATTTATACTCATTACTCCCTATTTGCGAGAAAAATTTGCTGGATTTTAATGATTACTTAACCTATATACCGCATTACGCCGTGCGTGCCGTATTCATTATGTCTATTAGCGTTGCTGCATCCATTATGTTCCCTGTGACCTTTATTATGCCCGAGAAGTATGCCTGCATTGCGTCCAACTGCCCCTTGATTAGCTTCAGTAGGTTCTCCCTATTGACCTGTATTGTGGCTGTTGGTGACCTGTGGGTGCCCTTGTTCAGCTTTATTGAGCCGCCCCCAACCTCGATATAGAATGGTTCATAGCCCTCCCCCGTGAATTGAAAAACCTTGACTGGCCCACCCACCTTACTCGCTAACTTGGGCATTGCCTTTTCAGTCATTGACTTGAGTAGTTCGTAGGGGTCCTCGGACATGGTAATTGTAAAAATTCCTTGTTTTTAATAAGTAGTACTGCTATATAGGTTCTATAACTCACTCACCCTTGAACTCGGGCCTCCTCCTCGTTAGGAACGCCATGACGCCCTCCTGGGCGTCCTTGGTGTTAACGGCCATGCTGAAGAAGGCGGCCTCGAGTAGTAGGCCTATGTCCACTGGTACCTGGGTACCGAAGTTTAACGCGTACTTCGCGTACGTAAGCGCGATTGGTGGTCCCTGGGCAAGTCTCATGGCGAATGACCTAACCTCCTCCTCAAACCTCTCCTTAGGCACCACCCTATTCACCAAACCTATCCTGTACGCCTCGTCCGCCTTAATCCTATCGCCAAGCATTATTAACTCCTTAGCCCTGCCCAGGCCCACTATCCTAGCGAGCCTCTGCGTACCGCCTGCGCCGGGTATTATGCCCAGATTTATCTCGGGCTGTCCGAGCTCTGACGTGTCGGTGGCTATCCTGAAGTCGCAGGCGAGGGCTATCTCGAGGCCGCCCCCCAGTGCGTAGCCGTTTATTGCCGCGATTACGGGCTTCGGGAACCTCTCAATCTTACTAACGGCTTCCTGGAACTTCCTGTTATAGAGGAAGAAGTAGTAGGTGTGTAGTGGACCTGTGAATGACGTTACGTCCGCACCAGCCGAGAACGCCCTATCGCCAGCCCCCCTTATTATGACAACCCTAACGTCCTTATCGTCCCAAAGCATGTCGAGTGCCCTACTCAATTCCTCAAGCATTGTTAGGGTGAGGGCGTTAAGTCTCTGTGGCCTATTCAGTATTATCCAAGCCAATGGTGGCTCCTTCCTTAGTATTATCTCCTTGAACTCCACAGTCCCGGCAGCGCCGTACTCGTAGAACCCACGCCCACTCTTCCTACCGAGCCTCCCCTCCTGAACCATCTGCGTAAGTAGTGGGTCGGGCTTGAACAACTCGTAACCAAACCTTGAGTATAACTGGTTGAGCGCCTCCACGACCTTATCAATCCCGAACTCATCGGCATACTCGAAGACGCCCTTCGGCCAACCAAGGCCGAGCTTGACGCCCTTCTCGATATCCTCCTTCGACGCAATGCCGTTCCTAAGTAGCCAGGCGGCCATGTTTATCGCGGGTGCGAATATTAAGGTTAGGTCGACCTTCTCGCCCGCCTCCCTCGGTATGTTAGCCCTCTCGTATGGTCCGCCCTTGTACTCGTAGAATCCACGCCCACTCTTCTGGCCGAGCCAGCCCTTCTTGTAGAGGTCCTCGAGTAGTGGGCACGGAACCCTAAGCATTGGGTCCCTCTCGGCCACGGCTAAGCCAACTAGGTAACCAACGTCTATGCCTGTGAAGTCCTGGAGCTCGAATATCCCCATTGGCAGGCCCGCCCTGTACTTAACCGCTGAGTCTATCTCAACCACTGAGTACTGGTTATTGGCGACGAGGAGGCACGCCGCCGAGTTAAGCGCTATGAGGATTCTATTAACCACGAAGCCCGGCACGTCCTTATTAACCATTATTGGTTCCTTACCAAGGCTCTTTACGAACTCGTAAGACCTCCTCGCGGTTTCATCGCTCGTCTGCGCACCCTTGATTACCTCGACTAGGGGCATGAGTACCGGTGGGTTGAAGAAGTGTATGCCAACAACCTTATCGGGCCTCTTCGTGGCGCTAGCGATTTCCGTGATAGGCAGACTACTCGTGTTTGTGGCCAGTATTGCGTGCGGTGGCGCGTATTTGTCGGCCTCTGCGAAAACCTGCTTCTTAAGGTCTAACTTCTCTGGGACGGCCTCTATCATGAGGTCCGCGTCCCTCACGGCCTCCGCTATGGATAGGGAGGTCTTTATACGGCCCATGACCTCGCCAACCCTCTCCTTACTTATCGTACCCCTCTCAGCGAGCTTATCAAGACTCCACTTTATCCTCTCAAGGGCCTTGTTCAGGATGTCCTGCGAGACATCTACCATGACAACCTCGTAACCTGCCAGGGCAGAGACCTCGGCGATTCCGTGGCCCATCGTGCCGGCGCCTATTACGGCGACCCTCCTTATCTGCTGCGACATCGTTTAGATGGCGTGGCCCATCCTCTTAAATTTACCATCTATATAGCGAATTTAGTAGTAATTAACGATCAATAACACACAGAGTGGAGATTGTTATTAAGGGCCCTGCCTAAGACGCGGTTTGAGTATGAGGGGAGTGGCTATTGTTGGGGTTGGCCATGCGAAGTTTGGACGTAGGACAGACGCGACGTTGGGGGAGTTGGCCTGGGAGGCTGTTAAGGAGGCCCTTGATGATGCAAGGCTGGACCAGAAGGATATACAGTACTTCGTGGTTGGTAACGCCGGTGGCTGGAGCGCTGAGCCGTTGCCGGCAGTGGTTATTGGCGAGTATTGCGGCTTAACTCCGAAGGGCGCGATGAGGGTTGAGGCGGCCTGTGCCTCGGGTAGTGCCGCGCTCTACAATGCCTACCTTGCGGTTGCGTCCGGAATGGCCGACATAGCCATGGCTATAGGTGTGGAGAAGATGTACGAGTCGCCAACGCCCACGGTCGTGGAGTTCATAGGGAGGGCAGGTAATTACTTCTGGGAGTTCGAGAACTTCGGGCTCACGTTCCCCGGCTACTACGCGTTATACATGACTGCCTACATGAATAGGTTTGGGGCGACTGAGGAGGACTTCTGCAAGGTTGCGGTCAAGAACCACTACTACGGTTCAATGAACCCAAAGGCCCAGTTCTACGGCTTGAGGATAACGGTTGATCAATGCCTCAAGAGCAGGTACGTTGCATGGCCGATAAAGCTCTACGACTCAAGCCCAATAACCGATGGCGCGGCGGCGGTTATATTAGCAAGCGAGGAATTGGCTAGGAAGATAACGGACACGCCAGTTTGGATAAGGTCCATAGGCGTAGCCACAGGCACCGCAAACCTAAGTAAAAGGCCTGACTTCATAGGCCTAGACGCAGCATACCAAGCAGCCGAGCAGGCGTTTAGGAGGGTCGGTATTGAGCATAGGGATACTTGGAAGTACTTCGATGTCGCGGACGTCCACGATTGCTTCACCATAGCTGAGGTTATGGCTTACGAGGACCTAGGCTTCACCGAGAGGGGGACGGGCATTCAATTAATTAGGGAGGGCCAGACCTACAAGGGCGGTTTAATACCAGTCAACCTAGACGGTGGTCTAAAGGCCAAGGGCCACCCAATAGGGGCCACGGGCGTTTCCATGGCCGTAGAGATGACGAAACAGTTGAGGCAGAGTGTTGAGCCTAGGGATAGGCAGGCCGACGTATACGTTGGCTGGGCCCTAAGCCACAACGTCGGTGGTACTGGCCATTACGCCTACATAACCCTATACTCACTCGATAAGGATGGCTCACCTAAGGTGAAGCCCAAGAGGTGATGGGCATGTCCCTCGAGGCCAAGTACGAGGAGTTCTGGAGACAAGCAATTAAGCAATTGAACGATGTTGTCAAGGCCACGGGCCTACCAATCGCGCCCGATGAGAAGGGTCAGTATAGTCTTTGGTATGATGTTAGGGAGTTGAGGCTCAGGTTCTCAATAAGTGTTGAGAGGATTAAGAGGTTTTTCGAGGGTTTGAGGGAGGGGAAGATATACGCAACCAGGTGTAGGAGGTGCGGTAGGTATTACTTCCCACCGCAGGCGGACTGCCCATACTGTAGGGTCAGTGATATGGATTGGGTCGAGATCAGCGGTGAGGGTGAGTTATTGACGTACACGGTAATAAACACGAAACCGCTAACGTTCTCCCACTACCCGGATTACGTAGTCGCGATAGCCAGGATGAGGGAGGGCTTCAATGTACTTGCTTGGCTTAGGGTTGATGATCCGAGGAAGGCAAGGGTTGGTATGAAGGTTAAGCTACAGGTTGTCAAGAGGGAGCCTGAGGGCTACCTAACCTATGAGTTCGTACCGATTGAGTAATGGTGACATTACCCATGAGTAAGCCCGTACTCATTGATGAGAGGGGCCCATAACAATATTCACGTTAAATAGGCCGGAAAAATTGAACGCATTAAATACAGAGCTCAGAGCCGAGCTTCTTGATGCATTGCGTAGGTTCAATAGTAACCCTGAGAAGAGGGTTGGGATCATAACGGGGGCCGGTAAGGCGTTCTCGGCCGGGGCCGACATCTCGGTAAGGCCTAGTGAGCTTAAGAGTGTTAATCTAGATGAGGAGCTTAGGGGTTCATTCCACCTGATTCTGAGGGAGATTAGGTTTAGTGATAAGTTATTTATTGCGGCAGTGAATGGTGTAGCCGCTGGTGCGGGTATAAGCCTAGCTGTTGCCTGCGATTTCGCCTTCGCATCGAAGAGTGCTAGGTTTGTAATGGCGTTTCAGGGTATTGGCTTAGTACCCGACACAGGGTTAACACTAATGATGAGTAGGCTTGTTGGTGCCAAGGCGCTTAGGTACCTGCTCATTGGCGGTGAGTTTTCTGCCGAGGAAGCCGAAGCCATGGGCCTCGTCAAGGTTGTTGATGACCCACTCGGTGAGGCCTTGAGGCTTGCCAACGAGCTGGTACAGGGACCGTTTAAGGCATATTCCTACGCGAAAAGGCTCATTAATGAGGCTTTGTTTAAGGATCTTGATCAATTCCTAAGTACGGAGGCAAAACTACAGGGTGAACTAGGTAGGAGCCACGACTTCATCGAGGGCGTCACGGCATTCCTCGAGAAGAGGAAGCCGAAGTTTATCGGTTCTTAACTTTCAATTACTAAAATCAACATTATCAATCCAATCCTTTACTTACATACAACGATATAAACAAGTTTTAATAATTAAATTAAAAATAAATAATTGATAAACTATTTAAGTATGGGAGGTTAAGAATGGTTCATAAAATGCCTTCGTACAACTTCGTTGACTTCCACGCACACCCCGCGGCAGAGCTCCGGAGGTTAAGGAATAGGCTGCAGAGCGCCGGTGCCGTGGCCTCCGTGCTCTACCCAATAGATGTTGATCCAACGCTTAGCTTAACCCTCAGCGGATTGTTTAGGCTAGCTAGGGATTTGGGCGTCACCGTCGATGTAAAGTCTATTGTTAGGGAGGTTTACGAACTCATTAATAAGTGGCCTGAGTACATGATCGACCACATGAAGCTTTGGTACGAGGTCTTCAAGGAGGGCGTTAGTGAATTCTTCATACCGTTCTCCAGCATAAACCCGAGCTTCGGTAGTAAGTATGTTAAGCAGAAGATTTGGGAGATGGAGCACCTAGGCCTTAGGGGCGTCTTTGTCTCCCCAACACTTCAGTTCTTTGACCCGGCTAGGAGCCCGGCCTTTAAGGCGTTAATGGAGTATTCGGAGAAGAATGAGGTCTTGGTCGTGATTCATCTCGGAATGCCTAGGGAGGTTGATGAGAGGTTGATAACCCACGTAGTCCCAGGCAAACTATCGGAGGTTCTTGATGAGTATAGGCCAGACGTTGTGGTAAGTGGCTTGGGTACGCCGCCTGAGAGGGTTGGTGTGTGGGTTAGGGAGGTTGCTAGGTTGATGAGGAGGTACGACAATGTTTACCTAACGACGCCGGACCTCAACTGCTACCTATTCAGTACTGACTCGGGGAGGTCGCTCATCAACTCGCTCGGGGCCGATAGGGTGTTGTTCGGCAGTGGTTACCCATATAGGAGGTATAGGGACTTGATCATGAACGTCGAGTGCGTTGGGGGTAGTGTCAATATTGATGATGGTGATAAGGACTACGTAATGATGGAGAACGCGATCAACCTGCTCAAGACCCACGGCTTTAGGGTGAGTGAGGCATTAAGCACCTAGTTGGGATAGCCTATCCCTAAGCACCTTCTTGTCTATCTTACCCGTGCTCGTCTTCGGCAACTCAGACTCCATAATAATTACCCTATCCGGAACCCACCACTTAGGTATTACGCCCTGCTCCACATACCTCATTAGGTGGTTTCTTATCTCCTCCTCGGTAACCCTCTGCCCGGGCTTTGGCACGACAATGGCTATGGGCCTCTCACCCCACTTAGGATGAGGAACACCGATCACGGCAACCTCGTAAACCCCTGGGTGTGTGCTTATTAGGTCCTCAAGCCTCGTGCTCGATATCCACTCACCACCACTCTTAATCACGTCCTTGGCCCTATCCATGATCCACACGTAGCCCTCGCTGTCCCAGACGGCTATGTCATCTGTGTGGAACCATCCGTCACGCCACGCATACCTCGTCTTCTCCGGATCGTTTATGTACTCCCTGGCAACCCACGGAGCCCTAACCACAAGCTCACCCATAGTCCTACCATCCCTAGGAACATCCCTACCCAACTCATCGACAATCCTAACATCAACCAGCGGCAGGGGCAGGCCAGCGCTTAGGCTTAACTCCCTCTTTCTATCCGCAGGCCAATCCCTCATGTAGGGCTTCTCAACGCCGAGGAGTATGACTGGGGCTGTCTCCGTAAGGCCGAAGCCCTGGGCAACCGTTATACCGCGTTTACGGGCCTCCTCAAGTAAGCCTCTCGGTAGTGCTGCGCCGCCGACTATGAACTTGAGCCTGCTTAGGTCGTACTTAGGCGAGTCTGGGTGCGTGAGTAGGTTGTAGAGTATGGTGGGCACGCCATTAACTATCGTGACCCCCTCCTCATGAATAACCCTCAATACGTGACCCCAATCAAAACGACCTGGGTAGACCTGCTTAATACCGAATAGGGTGGCTATGTAAGGTAGTCCCCAGGAGTGGACGTGGAACATCGGCACCAGGGGCATGGCTACATCGTATATGTTAGCGTTTATTGGCGGTGCCGTTATTGACAAGGCCACAGACATCGCGTGGAGGACCAACTGCCTATGGGTGAAGTACGTACCCTTGGGCCTACCCGTGGTCCCCGACGTAAACATCATCGTGGCTACGGTGTTTTCGCTAAGGTCTGGGAAGCTGTACGGCCTAGCGTTACGTAGTAAATCCTCGTACCAGTAAACCTCTACGCCGTCGAACGAGACCTCCCCATGCTCAGCCCTGTCACTCATTATTACCACCTTCTTAATGCTCTTGACGAGTGACGTAACCACCCTGGCCAGGGCTATTAAGTCCTCATTCACAAAGAGGACCTCGTCCTGCGCCTGTAGCATTGTGTATATTATGTCCTCGGGGGCTAACAGCACATTGACCGTATGAAGCACGGCGCCGTACATGGGGACCGCGAAGTAAAGCTCGTAATACCTAATGGTGTTCCAGTCAAGGACGGCGACCCTGGTACCGAACCTACCTGGCCCGCCGGGTTGTACCTCGAGCTCCTCAAGGACTGAACCAAGTCTCTGGATCCTATCCCACTCCCTGGCGTAGTTCGACCTAGTTACAGACCCGCCTGGCGGTGCGTACACAACCTCAACGCTGGGGTATAACTGGGCGGCCCTACGTATTATCTTGTCTAGGGTTAATTGATACTCATAATACTGCGGATTCATTACATGTTGCTAACCATAGGTAAGTAAAAGTATTATGTATATATGTGCTTTATACTTACTTCACGGCAACTATATAGTAATTGGCATAGCGGCCAATCCAAATAATGCCTGACTTAACGACCCTAAGGCCCGCCTCGGTAACCTCGCGCTCCAACTCGCCCTCCCTATATAGCCTATAGTACCTAAGGACCCTCCGACCAAGCCCGTAACTCCACGGCACATAGCCCTCGCAATCATCAACCCTATCGACAAGCCTCTCCAGGGCATCACCTACGCAACCCCACACAGTAGCGGTGAATAATCCGCCAACCTTAAGTGATTGCTTTACGCCGTGCAGGACGTTGGTCACGAGGTCACGAGGTACGTGATGCAGCACGGCCAGTGATACGGCTAGGTCGATTGAGCCAGGCCTAATCGGTAAGTGCGTGCCCGAGCAATTAATCCATGGAATATCCTCGCCAGAACCCATTATCATGCCCAGACTCAGCTCGCAACCAATATAGAGAGAGCCAGCGAAGAAGCTCCTCATAACCCTCAAATTACCACCGGACCCAGCCCCAATATCGAGGATAACCCTAGGCTTAGCACTACGTAGGAACTCACCGACCTCGCCAAGCAACCTCTGAGCCAGCACGCCCGTCTCCCTAGCCGTGGAATAGGCCCTGGATATTACGTCATAGGCGTCTCTCACCTCCCTCAACCTCTCCATACAATTAAAACCCAAACAAAAACAAACGCCTCAATTTAAATTTAAAATAATACGATAATTACGCAACCTAACCACTACTTACCGGTGAAAACTCAATACTCACCGTTGAATTCGTAGTCAATACTATCGTTGCATGGAAAGATCCGTAAGGCGTCTCTGTATAGTTAATGGCTTCACCATTGACGTAGACGCCCTCAAGCGTATAACCACTGAATGGCCAGGCTATCACTAGGACCGTGGAGTTCATTGGGAGCATCATGCTTTGAACGTATGGGCCATTTATGATGAGGGATTGGGTCGTTACGAA
>JAKMAE010000017.1 GCA_022014875.1 Vulcanisaeta sp. | reverse complement strand
GGGATTCGTAGGGTACATAAGGTATATAGCATACTTAGGAACCTATGAGGAGTACGTGAGACAAATAAGGAGGGGTTTGCAAAATGACGGTTCGGTTAAAGATAAAGATAATGAGCGGAAACAATGAAGTGGTTACCTGCGCGATGGCGAACACGGGCTTTGAGGGGCTTGGTACAGATATAATGCTACCCATGGATCTAGCTAAACGCCTTGGGTTATGACCGTCTAAAAATGCCGACATATACGCTGTGAGGACGGCATCCGGCGTTGTACCGATATATAGGTTAAGGGATTATGTCGAGGTTGTGGTCATGGTTAGCGATAGAAGTGTAGCGCCTGTGGAGTTAACACCCATTATATCCGATACTGTGGAGTATGTATTGCTTAGTGATAAGGCGTTAACTGCATTGGGCATTGTGATAATAAGTGCTGGGGAGGGGCTTTGGTGCCTAAGGGATGAGTTAGGCAGGGTTATTAGGTCCTCCTGCCAGCCGCCTTGATAATCACGTTATTGCGATATGAAGCGCCTCGTGCGCTATCGCGCCTATTACGTACGTGGCGGCGGCAGCGCCTAGGGATAGGGCTATGTTCGTGGCGATTGTCCTCATGATTCTGCCACTGCCCGATATGGCCGTTAGTAACCCACTTATTGCTTGAGCGATGACTACGAGTACTATGGAGATATAGAGTGAACCAGTGTTACCAATGACGTGGCCGAGTATTGGGAATGGCGCTATGACTAGTAATGCACCGATTAAGTAGAATAACCCAGTGTACAGCGCTGACCTGCCCGGGCTCTCCAGCGTCTCCTTTGAGAAGCCGGTCTCACCAACCTCAACAATCCTCTTGCTAGCATCGACACTATCCGACAGGCTTAACGCCGCATTGCTAGCCCTCCCCTCATCAATGCCAAGTCTCATTAACGAATCCTTCACCCTCCTAACCCTATCCTCGAAATCCAGGTTCTCAAGCTCTATCTCTATCTTCGATAACTTAGTCTCCCTAATGTCCCTCTGGGCCTTGGTTGACATGTAGGCTCCAGCGGCCATAGATAGTGTACCCGCCGTACCGACTATTAAACCGGCAAGTGCTATAAGCATGGGGTTAGCGACAACGGGGGCCAGCCCTGCCACCGCCGCTAAAACCTCCACAAGCCCATCACTCATCCCATACATGGCATCCCTAATATTCTCAATAAATGCCTCGAACCTGGACTCACTCTCCTTAAAGACCTCCTCATGAGCAACCTCGTCGAGCAGTATCTCCCTGAGCCTGTCCGTGTATGGCCCAAGGGCTCTCCTTCTAACTAGGTTTCCATACCTCCTTATGGCCTCAATCTCGGCACTTTCCCGAAGCTTCACGAGGAAGCCAAGTCCAAGTAATTTCCTAACCAGGATTGAGAATAGGACTGAGAGCCTTGATGGTTTAACGCCACTTACGTCAACACCGACCTCCTTCGCAATCAATCCCCAAAACTTAGCATGCTCAACCTCATACTGAGATAGCCTGAGCAATTTATCCCTTAATTCTTCATTCCTCTCAATTCTTGCCAGGGCGGCGTATATCTCGGCGTCGGTTAACTCATCCCTATAGTTCTCAACGACCTCATCCCTACTTATGTTGATGCTCATTTGGGCTTGGTAAGTGGTATGGGTTATTTAAAATCTATATTTCAAGACAACTTATAAAGTTAAGCATGTGTAAAGCGATGTATGGTGTTTCCACTAGATAGCCTGCAGGACTACCAATTAATATTCAAACCCGAGCATGAAATGCTTAGGAAGAGCATTAGGGAGTTCCTCGAGAGGGAGGTTGCGCCACATGCGTTGGAGTTCGACGAGAGGGATGAGGTGCCCAGGGACATCCTCAGGAAGCTTGGTGAGCAGGGGCTCTTCGGCATTGGAATACCCGAGGAGTACTCAGGCCAGGGTGGTGACATGGTCTCGGCTGTGATACTCATGGAGGAGTTGAGTAGGGTTGCACCACCGCTGGCCGTTATAAGGGGTACGAATGACCTATTCGCAATACCGCTGATGCTCTTTGGCACAGAGGAGCAAAGGAGGAAGTATTTACCGCCGTTGGCTAGGGGCGAGGCCTTCGGCGCACATGCAATGACAGAGCCGTGCTGTGGGTCCGATGTCGCCGGTATACAGACGAGGGCCGTTAAGAAGGGTGAGAGGTGGGTCATTAATGGTAGGAAGATCTTCATTAGCAATGCCGACATTGCCGATTACATAATGGTCTTTGCCAGGACCGCGGAGCCCCCTGCTAATAGGCGTTGGTATGGAATAACCGCGTTTATAGTTGAGAAGGACACTCCAGGGCTTAAGATCGGAGCTAAGTTCGAGAAGAGGGGGCTCAGGGGTAGCCATGCGGTGGAGGTCATACTCGACAATGTGGAGGTCCCTGACGAGAATAGGGTTGGTGAGTTGAACATGGGTTTCATAATAGCCATGGAGACGTACGACAGGACTAGGATTGGCGTTGCGGCCCAGGCCCTCGGCATGGCCCAGGCGGCCCTTGAAAAGGCCTTTCAATACTCATTACAGAGGACCGCGTTTGGTCAGTACCTAGCCAGTTTTGAGGCAATACAATTCGCACTTGTTGAGATGATTGCTGAGTTGATGACTGCTAGGTACCTAACGTACCTGGCGGCCTACCTCGCGGACCAGGGTAAGGAGGAGTTCAAGTACGTGGCCAGCCTAGCCAAGTTCTACGCAACGGAGGTTGCGGAGAGGGTTGTGTCGAGGGCCATAGATATACATGGAGGGGTTGGTGTAATTCATGAGACCGGGATAGAGAGGTTCCTCAGGGACGTAAAGATAACCGAGATATACGAAGGCGCAAACAACATCCAGAGAATAGTGGCCTTTAGGCAGTTGTTGAGGGTCCTATCTAGGAAGGGCCTTGTCAACCCCGAAGTAGCCAGGGCCATTACCTAACAATCACTGGTTAAATACCCACGGCGTAACTTAAGAAAATCTTAAATGCCTCGTTCCCACATGTCTAGGTAGGGGCGATGCATAGCATTGCAAGGCTCATCGAGGAGGTTCGCGGAATCAAGGTGCCACTCGAGGCTGTGGGGCTCACGATACACTTCAGGGATAGGGATCGCGAAATTGAGAGGTTCTTCACAGACGTGATAAAATACCGCGGTGTTTCGCTCATCTTTGGGCCACGTGGTGCGGGTAAGTCAACGCTTGCGAAGGTTCTCGAGGAAGGAGTGAGGAAGATTGAGGATTTTAATGACCTCGTGTTTGTGCGCTACACCTTCGAGGAGGAGACCATAAGGGAGACGCAGGTGAGAGTACCGGGTTTGGGTCTTGACGTGATCCGCGAATTGGAGGATATCGCCAGTGTTAATGTTGGTATGGACCCCATCACCCTGGGTATTAAATTAATACGGCCAGTTACGGTACTTGCTAGGGCATTGAGGAATCACGGCCTTAGGGGTAAGAGGGTCATTGTTGTTTATGACGATATAGACAGGTTTTTGAGGAGGTACGGAGGGTACGAAATGCTTGAGGCTGTGGCAAATAAGATCCCAGACGTAATAAGGGAGCACGATGTTTGGGTGAAGGCCCTGTTCACCGTCAGTGACCAGGCGGCTATAAACGTGGTGAGGAAATTAGGTAGTAAGGGTGGAATGAGGGTCTACCTCCTCTGGAACCTGCCTAAGCAGGCATTTGTGGAGGTTGTTAACGAGGTTGCCGAATTGACAGGGGCCGGGGACGTGGATGTTGAGTTATTATGGAACCTGCTCGGCGGTAATATGAGGGAGTTCGAAACTCTGGTAGGGTATGGCTGGGATTATAGACGATGGGTTGAAAGGCAGGCTATAATGAGGGTCATAGATACGTTTAGGACCTACCAGGAAGAGCAGGGGCTTGGCAGTATTAATGACGTGCTAGTAAGATTGATCGAGAAGGGGAAAGCTGCGGCCAGTAGTTACGGTCTCGGCGAATTCACAGGCCAACCCGACGCGGTGGAGGGCTTCTTCAACCTCCTTAGGGAGAACATCATGATCTACTTAGGGTTACCTGGACTTGAGGCCTTGTCTGAGATGCCCAGCGAGCCCTGGGTCGGCAGGGATTTCGCCTACCAAATTCCGGCATACTACTGGGTGATAAAGGCCATGGTTAAGTTGGGCAGGATTAACATAACGCCCGAGGAGGTTCTCGATATGATTAACCACGTTAGGGAGTGAATAAGACATTATTATTTATATTTAGTCACTACGACCCTCACATTCCTGAAGTAATTACTCGCTAGATCATCTAGGTAACCCCTCCGGGCCCTTGCATAGTCAAGATCCTGGTGATTCAGGGCCGCGCTGAACAACCCCTCAACACCCAGGTCTACGGTGAGTACGTATTCGCCATTAGGTGATGCAATAAAGCTACCGCCGAGTACATCGCGACCGTCCGGGTACTTATACCCAGTCCCTAGGGACGCTACGAAATAGGCGGAGTTCTCAAACGCCCTAACCAGACCGAGGCTCCTCCATAGCCCCACCCTATCAACACTTATACTGCCCGGGTTCGCTATGATGTCTACGTAATTCAACGCAAGGGCCCTGGTAATCTCCGGGTACATAACGTCGACACAGATCACACACCCAACCTTCCAACCGCCGAGTTCAACAACCCCAAGCCTCTCGCCATTACTTACCCGCCCCCTCTCACCAGTGGCCCTGGAAGGCATTATCTTTTCCGAGTAATTAACCAAACCATCACCACCAACCATCGGGCACACACTGACTACCTTATTGCCAAAATCAACATACACACTACCACCAATGATAAGGGCACCAACCTCACCAGACACCTCCCTAAGTAGGCCAACATACTCATCAAACTCCACGCGGCTCAAAACCCTAGTACCCACCCAATTCTCAGGGAGAACAATCAAGTCAACAGACAAACCCCTAACCAAACCCCTCAACCAATCAATACCCTCGACATAACCATTAAACCTCCTGACCTGGGCAACACCAACCCTAAACACACCAGGCACGCAAACCACCCTAAAGAACCCCGCTAAACCTCAATTAAAAATTCGGTGTCGATGCAGATGAACGATGTATTAATGCTTTATTCGGGGTTGATCCAGGGCAAAATTTTGCCACGGAATGATCAGTAAAACAATGGTTAAGAGGTGCGCGGAATGCCTAGATCATTGTATTCCGTATTCGGTAAGTAGGTCGTCTAGCCTTCTCGCCTCTTTCTTTAGTTGTTTGATCCAGGTTGTTGGTGCTTCATTCCACTCCCTCTCTGTGTATATGAAGAATTCGATGCCTGGTTCGAGGAGGTCTGTCAGTAACTCCCTCCTCCTTAGGTGGTTTAGTCCCTCTACGTCGTTGCTTATGATTACGAGGTCTATATCGCTATCGTCCCTGTAATCTCCCCTGGCCCTGGAGCCCACCACGTAGACTTCGGCCACGTTTATTCTACGCCTAACCTTACCCACGAATTCCAGGGCCCTCCTCAGCATCTTGACCTGGCTCTCAACTGCAGATTTTGCCTTACCCATTCAATCACCCTATTAGCCCTCTCTGCATAGGCCTTTGTATACACCTCGAAGGGTATTGCGTTGGCCGCATCTGGGTATCTACTGGTCGCGTAATGCATTGTTAATGCCCTCAAGTCATCAATTATTGCCGTCACATCTAGGCCAAGTTCATCCCTAATTAGGTAACCCAGCTCCACTAGATCGTCCAAGTCCCTGATTGCCTGTGCGAACCATTTCTCGTGCTCGGCCATTCCCAATAGTGCCTATATCCGAAGCTTAAATACCCATCTACGGCGCAGCAATACTCAGCCAATTACTAGGTAATCGGCTGTCGCGGTCTGCACATTATCTATGTTTATGTCAACCTCGTTCAGTATTGACCTCCTTAGATCCTTAAACATGTAGAAGCTCCCAGGGTACTTCCTATAGCCGAGCCTTCTATAGTACTCCCTAACACCGACGCCTGATATTACGAACATCCTATACGCATTGAACTCCTCGAGCGCTATGTGCTCCGCCTTAGCCATCAACGCCCTCCCAATGCCCCTATGCTGCCACCAGAATGGGTCACTGGCCCTACTACCCACCGGTAGTTCGGGCCCGTAAACATGCAACTCCCTAATCAAGGCGGACCTGCCAAGCCTTATCTCGGGCCTATGGGCGTTATCGCTCGGTATCCTAAGTCTCAATATCCCGTAAAGCGTATCATCATCATCGATAACCTCTAGGAAGACCTCGTGACCCCCCGAGGCCTCGTAATCTATCCTGTTAATCCTTAATCGCCTCGGCATTGGTATTAACCCCCTCTTCACGTACTTATGCCCAACCTCGCGGCACCTAATCTCAACACACTTAAGCCCCTCCCTCTCCATCTCCCTCATAACGACCTCCCTCAAATTGCCTATCCTAGGCCCATCAACTACCCAGTGCAGCGGTATGTCCCTGCCAAACCTCATTACCCTGACCCACCTAGGTATCGAGGCCATGATCCTAGCCAATAACCAGCGCCAAGTCTCCTCATCGTAACTCCTGTACAACCCCCTCAACCACTCCTCATACAGCTCCGTACCACTAACCACCAATGTTGGGTACACCTTAACGCAGTCGGGCATGAACCTCGGGTCGCTAAATATCGTCTTAACCATCTCCAAGTCCCTATCAGGGTCGGAACCCGGTAGCCCGGGCATTATGTGGTAGCAAACCTTATACGCCGCGTCCTTGAGGTACTGCGTGGCCTCCACCACCTCCCTGACGCCATGGCCCCTCTTAACCCTCCTGAGCACGTCGTCGTATATTGATTGAACCCCCAGCTCAACCCTCGTGAACCCCAGCCTAAGCATTAGGTCTATGTGCCTTGGCCTGGCGAAGTCGGGCCTTGTCTCCAACTCTAGCGCGACAACCCTGATCCTAGCCCTCTCATTACGCCTATGCTCCACCTCTATATCGACGTTATCGGAGGACCCCTGCCCAAAGAATGGGTAATCATTAAACGCCTTGAACGCATTCCCAACAAACCACTCCAGGTAATCCTCGGGTAACGCCGTCACTGTACCACCCATTATTATCAACTCAACCTTAGAGACGGGGTGGTGAAGAGCCTCGTACTGCCTAACCCTAACAACGACCTGCCTATACGGGTCGTAATTCAACGGGGCCGCCCTGAGGACAACAGGCGAGTCGGGCAAATACGACTTCGGAGTATTCGTACTCCTCCCCCCTGGACAGTACGTACAATTGAATGGACAGGCCACCGGGGCCACCATTATGGCGATGGGTACGACACCCGAGATAGTCCTGGTAGGCCTCAACCTGCCTAACATCACATTGGCGGAGCCCATTTCCTAACTAACTCATACTACGTGCTTTAAAGGGCTTTTCATCATGATTATTACTTTCTATTACTTAATAAGATTACTTAAGCGTTTTAAATAAAGGACCGCTTTTTAAATCAGGAACTACTTCTTTAGTGCAATAAATGCCTGTGGAATCGCTGATCCGGAAGTACTTCCCATACGAGAGCTTCAGGAGGTTCCAGTTGGAGATTGCAGAGACTATATATGATGCGTTGGCAAGCAATAAGGTAGCCCTAATAGAGGCCCCTACAGGCGTTGGTAAGACAGCGAGTGCGCTCGCTGCAGCGCTCGCGTATTCCGAGGAGAGCGGTAAGAAGGTGCTATTCCTTGTCAGAACCAAGAACGAGGCCCAGGCCCCAATTAGGGAGTTGCGTAGATTAAGGGAGAAGGGTGTCGATGTTGAGTACGTAATCATTAGGAATAGGCCCGACATGTGCTGTATCGCAAGCACGCGTAAACTACCCTATGAGGAATTCCTGGAGGAGTGTAGGTTCCTTAGATCGAGCGGTAAGTGCCCATACTACGTAAATACTAAGAAGGTGAATATCGACGAGGTAATGCTCGAGACCCTGGAGAGCGCTGGTTCAATGAGTGAGTACACCCAATTATTATGCTCGCTCAATGTCTGTCCTTACGAGATATCGAGGGAGTACCTTACGAGGGCCAGGGTGGGCATAATGACTTACTACTACGTGTTTAGTATTAATAAGCCCGAGACGTTAAATATAAAGGTTGAGGACAGCATCCTAATAATCGACGAGGCGCATAACCTCCCGGAGGCCATAAATAATCTAAACACTGTTAATCTATCCCTAGCCTCGGTTGTGGCTTCGATCAGTGAGGTTAGGAAGTTGATTGATGATGAGGAATTGAGGAATAGGGCACTTAAGATACTCAAGAACCTCCAGGCTTATATGGTCAGGCTCAGCCAGGCGCTCGAGGAGGAGACCGTGATCTCTCTCGAACTCGGCGATGTACTTCAATTCTTTGAGGACTTCCAGTCAATAATCGATGCATACTACGAAGTGCTTAGAAAGAAGAGGAGCGCCGGTGTGCCAATACCATACACGCCACTGTCCAAGGTAATAGAGTTCCATAGGGCCATACTGAGTAAGGCGAGTGGCTTCGGCATATTCCTCATGAGGGATGGGCAGGGTGTTTCCCTATCCTATAGGTGCATTGACCCATCAATAATTAGCTCAGCAATACTGAACAACGCGGGCGGCACCGTCCTAATGAGCGGTACGTTACCACCTAAGGAGTACATGGTTAGTATGCTCGGTATAAGTAAGGACGTTAGTGAGTACAGGATTAGCTTTAGGGATTACATCAAGCCTGAGAACTACGAGGTCTTCGTGTACGACGGCGTCACGACCAGGTATGTGGAGAGGGATGAGGAGGAATTTTCCAAAATCGCTAATGTACTGAGTAAGGTGTATCATACATACCAAGTAAGTAAGGCCATACTCTCAATATTCCCATCATACTCGGTGCTAAAGGCTGTTAGGAAGTACCTGGACCCGAGCGTTAAGTACGTAATGGAGCTGGGAAGCACGTCCATTGACGACCTAATTAGGGATTTGCGGAAGGACCGTAAAAAACTAATAATGGCGGTGGCGGGCGGGAAGCTCGTCGAGGGCGTTGAGTACAGACTTGGTACGGAGAACTTACTCGGCCTTGTGATAATAGTCGGTGTTCCATATCCGGAGCCAAACGACTACCTGGAGGATTTGATGGAGATATTGGCTGCGAGGCTGGGTGATAGGAGGTTGGCCTGGGAGTTGACGTATCAATGGCCGGCCATAGTTAGGGTTAAGCAGGCCGTGGGTAGGGCATTTAGGTCTGAAAGTGACAAGGCCGTGATAGTACTGATGGATCGTAGATTTCGCGAAGACAGGTTATCAAGGGTGTTTAGGGATTACTTCGGTAAGTACCTCATCGTTAATGAGGAGGAACTACTCAGTAAATTGGCAAGCATCACTCCTCATTAATTCCCTCCTCTTCCTCGCTAACTTGCTGCTCAGTGGCTTGCTCCTTACCGGGCCCCGGCGCACCCATTGCCTGCTGCGCAGGTACTTGCTGCGTTTGTTGCGGCCTTGCTGGGGCCACCTGCCTCGGGGGCGGCGACAGGAATCTTTCCTGGACAGGTTGTTGGTACTGGGGTGGTATTGCCGACTGCGGGGCCGCGGCTTGGGTAAGGGTTGTCTGTTGCCTAATCGACTTGACTATGTACTCGAATCTCTTGTCGAGCCCCATGGCTATTTGGTACATCACTATGAATGCGACTATTAGGGATGCCGCTATGGCGATTAACGACGCCATGAATGCGATTGATGCGTAGGGTACATAGGCGCTGTTGGCTGCTGGGAATAATACAATAGCTGTGATCACCGTGACAATAGCTATCAATGCCAGGGGTATGCCCAGGTAGAGCGCGATTTTTGAAATGCTTGGCGCAAGTTCCTCAATCCTCGCCTGCTGAATCACCCGGCTTGCTGGGGCCACTTGCCTTGGGGGTGGTTGGTAAGTCTGTGGGTACTGCGGTGGGGGAGGTGGCGGTCTATACTGCGGCGGAGGTGGTGGGGGTGGTTGTGGAGGTGGATAGGGTGGATACGGTGGGTATGGTTGTTGGTACGGCGCCCTCCTAACCTGCTTCTCCTCCGGTTTCTTCTCACTCATCGATTAACACCCGTGATTAGCAACTTCTTACTTATTAAATTAATAAATGTTTCGAAAGATGAGTAGTGGGTTTCATGGCAATTGATGCATTGGTTGTGGCGGAGAAGGATTCCGTGGCCCGGGCGATCGCCAAGTACCTAGCCCAGGGCACAATCACCGTAAAGAGGATTTACGGCATTAAGACGTACTGGTTCACGAGGAATAAGCAGTGGTGGGTCAGTATTGGGCTTAGGGGGCACATAATGGACGTTGACTTCCCCGAGGAGTTGAATAACTGGCGCGCGGTGGATCCATCTAGGTTATTCGACGCCGAGCCAGTACTCGTTATTAGAGATGAGAATGTGAACTACGTTAGAGCCCTCGCGCACCTAGGCTCGGATGCGAAGATCGTGTACTTAGCGCTCGATGCTGACCCTGAGGGCGAGGCCATCGCGTACGAAGCCATGTTCGTCGTGAGGAACGTGAACCCGAGGGCGGTGTTCAAGAGGGTCCTCTTCTCCGCAATAACAAGGACCGACATAGTTAATGCGTTCAACTCACCAACAAACCTAAACCCAAGCCTTGCAAAGAGGGTTTTCACGAGGATGATCCTGGACCTAACCCTGGGGGCTGTCTTCACGAGGGCCTTGACACTCAGTGTTGAGGAGGTGGATAGGAATGCCCTACCCAGGGGTAGTTTCCTGAGTTATGGGCCCTGCCAAACACCAGTGCTGAACCTCGTTGTGCAAAGGGCTATTGAGAGGGAGAATTTCAAGCCGGAGAAGTACTACGTAGTTCATATAGCAGTTGATGTAGCGGGTAAGGAATTGATCTTGAATCACGACGGTACATTTAAGGAAAGGAGTAAGGCGGAGGAGGTGCTGGCCTTGGTCAGGAGTGTTGGTAGGGCTAAGGTGGTGATTGCGAGCTATAGGGAGGATCTCCTAGAGCCGCCGGCGCCCCTAGACACTCTAGAGCTCGAGAGGAGGGCCAGTAGGTTCCTCAACATTAGGCCTAAGGCCGCCCTGGACATTGCAGAGGAGCTCTACAGACATGGCTACATATCATACCCTAGAACCGAGACCACGATTTACCCACAAACCCTAAACCTAAGGCAGGTACTCCTCGAGTTGGTAAATAGCGAGTACGGCGATTACGCAAAGGCGTTGCTGGAGACCTCATTCAAGCCAACGCGCGGTGATAGTGACGATGGCGCTCACCCACCAATATACCCAACGAAGGGCGCGAGGAGGAGTGAGATATTGAGGTACTTCAAGAACGATAAGTATTGGAAGATTTACGACTTAGTGGTCAGGCACTTCCTAGCTACACTAAGCCCACCAGCCCGCATCGAGAGGCAGAGGGTAGTTGTTGAGGTCTCTGGACATAGGTTTGGGACCGAGGGCTTAAGGATTATTGACAGGGGCTACCTCACTATTTACCCATACGAGGAGCCTAGCGAGAAGGTACTGCCTAGGTTGAGGGTTGGGGATGAACTTAGAATAGCCAGGGCCTGGATTGAGGAGAGGGAGACCGAGCCACCACCTTACCTTTCCGAATCGGAGTTGTTGAGATTGATGAAGAAGTACGGGATAGGTACGGACGCCACGATGCAGGATCACATACACACAAACGTCATCCGTGGGTACTTTAGGATAAGGAATAGGCAATGCATACCGACGCCCCTGGGCAAGGCCGTGATTAACGTATTGAGTAAATCAGGCAGTGAGCTCATTGATCCATGGTTTAGGGCGCGTATGGAGAGGTCCCTTATGGAAATATCGAGGGGTTTGCTAAGACCTGGCGAGGTATTGTCGATGTTCAAGAACGAGGCTAGGAAGATTTATGAGAAATTGATGAAGAGGCGGGACGATATTGCGAAGGAACTAATCAAGGCGTTGAGGGAGTCCCTGCAGAAGGGTAAGGTTGGGAAGGTCACGTAACCCTATGGACAATAATTAATCCTCCTCCGCCTCAACCCTCCTAAACTGCTCTAGGTAATCCCTGGGTGGTGGTTCGCTCATGTACAAGTCCCTACGCATCGCCTCGAGCAATTCATCACTACGCCCCAAAAGCCCTGCGTACGTTAACACACTTACCCCCCTCTCCGAGGCTTCCTCGAGCAACGTCCTCAATGCGCTTCTCCAATTCAAATCCCTCAATGTATGGTGCGCGATCACTAATTCGCTTAAGAAGCCGGCCCTAACGATATTGATGAGGTTATTAATGGCCCTACTCACGTAATCCTCACCGAACCCCCTCCTTGATAGGTAAAGCGGGGGTCCGCCCACAATCAACACCCTCGGTCTCATTAGCATTATGTAATTAACAGCGGCCTGAGCGACAGGCCCCTCCACGTCCGGCATGAATGTTACCCTACAGTCACCATCGTCTATGGTCAGCGCAACCACCCTGCCGGTCCTTGACCCCTCATCACCATGAGGTAGCGATGGTGATGCGATGAGCCTCGTAGATCCAATCATTAATTCCTTACCGTCAATGAAGATTAAATCCCTGGCTATGCCCTCAATGGCCCTCCTAAGCCCATAATACCGCCTCCTCTGGCTCCAGTTTAAATCATCCGGCATCTTCATGAGTATTACCTTGTTTGTATAGATCTTCCTATAGCTCTCGTTGTTTGTGCCCATGTACACGCTGGCGTAGGGTACAGTGTAGTGGTCACGGTGGTAATGGCTCACGAATACGTAATTTGCCTCGTCGGCATACCTCTCAAGTACGGCCCTAAGCGCCCTAACCCTCTCCAACTCCCGGGGGTGCGGCGGTAAGCCAAACCTGTTGGGGGATAGGCTTATGCCTGGATCTAGCAGTAGGGCTACGTCTCTCGTACGGATGAACAGCGCCATTGACCTAACGCCCAGGGACTCCTCCGCGATGGGTATCAACTCCATTATTACGGTATATTACTTGTAAAGCTTATTAATTTCTTAACCCAGTTAGGGCTTAGTGGATAGGTTACGTGTGGGTTTTATCGGTAGGTCATCAACATGGAGCACACTTAAGCAACTTGTTTTTCCCGAGCATGTATTGTTGAGGTACGTAAGTGACGAGTCGGAGTGCCGAGGCTTAAATCTCGTATTGACTGAGAAGTACATGGCTGACTTGGTGCATTGCCCTGGCGTCTACGTTATTGATGACGTGAGTATTGACGGATTGATAGAGGCTGTTGTGAGGGGGTTGAAACTGAGTGACTTAAACATCGGTATCGACATTGGCAACTCCAGGTGCGGTATCACAATACTGATCGACAACACGCCCATAATTCATACAACGCTCGGCCTTACACGGGCAGTGAGGCTCTTGCGTAGGTTATCTAGATACCTAAGGATTAATTTAATGGTCGGTACAAGCCCCGGAATCTCCGAGTTGGTAAGGGACTTCCTGGACCTCCTCAGCGGCACTGACATAAGGATAAGCATGGTTGATGAGGAGTTATCCAACAATAGGAAGAGGATGCTTGGCAGTAAGTACCCGTACCTAACAACGGACGAGTTAGACAGCCTAACCCACGCCTATACAGGTCTCTCCAGGTTTTAGCGGGTTCCGTAGGTACTACGTATGCAGTAAATAAGCCAATCTATTACGCATGTATTATTTACATAGTTCCTGTGTAATATACTTAATTTATCAATATAATAGCAGTAATTCTTTAAAGTCAGTCATCACAAAGGCTTGCCATGCCAATAATCATAAGGTGCCACTCATGCGGCTTCGTGCTTTATCACGACAACCAACTTAAGAGTGTCGATGAGGTACTTAGGCAGTGGGGTTACAGGTGCCCTGTGTGTCTATCGCCGTTGAGTAAAACACCTATATCACTACGTGTTAGGGGTTGAGGAATTAAAGCTGTGCATTGTATTAAAAATTAATTAAAGACCTATATACGAGTAGTTCCTGAATGATCAAGGTTTGGTTTGATGCGTTAACGGCTAAGCAGGCCAGAATAGCCGCGGTACTGGGTATTGTCGGTAGGGATGAGGGTATAGATCTCCTAATAACGTGCCGCAGTTACGACTATGTCGAGGAAGTATTGAGCATGTTTGGCCTTCGCTACGTGTGTGTTGGGCGGCATGGAGAAAACGCCAGGGAAAAGCTCATTAGGGGTATTGAGAGGCAGTTGGCTCTGCTTGACGTTGTCGGGGACTTCGACGTTCACGTATCGCTGACCTCGCCCGACGCCGTAAGGGTGGCTTTCGGCCTCAACAAACCAATAATTGCATTGACAGACACAGCCCACTCATACTTCGTCAATAAGCTAACCCTTCCCCTGGCCAACGTTGTTATTGCGCCGTCGGCAATACCCATGAGTGAGTGGGCTCGGTACATACCCAGCGCCGAAATTGATAAGGTAAGGACATTCAACGGGGTCTTCGAATTGATGTGGGTCAGTAGGTTCAAGCCCAGTGGGGATTCCATTAGGAGGCTTGGCGTTAAGAGTAAGGAGTACGTGGTCATTAGGTTTGAGGAGGCTAAGGCGTCGTACTATAACTACGGTGACAAGTCTAGGCTATTGATTAGGATTGTGAAGAACGTGCTCGAGAGGGGTTACTCGGCGGTTCTCTTCCCAAGGTATGCGTATCAGGAGGAGCTCGTTAAGTCGGAGTTAGGGCTATACATGAGGCTTGGCAAATTGGTGATCCCAAGGAACATGAGGCTCGACGGTTTGGACTTGTCGTGGCACGCCCGGGCAGTGATTACGGGGGGTTCAACCATGGCGCATGAAGCCGCCTTACTCGGTACGCCAGCCATTAGCTATTTCCCGCAGCGTTACTACCTAGATGATTACTTAATTAGCAATGGGTTACCACTCTATAGGTGTGTTGATGAGGACTGCATAGACGTTGTAAATAAGGTCTTGGATATGGACATCGAGCACGTAGATACAACCCCGTTATTAAGTAGGATGGAAGACCCAACGAAATTAATAATCAATGAAATAAAGAGGTTAGCTGGGGTTGGTCAATAATGGTTTCCGCATAGCTGTGGGTTGAGGTAATTAATATTAAGGCTTGAGGATCAATCGACACAATGAAGGTGCTGGTAACTGGTTCATCGGGCTTCCTGGGCAGGAACATGACGAGTTGCCTGAGGGCTAGGGGTTACGACGTACGCGGGCTTGACATAGTTAAGGCCGAGACAACGGATTATAACGTAGACATTACCAGGAGGGATGATGTGCTGAAGCTGTCGAGTGAGGGCTTCGAGGCAATACTACACCTAGCGGCCTACCCAAACCCCAGGTCCTTCATGAATGCGGGTGCGTTAAGGGGGCTCGACGTTAACGTGCTCGGTACAATAAACATGCTCGAGCTAGCAAAGACTCTAAACGCCAGGTTCCTCCTATTCTCCACATCGAACGTCTATGGTAAACCGGCTAAATTACCGATACGCGAGGACGACCCACTAAGGCCCTTCGAGGGTTACGGGTGGAGCAAGGTTGCGGCGGAGGCCGCGGCAATGTCGTACTACGTAACGCATAATGTGCCGGTCACTATATTCAGGCTCTGGAAGCCGTATGGACCCTACGACAATGGTGTCGTGGGTATATTCATAACGAGGGCCCTTAAGGGCGAGGATTTAATAGTCAATAACGGCGGTGTGGACACGACGGATTTCCTATACGTGGAGGATCTATGCAACGCTGTCGAGTTGGCATTAAGGAAGGAGGAGGCAATCGGGCAAGTATTCAACATAGGGCTTGGTGTTGAGACGTCAATACTGGACCTCGCGAGGATAATAATTAGGCTCACAAATTCTAACTCCAACATTAAGGTTCAACCGCAGACGAGCGAGCCGTTTAGGAGCTACCCCGACATTTCGAAGGCAATGAGGGTGCTGGGGTTCAGGCCAAAGTACGATTTAATCAGTGGTTTGAGGGAAACAATTAATTGGTTTAGGCGAGCCCTATGATTACGGGTTACGCAATAATTACGGTGGTTGCGTTCGTACTATCCCTCCTAACGGTACACGCAATATCCCGCATTAGAAACCCAAGGCTCCTCGCCCCCGATGTCCATAAGCCGTATAAAGTGATGGTGCCTAAGGTAGGTGGGGTCTCCATACTCGTGTCCATGGGCGTCATCACCATATACGCATACTTGGTAGGTGACCTAAGGCTCCTGGCCCTTGGCCTCGTTACGATAACCGTGGGCCTAATAGGCCTTATTGACGACATCAGAGGCTTACCCGTCAGTGTCAGGGTATTTCTACCGCTCGCCCCAGCCCTTATAATACCCGTGGTGGTTCATGGCTACATATACATACTGCTCATAGGCCATGTACATAATTTCCTCGTTGTCGCCGTGTTATCCATGCTCGCGGTGACGGTTATGGCCAACGCAGTCAACATGCTCGATGTAATGAACGGCATAGTACCGGTATCAACAATGATGATAATCACGGTAAGCGGCCTAATCTCGTACCTAGCCGGTTTCGGCTATGCCTTGCCGGCGACGGTAATCCTTTTGTCCACGGTATTACCCCTAGCCATATATAACTGGTACCCAGCTAAGGTGTTTAACGGTAATGTGGGGAGCTACGCATTGGGTGCCATGATCGGCGCATTCATGGTCTTATACAACGCCGGCACCCAGGGGGTCATCGCATCGCTACCCTACATAGTGAATGGTACGTTAATAGTGATAACTGCAAGGGGCTTTAGGCCCAGGGAGACCCTGGCCAGGCCGGTTATTGTGAATGATGGCGTTATACATGCGAACAGGGCGCCCGGTTCGCCAATAACACTCGTTAAATTACTCGTTATGAGGAGGCCAAAGACGGAGAAGGAGGTTGTCCGCGACATACTCCTAATGTTCTTAGTATCAAGTCTCGCGGCTCTCACGCTACTTATCTACCTTGTACCACCCTGGTAATCCCGATCATCGCCAATTTTACTTATAGTTGGGATTAGTAATATTCCATTTCGTATCAGCGCTGAGTTTAAAATTTAATACGTAATCTACGGTTACTCAATGGTTAGTATGGAGTTCAAGCCTAAGTTACAGGAGAAGCGTTGGGATGCGTCGAAGGAGGTTGAATTGCTAAAGAAGTGGGAGGAGGAGGGCTTGTTCGAGGTGAGGATTGATAATAATAAGCCGATCCTGGTTATTGATACGCCACCCCCGTACCCATCCGGTAGGCCCCACATTGGCGGTATAGCTCATTATGCGCAGATCGACATGATTGCTAGGTACTTCAGGATGAGGGGTTACAACGTGATTTTCCCATTCTATGCCGATAGGAATGGCTTACCAGTGGAGGTTCAGGTCGAGAAGACGTATGGCATAAACATGTACGAGGTACCTAGGGAGAAATTCCTCGAGCTATGTAGAAAATTCCTTGATGAGTATGAAGGGGAGTTCGTGACGATCTATAGGCGCTGGGGTGGTTCATTCACCTATTGGAGGAATGGTACCGACAGTGAGGAGTATAGGAGGGTTACGCAGGAAACATTCATTGAATTATGGAAGAGGGGTCTGATCTACGAGGCAAGTAGACCAACCCTTTGGTGCCCAAGGTGTAGAACTGCGTTGGCAGAGGCGGAGGTTGAGTATCGAGACGAGGACTCATACCTAAACTACATAAAGTTCAAGGTTAAGGAAACTGGGGAGGATATAGTGATAGCTACGACGAGGCCGGAATTACTCCCGGCGACTGTCGCGGTGGCCTTCAACCCGAACGATGATAGGTACAAGAGGTTGGAGGGCCTACACGCCATCGTGCCACCGCTTAATCAGGAGGTCCCAATAATCGCCCACCCATCGGTCAAGCCGGATTTCGGCACGGGCCTTGAGATGATAAGCACATTTGGAGACACTAGGGATTTAATGGTTGCTAATGAGCTGGGCCTGCCGATGAAGATCATCGTTAATCCAGACGGCACATTAAACGAGTTAGCGGGTAAGTACAGGGGGTTGAGCATTAAGGAGGCCAGGGAGGCCATAATCAGGGACCTTCAGGAAATGGGCCTACTCGTTAAGAGGGAGCGAATTAGGCACTCAGTACCTGTTTGCTGGAGATGTAAGACGCCCATAGAGATAATAATAACTAAGGAGTACTTCCTAAGGCAACTGCCGTTTAAGGACGAGTTGATAAGGATTGTTAAGGAGGAGATGGTGATCAAACCCCCAGAGTATGCGCAGGTTCTCATTGATTGGATAAAGTCACTGAGGTTTGATTGGCCGATTTCGAGGCGTAGGTACTACGGGACCGAGATACCGATTTGGTACTGCGTGGATGAGAAAGGGAATGCCAGGCCAATAGTCCCAAACCCAGGTAGGTACTATAGGCCGTGGAAGGACGAACCACCACCCGAGGTTAAGGAGCAGTGCCCCAACGGTAAATTAATCGGTGAGGACAGGGTCTTAGATACGTGGTTTGACTCATCAATATCCTGGATCTACGCCTCCGGATACACGAAGCCCGAGATTAGGGTTTTCGAGAAGGTCTATCCACACAGTATACTTAGGCCCCAGGGCTACGACATAATCAGGACATGGCTGTACTACTCCATTGTTAGGGCATACCTACTCTATGGCAAACCACCGTTTAGGTATGTCAGGATAAGCGGTATGGGGCTTGATGAGAAGGGCGAGGCTATGCATAAGTCGAAGGGCAACATCATAGACCCTATGCTGCCCATTGAGAAGTACGGGGCAGACGCAGCTAGGTTCTGGGCGGCGGCGTCTGCGAAATTAGGCAGTGACTATAGGTATAATGAGCAGTTGATAAGGACGGGCCACGACTTCGCGGTCAAGCTCTGGAACATAGCGAGATTCGTGTCGTCATTCCCAGAGGTCAGTGATGACTATGAGTTAACACCGCTGGATTTGATGATACTGGCGAAATTGAACGATGTTGCGAGGAAGGCGATTGAGGCGTATAATGATTTCGACGTTTACGTACCCATAAACCTAATCTATGATTTCACGTGGCACGTGTTCGCAGACCACTACCTAGAGGCCGTTAAGCCCAGGGCGTACAATAGGGAGGGGTTATTCAGCGAGAAGCAGCAGAGGGGTGCATGGTTCACGCTGTATAAGGTCCTCAAGACAGTGCTTAAGTTACTAGCCCCGATAATGCCCTTCGTGACCGACCAAATATGGAGGAGCCTCTATGGCGAGACAATACACAGGCAGTTGATTGAGGATCCTGACCCAAGGTTCGACAATCCCGAGTACCTTAGGATGCTTGAACCGTTCATGAGGTTCAACAGCGCCATATGGACATACAAGAATAGGGCTGGGTTAAGTCTGAATGAGGCGATTGAGGGTA
>JAKMAE010000100.1 GCA_022014875.1 Vulcanisaeta sp. | reverse complement strand
CGGCCCAGCCATAGGTTGGCGTTGTATGGCTTACTGCCCAGTTCAGGTACCTGCCCACCCTAGCCCTATCGCCAAGTAATGCCCAGGAGTGGGCGAGGTTCATTGTTAGGTAGCTGCCGTATGTACCCCACTGGTGCACGTTGGCGATACCGCCATCAAAGCCGTACAGCTGCTCCGTAACCTCCAGCGTACGCCTAACCAATGGGTTATCGAGCGGTAGCGCCATTGTTGGCCACGCAACGGCTATTACCCTAGTCATTGCCGAGTCCGCAACCCTCTCCGGGGCCGGCACTATGTAGTCAATACCCAGCCTAGACCTAACAATGTTTATTGACCTGGTGAGGGCGTCCACGTACTCGCCGTGTAGCTTCTCGACCCATTGGGCATCCTCGTGACCGATACTCCTTAGAACCCTGCCCAACTCCCTAAGCCCAGCTATTGCCCACATGTCGTCCCAGTAATGGTGATCCATTGGCCCCGTATCCTCCGCGGACCATGACGGCGGTAATAAGCCCCTAACAGCATCGTCACCATCCACCTCCCTATTCGCCTCAAGCCACTCAACACCGCGCCTAATCACTGGGTACCACCTCCTAAGTAGGTCTAAGTCCCCCGTTAACTGCACGTACTTACTCACGGCCCAGAGAACCTGCCCGTTTGCGTCGTACTCCCTGACCTCGAAGTCCACAGCCTTGAAGTAACCGCTCGGATCAGCCCTCCTCAGTAATTCCTCAATCACCGCCCTACCCATGTCCTGAAGGTTAGCCATCGTCAACGCCGTAGCCATGTAGGAGCCATCCCTGACCCAGAAGAGGTGGTAAATGAGGGGCCCAGGCGTTATCCTACCGCCGTCCCAAAGCATGACTAGGTTGGCTATTGAGTGGCGGACCACGTCCCCAATTACCGTATCGTTAATAACTACGGAGAACTCCCTATCATTAATCGCATCCCAATCCCTCAGCGATACCTGGATGTCCGGGTCATTAATCGACCTAATCAATGACCTATTGTGCGGCGTGTTCCTAAGTGGGTCTATGGGCGCCTTAACCCTCAGCCTCCACGTGCCCTCGTTAATCACGGCATTGAAACCCAGGGCCGCATGAGCCCAACCAAGCTCATCATTCACGTGCAATGAGCCATTAAGCCTACCCAATGCGGCATCCTCGCTAGCATCCCTCTCTATGTTGTATGAACCAAACTGCGTGGGTTCCCTATCCGTGGTCAGGGCAAGCTCGTTATTAATAACTATGAACCAGCCATCACGTTCAATACCTGCGTCATGGACCTCCACCACGTGGTCCACATTGTACGGCCTCGTCACTAGATAAACCACGTAATTCCCGGGTAAACCAGATAGTTCGAGATCGATCAATAACACGTCAACACCTGACCTAGTGGCCACCGTCGACCTAGCGACAACCCTCACATGCCCCACGTCCCACTCATTGATTATGATCGGGTAACCGGGCCTTTCGAGGTACTGCCTAAATGATCCGTGGGACCCAGGCATGTAAAGGCGCGAGTCGTCACGAACCCACACCTCGAACGACACGTACCTCCTCGTAACAAAGAGCATCGCTGGGTCGATTATAGCCTCGTTGACTCCGTACACGCTACCAACGATGCCCCAATCCTTGAAGTGTACGTTCCTAAATGGCATGAGCTGGGCAGGTTCAAAACCCCTACCGCTTGGTGAGAGCTGCTCCCTTAACCACCTCGGCCAGGCCCAGTTGGGTCTCCTGTAGTATAGGCCCATGATGAACATGTTGCTGGCAAAGCCGTTCACCGCAGATCTCGTGAACTCATCGACATCCCTACCCCACATCCGAGCCGCATAAACAAGTCGCTTACTTACTGAACTCATCGTTAGCCCTAGGTGGGTGGTTAATAATAATATTACCTCACCGTGCGAGTTTACATGGCTATTAGGCAATACCCTGGGGCGGAGTTTTTACACCCATTATGCCAGTTATACCAGTAAAAAATTAATTAAAATTAACTAACCTCTACGCTTGGGATGGTTAGGGTTTATTTACACGAGGTCACCAAGGTTTTTGGGAAGGGCGCCAAGAGTGTCGTCGCTCTCAATAAGGTAGAGCTAGAGGTTCGCTCAGGCGAGTTCATGGTTGTTATGGGGCCCTCCGGGCATGGTAAAACAACCATGCTGAGGATAATCGCAGGTCTCGAGGAGCCGACGGATGGTGAGGTCTGGATTGGGGACAAACTCGTGGCTTCGCCGAGAAAGAGGGTGTTTGTGCCGCCTAAGGACAGGAACGTTGGTATGGTTTTCCAGAACTGGGCCCTTTATCCGCACATGAAGGTCTTCGATAACATAGCGTTCCCACTAAAGATAAAGCGTCTGCCTAAGCATGAGATTGAGAGGAGGGTTAAGGAGATCGCCGAGATACTCGGTATAGCAGACACGCTCGACAGATACCCCAGGCAGTTATCGGGAGGGCAGCAGCAGAGGGTTGCTATTGCCAGGGCCCTGGTCAAGGAGCCCCAAGTCCTTCTGATGGACGAGCCATTCAGCAACCTAGACGCTAGGATTAGGGTTACCGCGAGGGCGTTTGTTAAGGAGATACAGAGGAAGCTTGGCATTACAACGATACTCGTCACCCACGACCCCGCTGACGCGTTGACCCTTGCCGACAGAATAGCCGTGCTGAGGCACGGCACGATACAGCAGATAGGGCTTCCGAACGAGATCTATGATAGGCCAATCAACGTATTCGTTGCGAACTTCATAGGCGATATAAACCTATTCGATGGGTCAATAGTTGGTAAGGGTGAGGAGGCGTACTTCGACGGCGGCGACATTAAGGTGCCGCTACCCCAGGGCATTGCCAGGAGTGTAAACACGCAATCGGTAATACTTGGGGTTAGGCCTGAGGACATCGTGCTCTCGAAAGAGCCCATAATCAATAATGACTTGGCATACGTGGGTAAGGGCACCGTGGAGATATCCGAGTTCGCGGGAGGTAAGTTCAACGTCATGGTTAGGCTAGGCAATGCCGAGGTTAAGGTCGTATCATCAACGAGCTTCGGGCTTGGGGACCCCGTGCACGTCTACTTTAGGTTGTCTAAGATCAAATTATTCGATAAGCAAACTGAGAATCTGATCTATGGGTAATCATCAGTATCGATAAAGTTTTAATATTCAAAAAACCAATCGTAATGACCCAGGATGCCCTATAAGGTAAAGGACGTATCACTGGCTGAGAAGGGTAGATTACTCATTGAGTGGGCCGAGAGGCACATGCCCGTGCTAATGAAGATTAGGGAGCGCTTCCGCAGGGAGAGACCGCTGGAGGGGGTTAGAATATCGGCAAGCCTCCACGTAACTAAGGAGACCGCGGTCCTCGTAAGGACGCTAATGGCTGGCGGTGCCTCAGTGACTCTGGTGCCGTCAAACCCATTATCGACACAGGACGAGGTTGCGGCAGCCCTTGCCGAGGAGGGCGTCAACGTATATGCCTGGAGGGGCATGAGCGAGAGGGAGTACTACAACGCGATTGGCTTTGCGATATCCCACGAACCGATGGTCACGATGGACGATGGCGCTGACCTAACAGTGACGTTTCACAAACTCGCCCTGGGCGTTAAGGGTGCTGACGTTGATTATGCTAGGGAGACGGCGGGTGATAGGGACTTCGCTAAGTTAATAAGTAATGTTTACGGCGGCACCGAGGAAACCACAACAGGCGTTATCAGACTTAGGGCAATGGCTAGGGAGGGAACGCTTAGGTACCCGATAATTGCGGTTAATGACTCATACACGAAGTACCTCTTCGACAATAGGTATGGCACGGGACAATCAACGTGGGACGGCATACTAAGGGCAACCAACATATTGGTGGCCGGTAAGGTAGTCGTGGTCGCGGGGTACGGCTGGGTTGGGCGTGGGATAGCCATGAGGGCCAGGGGGCTTGGTGCGCGTAGGGTCATAATTACCGAGGTTAACCCAATCAGGGCGCTCGAGGCGGTGTTTGACGGCTTCGAGGTTATGCCCATGAGCGAGGCTGCGGAGGTGGGCGACATATTCATAACAGCCACCGGAGACATCAATGTAATAACGATCGAGCACATACTAAAGATGAAGGACGGGGCGATACTGGCAAACGCGGGGCACTTCAACGTAGAGATAGACGTGGCCGGCCTAGAGAGGGTTGCTACTGAGAAGAGGAGGGTGAGGGATTACGTAGTTGAGTACAGGCTACCGAATGGGAAGAGGGTTTACCTACTGGCCGAGGGAAGGCTCGTGAACCTGGTAGCCGCTGAGGGCCACCCGAGCGAGGTCATGGACATGTCCTTCAGCAACCAGGCCCTAGCCGTGGAGTACATAGTGAAGAACAGGGGCAAGCTAAACATAGGCGTTCACAAGTTACCGGACGAGCTTGATATGGAGGTAGCCAGACTAAAGCTGGAAACCATGGGCATCAGGATAGATCAATTAACGGAGGAGCAGAGGAAAT
>JAKMAE010000016.1 GCA_022014875.1 Vulcanisaeta sp. | reverse complement strand
GATTGACGATGCTTCAATTCTTCTGTTTTAGATTCATCTCTCACTACCAACATGGTTGGTTCATGCACTGATGTGCAATCCTTCAATTCTTCTGTTTTAGATTCCGGGTCGTGGTTTTATTTACTTCTTTTTAAGTTTTTCCCTGCCCTGTTCACGGGTCTCCGTCAGAGGGTTTATCCCGGTGTTCGATGTACGATTCGTAATCCCTCTGACGATCTGACGGTTACGATGCCCGTAAGCCTCCAACGAGCAATTCAATTTCTCAACATCGTGGAGCCTCTGACGGTGGGGTTGAATATCTATCGTTACGTTAGGCCAGGCCCTTCACCGCCGGTTCCAGCTCGATGACGACCTGCCTCCTTATTGGGTCGGCGATCACCAACGCCTTCGTTGTTAACCCAGCCATGTGCGGCGGCAACGCCCTCATTGGTTAGGTTCAGTATTTTCGCCACTCATCAACATGGGCATTGCCATGGTTCAAGGTAATCATTAGTTATGTTCTGGGGCGGTGTGTTTACCCGGTTATCGTTTGATTAGCCATTATTGTGCCTGGTTCCGTGTACAACGTGTTCCAGGGGTGGGTTGTCCGGGGTGGATGTGGATTAGGCGCAAATGGCGATGCTTACCATGCACGTAATTACCCTCATCTTATAATTATCGTCTACTCATGGGCCCTCGTGTTGCTCTACGTAGATGAGTCTACGCCCATTGAGTCTTAGGACCTTGATGTTTATTCCGTAGAGTTTGGATAATGTGTCTTCATTAATTATGTTAATTGGATCGCCCATGGCTAATAACCTACCGTCCTTTATGGCCACGACCCAATCACTACGCAGTGCCAGGTCTATGTCGTGCGTGGCCGCTATAACCGTGACCCCCCTCTCATCAACAATCCTCCTAAGCACGTTAATCACCCTGTACTTATTACCGAGGTCTAGGCCGGCGGTTGGTTCATCCAGTAGTAACAGGGGTGCGCCTGAGGCCAGCGCCCTGGCTATCAGGACTAACCTCCTCTGCCCAGTGCTTAACTCGTTGAACTTCCTATCCACTAGGTCGTGAATTCCCAAGAACTCTAGGACCTCCCTTATAGACCCGTCATCGACCCAGCCATTGGCGCCCCTGGCGCTACGCATCAGGTCCCTAACAGTGAGGATTAATTGTGGGTTTATCTCGGCGGGTGAGTACGACATGTACCTGGGCAAGTCCCTTATTGGTATTGAGTCGATGTCCCTACCATCCACATAAACATACCCACCAAAGACCCTGGCGTACTTAATTATGGCCCTAAGTATCGTGGTCTTCCCAGACCCGTTTGGGCCAAGTATCGTAGTTAGGCTTGGCCTAGGCACCTTAATCACTATGTCCCTGACCACAGGCTCGTCATAACCAACGCTGGCGTTTATGAACGTGACCGCGTCATTCATTACCAACACCCCTAAGTAACGTGAGTAGTACAGGGACCCCGAACAAGCTCGTTATTGCGGTTATGGGCATTACGACGCCGGGCACCACGACCTTGCTTAAAACGTTTGCGTAAAGCATGATTGTGGATCCCGAGATTATCGATAGGGGTATCACCCTGGAATTATCGGAGCTCTTCAGCAATAGGCGTGTTATGTGTGGGGTCACGAGGCCCACGAAGCCTATTATACCTGTGAATGACACGGATGCCGCAGTTAATAAGCCGGTCAGCGCTATGAAGGTCGCCCTCGAAGCGCCCGGGTTAACACCGCCCGCCTGCGCCACCTCGTCACTGATCATTAGTAGGTTCACCTCACGACTACTGAGTATTAAGTATGTAATGGTTGGTAAGGTGACACAAAACATCGCCAGAACCTCGCTCCAGTTAATGCCGCTGACGGTACCGAAGAGTAGGTAAACGATTGCTGGGAGTGTGGGCATTATCGTTAATATGTAGGTGTCGAGCATCATGACTATTGACGAGAGCATTATGGAAACCCCAATACCGGCGAGGATCAGGGACAACCAACCACCCCTACCGAAGACGAGGACCAACGCCGTGGCCGCCATGGCCCCCACGAATGAGAATAACGGCATCAGTACTATCGAGAATGAGCCATGCCTCGAGACTACGCTGATCAATAGGCCAATTAAGGCGCCGAGCAATGCTCCGGAGGACGTCCCAGTTACGTAGGGCTCGGCAAGGGGGTTCCTAAACAATGCCTGCATAACGGCGCCTGCCACCGATAAGTCGGCACCAACTATTATGCAGGCCAGCGCCTCTGGGAGCCTTATATTCAGGATTATCACCCTGTATACCCGGGATGGGTCGAGCAATGCGCCTAATGGTATCGATACCTCACCAACCACGATGTTTAGTAGGAGGCCTAGGATTAACAATGGAATGAATACCCATAGGTATTTAATGAATCTTTCACCAACCGTACCAATCACCCACCCAGTGTCAGGTTCAGGCTTGGCCTTACGTACTCCATGACCCACTGCGAACTTATGTAGTGAGGTATCTCCGTGGAGTTTAGCCCAAAGGAGCTTGGGTGTAGTATGATTGCCAGGAGCATCGCTCCATATACGGACAAGGGCCCAGGCTCCTCAATGAGGCTTTGGGCCAGGTTACCGAGTACATATACGTGCCCCTCCCTAACCGCGTTTGTATTGTTAATACCTGGTATCGAGAGTATTGCCTGCAGGGTAGCGTTGTAGTTACCCATGAAGTCATCAGCGATTATGTAGTCAGGGTTTGCGATTATTAATTGCGTAGGCGTTATCGTCGGGTACATGCCGCTGAATGGGTCGTAACCACCAGCGAGCGTTATGTAGTAGCCAATGAATGATGAGTTGCCGGCCACGTAGATTGGGTTGTACCAACTTATGTACGCCACAGAGACGGGCTGCGCACCCGACACGTGACTCCTCACGTAATTAAGTATGTAGCTCATCCTGCCTATCACCTCCTCACCCCTATTCGGGACCCCGAGTACCTTCGCGATGAGCATCACGTCGTTGTATATGCCCGTTACGTTAGTGTTGTCGGTACCCCCTATGAACACCACTGTTATATTAGCGCTCGTTAATGTACCCACATCCTCAGTGAACTCGTAGTTAAAACCGGCATCTGCGCATATGAGTGATGGGTGGGCGAGCAGTATCGGCTCAAGCGGTGGTGTTGGGAATATGCTCTTTATCAACGTGACGTTGCCCGGCACAGGCACGCCAAGGTACTCAAGCAACTGCTTTGAGTACACGTCCAAGAGGACGACCTTATCGCCAAAGCCCAGCACGTAGATTATTTGGGTACAGTCAGGGCTTACAGAGCCTATCGTGCCTGGTTGGGACTGCACAGTGACGTTGCGGCCGAGGTAATCAACAACCGTTAGGGGGTAGTGGACACCCTGCGGTTTATGAAACACCTGCACTAGGTAGTACGCAGCCGTTATTACCACAACTATCGCAACAGCGACACCAACGGCGACAGCCCTTGAAATACCCCTTGACATACGGTACTAGGATTCACATCCTATTTATAAACCTATCCAGCCACGAGAATTAAAAATAACACCCCGTCCTCACTGACCGAGCGCTAAACCGTCGCCCCTAATGTCGGCATGGAGTAGTCTCTTGCCATTACCGATAACCGCCAATATACTGGCCACGCCGGTCCTGCCTGGGTACCTAACGACTTGGTACGGCTCGGTTAACCCCGTTGTTTCGAAGCCCTCCTCAATGACTAGGGACTTCCCATCCCAAAGGAACCTCGGCGCATCTATAGCCTCCACTGGGCTTAGTCCGTAATCAACCATGTTCGTAATGAATAAGACATGCAACTGCGGCCTAAAGTGTGCGCCTGATGTACCGAGCGCGTACCTCAACTCGCCATCCTTAGTGACAATCACGGTGCTCAATGTATGTAACGGTCTCTTCCTAGGCATGAGCGCGTTCGGCCCATCCATCGAGAAGTCGGACGCCCTGTTATTGAGCGTTATTCCATACCTAGGCTCAGTAACCAACGACCCAAAGTGGTGGTATAGGCTTTGTATCGCACTCACCACGTTACCCTCCCTATCAACAACGACGAAATACGTGGTGTCCCCAGACCCGGTAATGCGTGGACGGGGCCCTGCCCTGTACTCGGAAAGTAGGTAGTTTATGTCGAGTAGTTTACTCACGGGTACATCAACGAACCTTGGATCGCCCACATACCTATCCCTTAGCCCGTAGGCTACCCTGTAAATGCCTAGGTAGGTCTCAATCCTTCTACGTGAAAAGACACCGCCAGTCTCGCCAACGGTCTCCAATAGCTTGAGTATCATCAACGTCGTAATTCCCTGCGTGTTCGGTGGTGATTCATAGATCGTTAAGCCCCTGTACTCCGTACTCAATGGATCGCGCCACTCGGGCTCGTACTCCCTCAGGTCGTCCATCTCCATCACACCGCCCAATGATTGTACGTAATCAACCAATGCTTGGCCGATCTCTCCCCTGTAGAATATGTCAGGGCCGTGCTCCATTATTAACTCGAGCGTCTTCACCAACGGCTCTATCCTAACAATTTCCCAGGGCTTTGGGTTTAGTGGGTATGTCCTTTTGAAGCCCTCGTTTTCCCTCACCTCATTGATCACGGAATTGATGGCCCTAACGAAGCTAGGACTTGCCGGGAATCCCCTCCGGGCGGTTTCAATGACGGGCCTCACCAACGACCGCCACTCAGCACTTCCAAACATCTTCCATAAAGCGTAGAGCCCGGCCAGGAGTCCAGGAACCACAGGTGATAATGGGCCTCTACGCGGCACGGCATTCAAACCCCTCTGCGCAAGGAGTTCCCTGCTTAATCTCTTAGGCGCCCACCCGCTTGCGTTTATGAAATAGACCTTGCCGCTCCTTGCTAGGTAAACCATGGCGAAGAAATCCCCGCCTAAACCGCCGAGGTGGGGCTGCGTTAACGCGAGTGCCAGCGATGTAGTTACTGCGGCGTCCACGGCATTGCCGCCCAGGTTCAACACATCAACGCCTAACCGGCTGGCCACGGGATGTTCAGAGGCAACACCGCCTAATTCCGTAACCCAGGGGGGCTTGTTTATATTTCCTAGATCGACCAAGGTAGGTAGTGGCACGGTATTTACATGGGTATGCCCTAAAAAATATTGCTGAAAATCATTAATACTCATTTTCCAAATCTTTAAGAATGTTTTGCGGGCCATATACTAAATCATGGGCCTCACTCATCAATGGGCTTACTTAGGAAGCCTCACTGACAGTGCGGGGCTCGCCACGCATTTCCCAATTCTACGTAGTCGCAGGGTGAAGCTTAGGGCGGCGCTGTTGATGCTCAATGCCGTACTCGATTACCTGGGGTCCAGCGTGTTGGAGATCATGCCCAAGGGCTTCGAGAGGGAGTTGATTAATAAGGATACGGAAAAATCACTGAGGGATTACTTTAACATCGATGGGGGCGTGTCGATACGAAAGACCAATAATGACGTTATAATCACGATGAGGACTAATCAATCCCTTACCATGAGTATGCTCGTATCGTGTAGGAACCATGCCTGCGAGTGCTACGTTAGTGAGGAGGTAGTCACGGCTAGGGGCATTATCGTAAAATACCGCGACTTAATAATTGAGGCATTGTCGAGGTTGGGGAGGTTATTCAATGTTGAGCCACCCAGGGTGTTGCTTACCCACGATCCCACGGTATTTGGGAAGGTCTTGTCAATCAGGGGAGAGGAGGTCATTGCATTATCGATATGGGACGTACTCAGGACTCGGAACCTCATCAATAAAGATGAATTGTCAGTCAGTGATATAGTCGGCATTATCGATACCGCAGTTCACGAGTTCCTGCATTACCTACTTGATAGGAAGCGCCTAATAACGATCGTATTCACTAAGGTGCTTAGGAGGGTGCCCAGCGTCTTCGATGATGGTGTGATTCATGAATTAGTTACGTGGACGTTAACGCCAGCGATTAGTCGATACGTTGCCCAATGCATTAAATACGGTGTGGCGGATGGTATTGTTACGGATAATTCCACGCACCTGATTAGGTACCCGGTGAGGAGGAGGCACGTGGTTGTTGCGAGAGAGGTAATAAATGAATTATTGAGCTTTCTGAGTAATGGTTGTAATTCCCCTAAATAATCTACTTTGCGGGAAAAATTAATTAGTTCATCGATTAGCCTCCTAATTCGTGGGTAGGAGGGTCGTAATAATAGGCGGTGGCGCAGCCGGCGCCTCTGCTGCTGCCAGGGCTAGGAGGCTCGACCCGGAGGCCGAGATAACACTGCTGGAGAAGGGCCCATTCATAAGCCACGCACCCTGCGGTATCCCCTATTACGTAGGCGGTGTTGTTAAGGACGCGCAGGAATTAGCCATTTACACGCCCGAGGAGTTCGCTAGGGAGAGGAGGATCAATGTTAAGATCAATACTGAGGTCTTCGACATAGACGTTAAGAACCAGGTGGTGCTGGCTAGAGAGGGGGGTAGTGTCGTTAAGTATCAATGGGACGTGCTCGTAATAGCCACGGGGGCTAAGCCGATAGTCCCGCCCGTGGAGGGCAATGAGTTAAATGGGATATTAACGCTTAGGCTTCCTCACGAGGCGCCCAGGCTTAGGGAGGAGGTTGAGAGGGCCAGTACTGTGGCTGTGGTTGGGGGTGGCTACATAGGCCTTGAGATGGCTGAGGCACTTAGGAACCTTGGTAAGAAGGTGCTGCTCTTCGAAATGATGCCTCACGTATTACCGACAACCTTCGACGAGGACATGGCGAAGCTCGTGCACGAGGAGTTGGTTAGGAATGGCGTTGAGCTTCACCTAAACGAGAAGGTCGTTGGGTTCAGGGGCGTTAATGGTCACGTAAATAAGGTGGTTACGGAGAAGGGCGAGTATACAGTTGATAAGGTAGTCCTGGGCGTCGGTGTAAGGCCCGACACAGAACTCGCGGAGAAGGCTGGTCTCAGGCTTGGGGAGACTAAGGCCGTGTGGGTTAACGAGTATATGGAGACCTCCGTACCTAACATATACGCTGCGGGTGACGTGGCCGAGACCTGGAACTTAATAACGGGCAAGAGAACCTACGTGGCCTTAGCCCCAGCGGCCAATAAGATGGGGCAGGTTGCTGGCGCGAATGCCGTAAAGGGTAGGTTCCTGAAGTTCCCGGGCGTCCTAGGGACAGCAATTACTAAGGTATTTAACCTATACGTGGCCAGGACAGGCCTTACTGAGAGACAGGCGAGGGAGGAGGGGTTCAAGCCAATATCGGCGACTATAAAGGCTAGGACAACGGCGCATTATTACCCAGGCGGTGTGCAAGTGACTATTAAGATGATCGCCGACGAGTCAAGCGGTAGGGTATTGGGCGTGCAGATAGTGGGTCCTGATAAGATAGTCGCCGGTTACATAGATATTGCAGCGGCATTGATAGGCAAGGGTGCGACGATAGATGACGTATTCTTCGCCGACCTATCATACGCACCCCCAACGGCACCTGTCTGGCACCCATTAATAACAGCCGCCAGGGTGTTATCGAAGGGTAAGTATTAGTACAGGTAGGCGCGGCATCTGTATTCATGTAAAATAAAGAGGCGCATGTCGCGGCCTGGTTATTTTTCAATACGTAGGTTCTTAATCACGTTTGTGAGGAATGAAATTTCTGACGATGCGTCGACTTGTACGAGCTCCGTATCGTCACGGGGGCATTTAAAGTCGTACTCGTAGGCCTCGTCAAGCGTGTATCCTCTAAAGCACGTTGGGCATATGTAGAGTGTTGTTGTGCTTAGGGTGTTTAACCTATGCATTAACTTTGACGTCACATTATTTATGTGTTGGATGAGGAATTTCCTAATGAAGTCCTTATTGAGGAACCACTTATACTCGTACCTGTACTGATCGGGTGATTCCCTAATCAGCCCTACAAGCCCCATCCTATGCATTGCATGAAGGGCCCTCCTAATCTCGGTAGCGCCTACACCGAGTATTAGCGCTAATGATTCGTCAGACACCGTCTCGTTCCTCTCAAGAAGTGCCTTCAGGATTTTTACAGATAATTCCCCCATCTCCTCATCGTACTCAAACGACATTTTTCTGCGCACGTACTCGAGAAATAACGAGACCTCCGGATCCTCAACCATTACGTGGCCAACAGGACTGGATAATTTATTCCTTACTGCCCCGCACAATGAACTCAATACCTGCCAGCCTCCTGAACACCGCATTACGTAAATCATCAATGCCCACACCCAGCTTTGCCGATATAACGACATAGTCATTAAATACCTGCTTAACAAGCGAGATCTTGTCATCCATGTCCGCACCATTTGTCAAATCCACCTTATTGAGTACGGGCAGTATCCTATTCGTGGGAACCCCGATATCCGTGAAGATCCTAAGGGAGGTCGTGAACTTCCTATGAAATTCGGGGTACTCATCGCTTAGGTCGACCACGAAGAGCACCAGGTCTGCGTTTAAGACCTCGGCTATCGTTGCGTAGAAGGACTCTATCAGCAGTGGTGGTAAGTCGTCTATGAACCCTATCGTATCTGTTATTATCGCCTTAATACCGTTGAAGTACGCAAGCCTGGAGTAGGTGTCCAGGGTTGCGAATGGTTTACCATCCACGTACTTATTCTCCCTAGTTAATCTATTGAACAATGTGGTTTTACCAGCAGATGTGTAGCCTGTTAGGGCTATCTGCGGTAGACCGTAATCCTTCCTCCTCATGACTAGGGAAGCCCTCCTCTCCCTAATTTTCTCAAGCTCCCTCCTTATGTACGAGGCCCTCCTAACCATGTGTCTATAGTAAGCCTCCACCGCGTACTCACCACCACCGTAGAAACCTATTTGCTCACCCAACTTCGCAAGCCTAATGAACTCCCTAACCCTCGGTATTTCAAGCCTCAGCCTTGTTAACTCAATCTGCAACTTAGCCTCCCTCGAGCCAGCCCTCTTCTCGAATATCTCGAGTATGAGCCAGACCCTATCCATAACCCTAACCCTCAACCTACGCTCAAGATTTACGTACTGTATCGGGTTGAGTTGGTGATATGTGATCACCACGTCAGGCCCATAATCCCTAACAACCCTCTCAACCTCGCCCAACTTACCCAGGCCTAGGTAATAACGTGGGTCTGGGTCCCTCCTTTGCACTATTGTGTCCAATACCTCATAACCACCGGCCTCAGCGAGTAACCTGAACTCCCTAATTTTGCTATCCTCAATATCGCCGACTACGACCAATACCGCCCTATTACCCACTAATGCCTTTAACCCTCCAATCAAATTATAAAGCTAATCCCGAGCACCTACTTCCTATCCTTCTCGCGTATTGTCACGACGTCACCAAGCGTTAAGTATTTGTTCACGGGCTTGTTCAATTCCACACCAGTATCCTCGGCCTCCTTGAGCAGGTTTATGCCGAGAACCCTCTCGAGCTTTCTCGCCAACTCTATGTCCGGTATTAATTGACCATCCTCAATCCTCTTGAGTACGCTCTCCTTAACGCCAACAACCTTGGCAAGCACATCCCTACTCATGCCAAGGCTCTCCCTAGCCTCCTTAATCAACTCAGCGTAGTTCTCAACGACCTCGTACCTATCAATGTTCACCCTCGGCTTACTAACCCTATACGTAACGCCCCTCTTACTTTCGTGCCTAACCGCGGTGATGCCCTGATGGCTAATCACCTCCTGCGATAGGCCCTTAATCACCTTGACGCCTCTCGTACCTACGTACTTACGGGCACACCTATGGCAGAGCGCCAGCACGGCACCGTCTATCTCAACAATAACCGGTTCACCCTCGATCGGTGCACCGCAGACATCGCATGTAATAACCACACAAACCACCTAAGCACTACTAGGTCATCCCCCTTTAAAAACTCAATCTTTCAGGATCAGCGGAATGCATTACTTGGGCAAAATCCTTATAAGTAATGGGTTTTCTCCGTAACCACGTGCAGGTCAGGGTTTACAGAGTCATTGGTCATATGAGGATCAAAATGCAGTGGCAAAAGTTCGTAATTGATGTGCCAGCCACAAAGCCTAGTGAGGCTATTGAGAAGGTATATAGCGACTTAGGCAGTAGGCACAAGCTAAAGAGGAATTTAATAAGGATTGAAAGCATTAGGGAAATCAGTAAGGATGAGGTTAGGAAAAGGGAGGTGCTTCAATTACTAAGCCTTGAGTCATTGATTAAGTGGTGATTTCGGCAGTCCTTCATTCCAATGAAGTTTAAAAGGGGGGCCACAGACAGTGCATATGGTCGTTAATGCAGCCACAGAGGATTGTGATTACTAGGGAGGATATCGAGAGGTTGATCGAGGAGAGAAACTCACTTGCTGCATTGCTCGATGTGGTGAGGCAAAACCTGGCATTGGTTACGCAAACCCTGGGTGAGTTGAGGAGCGCTAAGGACATGCTCTCCATTTTGAAGACCGGCAATGCGCAGGATACGTACGCGGGCATTGGTGGTGGCGTCTTCATAAAGGCGCTGCCGGTACAGGGCGAGAAGGTCCTAGTCAATGTTGGCGCTAACTACGTCATTGAGATGGACGTACAACAAGCAATTGATTACATAGAGTCCCGTATTAAGGAGTTCGAGGATCTTAGGTCGAAACTGGACGCCCAATTAACCGAGATAGCCAGGAGGATAAGCGACATAGACAACTTCCTACTCTACATAAGCGCGGCTCTTAGGCAGCAGAGGCAGTCCCAGGGAGGGTAGGTCACGATGGTCTTTGATAAGTTACGAAACGCGTTTAGGTCATTCACGAACTCACTCACGAATTTGATAACCACGGCGGAATTGAGTGAAAGCAAACTCGAGGAGTTGCGGAATGACTTATTCATGCAGCTTGTCGAGGCGGATGTGGCCGTTGACGTTGCCGACGCAATAAGTGCCTCCATAATTGAGCAATTGAGGAACCTGAGAATACCCAGGTTTGGGGATAGGGAGTCTGTGATTAGGAATGCAATTGTAGAGGCCCTAGAGAGGATGTTCAGCGATGTGCCGGATGTGGACTTCATGAGCGAGGTAACGAAGATTCACCGCACAAAGAAACCAGTCGTACTCCTGTTCCTTGGGCCCAATGGTTATGGCAAAACCACGACGATAGCGAAGATAACGTATCAACTAATGAAGAGCGGGTATACGGCGGTATGGGCCGCAGCTGACACGTATAGGGCAGGCGCAATAGAGCAGCTCGAGGGCCACGCAAACAAGTTGAATGTCAGGGTTATAAAGCATGGCTACGGTTCAGACCCAGCCGCCGTAGCCTACGACGCGATAAGCCACGCCAGGGCTAGGGGCATCGACTTCGTGATGATCGACACGGCAGGTAGGATGCACACGGACACGAACCTAATGAATGAATTAAGCAAGATCCAGAGGGTTAGTAAGCCTGACCTATCGATATTCGTGGCCGACGCCCTGCTCGGAAACGAAGCCCTGGAAATAGCGAAGTACTACAGTAGGTATGTTAGGATTGATGGGTTAGTGGTCACCAAGGTCGATGCGTACCCAAAGGGCGGTGCAATACTTACGTTCCTATACGAGCTAAAGAGGCCAATTTACTTCCTCGGTGTTGGGCAGGGATATGATGACCTGAAACCCTTCAATAAGGGTGAATTTTTCAGGCAATTATTGCTTGGTTAGTAATGGGAAGCTTTTTAAATTTAGGATCAACGCTAAACCGTGATGAGTAATGGTTGGGTTAAGAAATTCATGAACTGGCTGAGCATGTTGGCCTGGATATTTAGGGTGTCCAAGAAACCAACTAGGGAGAACTACATGGTTATTCTTAGGCTCGGTGCTTTAATAGTCACAATACTGGGTATTTACTCGTTCCTATTCAACATAGCCGGTGAGTACCTATCAAACAGTGCTAATTTCAATATACCATACCCATTAAACATGATTGTCGTATTGACCGTAATAGTGATACTGGGCGTAGCGCTAATACTGGTTATACTAAGCACTAGGGGTTTGGGCCGTAAATAATGATTCTGCGACAAACAAGCTTTAATAAACAGCACCCCCAGTGGTAGCTCGATGAGTAGTCAGGGGCAGCAACCAGGCTGTAGGGTCTATGCGATCAGGGCCGTGGGTGGTCAGGAGTACGGCGTCGCCTTCATGCTTAAGGCAAGGGCTGAAAACAAGGGCCTAGACAAGGTTAGGGTCTCTGCAATAGTGGTTCTACCAACACTGAAGGGCTTCGTTTTCGTCGAGGACCCAATGCCCTACGAGATACAGAATCTGGCGATGGGTATTAAGCATTATAGAGGCATGGTTAGGGGGGTTATGAATGTTGACGAATTGCTCAGTAGCCTAGCCAAGCCGGCTGGGATAAACGTTGGCGACATAGTCGAGATAATCGTTGAGCCGTTCAGGGGCTATAGAGGTAGGGTTGTGGATATCGATAAGGAGAAGGGGCAGGTCTACCTGGAGTTGCTTGATTCATCAAGTACGATGCCGATAATCGTCAATATAAAGGGTGTTAGGAAAATCGAGGGCAAGCAGCAATAGGCAAAAACGTTAAATACCTACATTAACCGAGGTTTAACGATATGGCCAAGAGGGTCGTGAAAATAGCCATTGCGCCGGGGAAAGCCGGTGGCCCAAGTGTCCAGCAATTAAGTCAGTACGGCATCGATGTCAACAAGTTAATTGAAGAACTAAATAGGAAGACCAAGATATTGGCCAACTACGGGATAAGTAATATCTTTGTAGAGATAGAGATAGATGAGGAGAAGAGGAGCTTCGTCGTCAAGCCCGAATTACCACCGATTACTGAGCTAATAATGAGGGCCGTTGGAAAGGACACCGGTAGTCACCAGGCGGCTAAGGAGATAATTGGCGACATCAATATTGATAAGTTAGCTGAGATAGCGTACATTAAATGGGAGGAGTTGAGGAGCAGGAGCTTCAAGAACGCGCTTAAGCAGGTCATAAGCACGTGCAGGAGCATCGGCGTCACAATAAACGGGAAAGACCCGAAGGAGGTTTTGAAGGAGTTAGAGTCGGGGGTTTACGACAACATTGTTAGTAAGTACGAGGAGTTGCTGAGGCAGGAGGGGAGGTTTTAATAATTGAAGGATAGGTTTATTAAATCTTTCAATTCTAGAAATAAGGTATGTACAATCGAGGCAGGGGATTATCGCAGGCCATAACTACGATTATACTCACAGTCATTGCCATAGCCCTGGCGTTGGCAGTGGCCATGTACGTGTTTAACATAGTTAATACTGCAAGTACGAAATATGGTGTAAGGATTATCGTTAATGGCCCATACTACTCAAATGGCTCCGTCGTATTCACGGTGGTGAATACGGGTAGGGATGTTGTCGAGATCCCGTATATAGAAATAAATAACGAGCTACTCAGTGCGGGCAATAGGTGCCTAGTAATGCCTGGGTCGTACGGTGTGTTGACATTGATTGGGAATGGCACGTACATAACCAGCGCCAGGTTTGTGGTTAATGACTGCATTGAGGAGTTTGGCGGTATTGCGAGGCTTTATGGCGTTAATTCAATACTCATACCAATCACTAATGGGCAGGTCTTCATGTATACGCAGCTTCAATTCAACTCGTGAAAACGGCCTGAGAAAAATACTTTAAATAGGGTGTTTATCCACCATGCTGATTATGAGCTTGAACATGGATGCCATAATTAAGGCTGTGGAGGAGGCAAAGGCGAAGGCCAAGAGGAGGAGGTTTAAGCAGACCTATGAATTAATCGTTAAGTTTAGGGACTTTGACGTAAAGAACCAGAGCAATAGGTTCAACATAACGGTAGCACTACCACACCCATTACCGGGCAAGACACCGAAGGTTTGTGTAATGGCCACGGGGGCCATGGTCCTCGCAGCTAAGGAGGCCAATGCAGATGCCGTGTTGACGAGGGAGGATATTGAGAAGTTGGCCGGTAATAAGAAGGAAATTAGGAGGTTGGCCAACTCCTACGACTTCTTCGTAGCAACCCCAGACCTGATGGTGCTCATTGGTAGGGTTATGGGCCAGATACTCGGTCCTAGGAACAAGATGCCCGAGGTTGTCCAGCCGAATGCCGACATAAGGGCAGTCATTGAGAGGTTGAAAAGAAGCGTTAGGGTTAGGGTAAAGGACCAACCACAGGTCATGTGTAAGGTCGGTACTGAGGATATGGACCCGAAGCAGGTTGCTGAAAATATAGCCGCGGTGCTGGAGGAAATCCTGAAGAGGGTTAGGCCTGAGCAGATACGTGAGGCTGTCGTTAAGCTAACAATGGGCCCGCCAATCACCTTCACGCCCCTTCAAACAGAGTGATCTAGGAAAAGTTTAATTAAGCCACGCGGCCAATGCCTTGCTTAAGGTATGGCGACACAACCAGTGTTTAAGCGAACATACGTTAGGACAAAGCCATACCCGGAGAAGAAGGTTAGGATTGTTAATGAATTGAAGGAGCTGTTCTCGAAGTACAGCACCGTGTTTGTGATAGATATTCATGGAACACCGAACAGGGTCATACAGGAATACAGGTTTTGGCTTAGGAGGAGGGATGCCAGGGTTATAAAGGCTAAGAACACACTCGTACTGATAGCCCTCAAGCAAATATTCGGCAACGTTGATGAGAAGATAGAGAAGATATTCACGGGCGAGAACCTATTAATATTCACAAACGAGAACCCCTACGAATTAGCCAAGTGGATTTGGGAGAACGGCGTCAGGAGGGAGGCGCTTCCAGGGGATATAGCACCATTCGACTTGGTCGTGCCCGCCGGCAACACAAACATGAGTCCAGGCCCCATAATGAGTAAGTTCGGTAAGTTGAAAATACCAATAAAGGTCCAGGATGGCAAGATCTGGGTGGTAAGGGATACAGTCGTGGTTAAGAGGGGCGAGAAGGTCAGCGAGGATGCTGCGGAGATACTTAAGAAACTGAACATAAAGCCCATCTTCGAGACCCTAAAGATCAAGGCAGCCATAATTAAAGGGAGGTACGTAATTCCTAGTGAGGAGTTGAAGCTAGACGCAAGGCTCTACAGATCCATGATTGAGGACGCGGTGAGGTATGCACTAAACCTGGCAGTTAATGTGGCATACCCAACACCCGAAGTACTTAGGATATCGATTGCGAAGGCCCACATCGAGGCTCTCAATCTAGCGGTTAACGCCAGATACATAATACCAGAGACAATAAGGTACTTAATAAGTAAGGCCGTGACTGAGGCTAACGCCTTAGCCATGGCCATCGCACCAAAGGCGCCACAGCTCGGAATCCAGGTGGCGCAACAGCCACAACAAGCCACTGCAGGTGCTAAGGCACAGGGAGGGGCTGCAGAGGCTAAGGCGGAGGAAAAGAGGGAAGAGGGTGAGGAGAAGAAGGAGGGCCCGAGCGAGGAGGAGATAGCGTCAGGCCTGGCGAGCCTATTTGGTGGATAATCGTATCGCAAACAGTAATTTTAATTAATACATTTTTATTTAAGTAAAATATGGCGAAGGTAATTGAGGTTTTGAGGAACGTCTATCAGGTAGACCTTGAACCCGGGGGTTACAGTAATTTGGTCTCGGTATATGTCGTGAATACGGGTAAGGGATTAATAGTATTCGAGGGCGGGCCCGCCGTTTCCAGTAATGACCTTAAAAATGCACTGAGGAGTTTACCTGGTACCGTAACCCACGCATTCATAACCCACGTACATATAGATCACTACGGCGGTACGGGCGCGCTAACGGAGTTAAACCCAAACATCGAGGTTTACGTACACCCAAGGGGCTCCAAGGTGCTCCCGAACCCGGACATTATTTGGATACCTGCTAGGGAGGCCATGGGGTGGCTTGGCGAGTTATACGGAAGACCGCTTGTCGTACCAAGTAAGAACGCCAGGGAGACTAAGGATGGCGATAGGATCACGATAGGCGACGTTACCGTAGAGGTAATCCACACGCCAGGTCATGCCAGTCACCATCAATCATTCATTGTTGAGCCCTGGAACATATTGATCGTTGGGGATGCTGCGGGGATCTACATTAAGGATCTCGATTACATAATACCGACTACGATGGAGCCTCTGAGGTTCGACATGTACGTTGAGAGCCTTAGGAAACTCATTTCGAGGAACCCAACATACATAGCCTATACCCACCACCTACTAGTTCCAAACGCTTCGGAATTACTAAACAGACACTTGAGGCAGGTCGATATCTGGGGAAGGACTGCTGAGGAGGCTGTTAGGGAGGGATTAAGCGTTAAGGACCTCGAGGGCATGCTTGTCGAGAGGGACCAGGACCTTAGGAGGGTTTACGATAGGTTGAGGGGTATGAGGGCTCACTACCACCTCTTCACGATGGCCGTTGACGGGTTATACAAGTACTATAAAGGCCTTGCAGGACGTAAGTAGAGGAAGCATTGTTGATTCAGGGACAAAGTATAAAAAGAATCGCAGTGTTTCATTTCTCGCCGAATTATGGAGGAATTGAGAACGAGGTTATTCACTAGGATGAACTTCTATAGAAAGCAATGCCCATACTGTAAGCATTACTTCTGGACCTTAAATAAGGACCAGGAGAGCTGTGGTGATCAACCGTGCACGCCGTACCTATTCATAGGCAACCCACCGGGCAAGTTCAGGCCTGAGTCGATTAGGGATGTTAGGGAGAGGTTCCTACAATTCTTCGAAAAGAGGGGTCACGTGAGGATCAAGAGGTACCCAGTCGTTGCGCGTTGGAGAACTGACGTATACCTAGTCGGCGCATCCATATACGATTTCCAGCCCTGGGTCACGGAAGGCATTGTGCCACCACCAGCAAACCCACTAACGCTTTCCCAGCCAAGTATTAGGTTTACGGATATCGACAAGGTCGGCCGTAGCGGTAGGCACTTAACCGGATTCGAAATGATGGCCCACCACGCCTTTAACTACCCCGATAAGTACGTTTATTGGATTGATGAGACGGTGGAGTACGCCCACGAATTCTTCACGAAGGAGCTTGGGCTTAGGGATGACGAGATAACGTATAAGGAGAACATCTGGGAGGGTGGCGGCAACGCAGGCGAGTGCCTGGAGGTTTTGGTTGGCGGTCTGGAGATAGCGACACTCGTGTTCATGCATTATAGGGTGGTTGATGGTAAGTACGTTGAGATGCCCATGAAAATAGTCGATACAGGGTACGGCCTTGAGAGAATATATTGGTTATTGACTGGGAAGCCCACGGTATACGACGCCGTCTTCGGACCATTCATTGAGAAGCTAAGAACCAAGCTTGGACTTCCAAAACCCAGCAATGAAATGTTGATACACATGGCTACGTATTTCGGACAACTGGATCCCGAGGTTACAAGCATTGAAAGGGCGTATGAGTACATATCGAAGAAGGTCGGCCTCGAAGTCAACGAGGTCAAGAACATACTTAGGGCCCAGGAGACACTATACATATTGAGTGACCACGGGAGAACGCTGTCCTGGATGATGGCTGATGGCGTGATACCGAGCAACTCAGGCGTTGGTTACCTCGCCAGGTTACTGCTTAGGAGGATGCTGAGGAGCATGTACATAGCCGGCATTGAGGTGCCCCTCACCGAGATCATGAGCATGGAGCTCGAGTTCCTAAAGGATGATTACCCAGAGGTCTATGAGGAGAGACAGACAATACTCGAGCTCGTGGATCTCGAGGAGGGGAAGTTCAGGAAATTGATTAGGCAGGCGCCGGAGATTATCGAGAGGGCTGTCAGGGATAAGGAGAGGAGGACTGGCAAGAGGGAGTTGGGGGTTGATGATTTAATTACGCTGTACGAGTCCCAGGGAATACCGCCTGAGATTGTGCGTGAAATAGCGGCGTCTAGGTTGGGCATTACCGTTACAGTGCCTGACGACTTCTACTCAAGGCTTGCGGCTAAGTACCAGAGACAGGCCGGTGAGGAGAAGCCTAAGGTGGACATTAACCCCCTGGAGATCCAGGACTTGCCACAGACTAGGGAGTTGTTCTATGAGGATATGAGGCTCTTTAGGTTCAAGGCCAGGGTCCTCAGGGTGATTAGGGGCAGGTACGTAGTCCTAGATCAAACAGCCTTCTACCCAGAGGGCGGCGGCCAGGTTGCCGATCACGGAGTCATTAGGCACAGTAGGGGTGAGGCTAAGGTGGTTGATGTTCAGAGGGTTGGGCCCGTGATAATCCACGTAATCGAGGGCGAACCACCTAATGAGGGCGAGGTTGTTGAGGGTATCGTTGATGAGGAACGCAGGCTGGACCTCATGAGGATGCACACGGCAACACACATATTACTGCAAAGCATCAGGAGGGTTCTCGGTAGGCACGTGTGGCAAGCCGGTGCTGAGAAGAACGTACCATTCAGTAGGCTCGATGTTACGCACTACAAACTACCCACTAGGGACGAGATTAGGAAGATTGAGGAGTTAGCGAACAAGGTTGTTCTCGCCAATGAACCGGTGATAATAAGGTGGTTGGGCAGGACAGAGGCCGAGTCCAAATTCGGTATTTACATATACCAGGGCGGTGTTGTTCCCGGGGCTAAGTTAAGGATAGTCCAGGTGGGGCCTGATGATGAGCCATACGACGTGGAGGCTTGCGGTGGGATGCATGTAAGCAGGACTGGCGAGATCGGTATGATAAAGATTGTTAAGGTCGAGAAAATACAGGAGGGCGTTGTTAGGTTCGTATTCACAACAGGCAGACACGCGCTGAACTATGTCGAGTCGCTTGAGGATTCAATAAGCAGTATATCCGAGATAACCGGAGTAAGTAAGGACGCCGTTGTTAAGGGCGTTAATGAGTTGGTGAACAACCTCAGGAGGATGGAGGGTAGGGTCAAGGCCCTAATGAGGAAGGCTATCAAGAGCGACATTAGCGAGGCATTGAGTAGGGAGGTCGTGATCAACGGTGTCGCATTCACGTACGTTGAGTACGAGGGTGAGGATAGGAGTTACATACAGGAATTCGCCAAGGAATACCTAAGCAATAGGCCCAATACCGTGCTTCTCGTCATAAACAGGCTAGGCAATGGCACAGAGTACATAGTCTACCTAGGTAGTGAAAGCAGTAAGCGTGTTGATATAAGGAGTGTAATGGCTAGGTTGAACGAGGGAGTTGGCGGTAAGGGCGGTGGCTCAGGGACATATGGGCAGGGCTTCACACCAACAAAGCCCCCAACATCCACGTTCATAGAAATCATCAAATCAGTCCTGCAACAACTATAGGCTCCTCCTCACAGTCCTGCCCAACTCATCCCTAAAACACCAAAGGCCTTCACCAATGTCGAGAAGGACAATCCCCAATTTACTGGCAAGTTTATCGCTCAATAATACCTCATCAGCCCTCTCGCTAACCGTCACGTGCGCCTCGACACCACCAACCTCCCTATCGCCCTCAACAACCCAGACCTTAACGGCACTTGGGATGAATATGAGCCTGGTGACCGTACCGTCAGCAAGCACGTAGTTCCTAACCTCAGAACCACTGGGTAACTTAGGCAGTAGACCTAGCTCCTCAGCCACAGACCT
>JAKMAE010000099.1 GCA_022014875.1 Vulcanisaeta sp. | reverse complement strand
CCGTTATAACCCATGTGATGAATGTCGTGAAGAGTGCTGAGATGCAGCACGCCTTGGGGTTGGAGTACGTCGTTGACCGTATAAGGCTTGAGTTGGAAATACCGTGAGCATACTGAAGACGCTGCATAAGTCCAGGAGGGGTACCTGGATATACCAGTCACCGAGGATTACGCTTATTTTAATATACGCCAAAACTAAGGGATTAAATCCGGGGCAAGTCCTCGAACGCCACTTGGACGCCGTGAGTAGGCTTGGGGAGCACCAAAGGTGGATCCTAGATAAGTTAGAGTGGCTAGGCTACCGTAGCAAGAGGGGCAGCTTACCAAATATCAACGAGCTCGATCATTACCAGGAGGCATTAGGACTCAACGTGGGCGATATAGTTAAGGCAATGGACGTAGTGCTCAAGGTATTCAATTCAGGGCCCGACGACGTATTTGCACTGCCTCCAATACTCACGCTACCTGAGAAGTTAGTAATAATGAGAGCTATTACGAGCACGAAGTCGCATTTCGACTTCTTGAAAACCATGAAAATATTGCTCGCCAGACCTAAAGACGTAGGTGATCCGGACACGTTTAGGAGGGAGTTAAGATTCAGGAGGACTTGGCTCTACTCGCTACACCTAATCGATGCTGAAAGGCCTACGTGCCTTGGCTACGCCGTGGCTTTTAGCATGGAGGCTGGGGAGGATGCGGCTGAGGCGTACGTAGTGAGGGCTGGGGAGTTGGGGCTCCTTAAATGGATTATTGCGCTTGAGGCTGCGGCGCTCGATGTAGGCACTAAGAATGAGCTAGACAATCTATTATCGGCATATGACGTCTTCATGAGGGATTACATACAAGTGAGGGTTGACCTCGGCGAAGTTTACTCGGCGTTTCGGTACATGGCGAGTGATGTAGGCGGCATCACAATGGCAGCCCCAGCATTGCCGATAGAGGAGGTGCTTCGGAGACTCAGAATGGGTGCATGAGTATGGTGAAGTCACGTGCCCATTAATGAGGAGGGTTAGGCTTTCGCTCCTGCCTGGGCTTGAGGTCGAGTTCACGGATAGGGATGTTGCCCTTAGGCAGGTTGAGGATTGGGCTAGGGAGAGTACGAGGTGGCCGATCGTGGTATTTGGCCCTGAGGGTTGTGGTAAGTCTGCCTTCCTTAGGCAGGCAACGGTGATGCTTAGGGATTTGGGCTACGACGTGGTTTACATAGACCCACTGCATAGGTTCTTCATAGCCCACACGGATGTGGGCGAAATAGCCAGGAAACTCGCTGACGCGGCCTCGGAGACCCTCGGCATAGCCCAGCTCAAGCTAGCCACATTGGCTATAGACGTCATTAAGGAACTACTCGATAGGTGGGGTAGGAGGAGGGTTGCAATACTCGTTGACGAGGTGTTCCAGGCAATTGGCGTTGAAAAGGCCGGGCTCTACGTAAAGAGCCTCCTAAACCTAATCGAGTACCCACCGAGGAGTTATGAGGGGATTGTGGCTGTGGTAGCCACGAGCGAGGGATTGTCTAGGAGTGAGATTGGTAGGCATAGGTGGGCTGTGATTATGCCTATGTGGAACATGTCGAGGGAGGGGTTTCAACAACTCTACGAGAAAATACCTGGGCATAAACCACCCTTCGAGGATGCTTGGAGACTAACCGGTGGAAACCCTAACATGCTCCTTGAATTATACAGGAGGGGTTGGAATGCAGATGAGGTGGTTAGGGCGTTGATTAGGGATAGGGGGTTAACGCCGGGCTTCATAGCCAGGTGGAGGAGTTGGCTCGAGAGGGCCGTTGAGGATCCGGAGACGTTATGGAGCCCGGACGCGCCAGAGGAGTTGATTAGACAGTTGATTGAGAGGAACTTAATCGTTTACAACATGCACGATAGGGACCAGGCATTTTGGGTAGACCAACCACCGCCGGAGAGGGACCCAGAACTGGGCATTGGAAAGGACGTAGCATGGCAAACACCGCTGCACAGGGAGGCGGTCAAGCGAGCACTTAGAGAGGCATAGGCATGAGGAGGGTTAGGCTTTCCTTCGTGCCTGGTCTTGACGTTGAGTTTGTGGATAGGGATAGGGCCATTGAGCAAGTCATGGATTGGGCTGATAGGGGAACTAGATTCCCGGTGGTTATTTATGGACCGGAGGGTTGCGGTAAATCCGCTTTCCTTAGGCAGGCGGCAGCCATACTTAGGGAGCTTGGTTACGATGCTATCTATGTCGATGTTGCGCACATGGACTTCATAGCCCATACAGACGTGACGGACGTTGTCAAGAAGCTCGTTAACGCCGTGTCTGAAGCTTCAGGCGTGGCTCAATTGAAACTAGCCATATTGGCCATAGACGTCGTTAGGGAGTTACTCGATAGGTGGGGTAGGAGGAGGGTTGCCGTGTTGGTCGATGAAGCCTTCCAAGCAATAGGCATCGATAAGGCAAGCCTCTACGTTAAAAACCTACTAAACCTCATCGAGTACCCGCCAAGGAGTTACGAGAGAATCGTCGCTATCGCTACGACCAGTGAGGGCTTGTCGAGGAGGGAGATCGGTCGTCATAGGTGGGGTCGTTTGATGATGATGTGGAATATGCCGAGGGAGGGTTTTAGGCAGTTGTATGAGGCATTACCTGGAGAGAAACCACCGTTTGAGGATGTTTGGAGACTAACCGGCGGGAACCCAAGTGCCTTGGCCATGCTCTACGAGAATAATTGGAGATGGGATGACGCCGTGAGGGCGTTTCTTGAGCAGAGGGGGCTTATGTTTACTATAAGGTCGTTAACACCCACGGAGAGGGCTTGGCTTGAGGAGGCCGTGGGCGACCCTGATACGCTATTCGATAGGGAGAGAATGGACTTGTTAGGTAAATTAGTGGGGATGAACCTCATGATCGAGGTCATGGGTAGGTACGAGTTCCTATGGGTTGATGAACCACCACCTGAAAGGAATCCTGAATTGGGCATTGGCAGGTACATTGCTTGGCAGACACCGCTGCATAGGGAGGCGGTTAAGCTGGCGCTTAGTGAGGCGAAATGAGGAGGATCAGGGTAAAGTTCGCGAACTTGGATATCGAGTTCACGGATAGGGACAGGGCCATTGAGCAGGTGATCGAATGGGGTGAGAAGGGTACCTGGCACCCCATAGTCATCTATGGACCTGAGGGTTGCGGCAAATCCACACTGCTCAGGCAGGCGGCCGCCATACTTAGGGAACTGGGTTACGAGGTGTTTTACCTAGACCCATTGGGTTACGTGTTCGATGCCGACGTGTTACTTCCGGATGTTAAGAGGGCGTTCATGGAGTTTGTGGAGAGGGCGCTTGCCGAGAACGCCCTCGGTAGGATTGCCTGGGCAATCTTCGACTTCGTGAATAAGGTATTGAGTGTTAGGAGGGGTAAGATAGCCGTGATCGCAGACGATGTGTTCCAGGTAATTGGTGTGGACAAGGCCGCGGCCTACGTTAAGGGGCTGCTCAACATGATCGAGCATCCGCAGTACAATTACGAAAACATGGTAGTGCTGGTGGCGACGAGCGAGGGATTGTCGAGGGAGGAGATCGGTAGGCACAGGTGGGCTGAATTAATGCCGATGTGGAACATGCCGAAGAAGGGCTTTCAACATCTTTATGGGGAGATTCCAGGCAATAAACCACCATTTGAGGATGTCTGGAAACTAACGGGTGGGAACCCCGACAAGCTTGCGGAGTTGTATAGGAGTAATTGGCGCGTTGAGGATGTGATGAGGAAGTTGATGAATGATAAGTACCTGACAGCGGACATAGTCAGGAAATGGAGGGATTGGCTTGAGGAGGCGGTCGAGGACCCGGACAAACTCTGGGGTAGGGGTGCGCCCGAGGACCTGCTGAGGTGGTTAATCGAGAGGAACCTCATAATCTACAACATGCATTATAGAGAACGACAGTTCTGGGTCGACGAGCCACCGCCAGAGAGGGATTTGGAGCTCGGCATTGGCAGGTACATAGCCTGGCAAACCCCGCTTCACAGGGAAGCGGTCAAGCTAGCGCTTGAGGAGTACCGGGTATGAGGAGGATCAGGCTCTCATTCGCGCCAGGCCTCGAAATCGACTTCGTTGATAGGGATGTCGCCATTCAACAAGTGATTAAATGGGCGGAGAGGGGTACGGGATTCCCAATCGTGGTATTCGGGCCCGAGGGTTGTGGTAAGACTAGTTGGTTGTTGCAGTCCGTCGAGGTGCTTAGGGAGGCTGGCTTCGACGTTATCTACTTCAACCCAATGAGGAGGAGGTTCGAGGTTGAGGTAGGCATCGAGAGCCTGAGGCAGCACGCCCTAAACGTACTCAAGCAAGCCGCTTCAGAATACGCACTGGCTAGGCTTGCCTGGAGCGTGATCGACCTAGCAATAGAAGCCATTAAGCATGGTAGGGGGAGGTTGGCTGTAATTGTTGATGATGCCTTCCAATACCTCGACAAGAGGGAGGCAGCCCTCATAATCAAGGGCATGCTCGAACTAATAGAACACCCACCAGAGCACTACGAGAAAATAGTCGCCATAGCAGCAACGAGCGAGGGCTTGTCTAGGAGTGAGATTGGCCGCCATAGGTGGTCTATAATCATGCCTATGTGGAACATGGCCAGGG
>JAKMAE010000098.1 GCA_022014875.1 Vulcanisaeta sp. | reverse complement strand
CTGTGAGCCTTATCGAGGTTAGTAGGGCGAAGTTCGTGTTGTTGCTCTTCCTATCAACGTAGGTCTCCCCGTTGACCCCCACGGTGCCGTCGTCGTACCTCTCCATGACCACGAAACCGCCGGGGTTCGTGCAGAACGTCCTCACCTTATCATCGTGAGACTTCGTGTACATTATGATCTTGGGGTCCATGTATAGGTTGGTCAATGGGTCCATCACGTACCTGGGCACCTCAACCCTAACACCAACATCCAGCGGGTTAGGTACTAATTCAATACCGAGCCTCCTCGCCTCATCCCTAAACCACTCAGCACCCGACCTACCCGGCGCCACCAGGACCGTCCTCGCCTCGATATTGCCCCTCCTGGTCCTCAGCGTGAATACGCCGCCATCACGCTCGATACGCTCCACGCTCGTCCCAACGACTATTTTGACCCCGGCCTCGGTTAGGTAATTGACGAAGTTCTCGATAACCCTGACAGACCCATCAGTGCCAATGTGCCTCTGCCTAATGGGGACTAGTTGGGCGCCAACGCGGGCCAGTGATCTCTGGTACTCCTCGAAGAGCGGCCCCTTTGGTTCGAAAACCCTGTCCCGCGGCGCGCCGAAGCTCACGAATACCCTATCGACGTAGTCAATGAGTAGGTTTGCGGCCTCCCAGCTATTGAGTATTTCCTGAAGATCACCGCCGACGTCTGGCCTCAGGTTTATTATGCCGCTACTGAATAGGCCGGCGCCTCCGATACCGTGGGTTATGTGGCACGGAACGCACACGCACCTACCCACCTTAGACAATGGGCAGTGCCTCTGCCTCGGTAGGTAGCCCTTGTCGATGAGTACTATGTTTAGGTCCCTGGCGTTTCCGACTAATTCGTAGGCGGCGAAGAGGCCGGCCGGTCCTCCCCCAATGATTGCTACGTCGTATATCACGGCCCAAACACCTCCCTCCTAAGGTCTATCATGTCCATGGAATCCTCGCCAGTTCCAATAAGTGTTACGGGGACCCTCAACGCCTCACCTACCTCCTCAATCCACCTCCTGGCCTCAACCGGCAGGTCAACCCACCTCCTCCTACCTCGCACGCTTGGGAATAGGGCGTCGAACTTCGTTATGGCTATCTGCGTCGGCCTGTTAAGCATAACGGCGCGCTTGGCTAGTTCGAGATTGAATGGCGCCACGCGCCTCGGCCTACCCGTTACCGTACCCCTCTCAACCCAACCCCTAGCCGCAGCCTCCTCCGGACTTAACTCACCCGGTAACTCGCCGGCGCCGACCCTGGTCACGTAGGACTTGAAGACCAGTACTACGTCGCTCACAAGCCTCGGGCTAACACCAACCTCACTGATCACGCCTGAGGCCGTGGTGTCCCTTGAGGTAACGAATGGGTAGGTACCATGGTATAGGCTCAGGAATGTTCCCTGGGTACCCTCTATAATGACCAAGCCTCCCCTATCCACTTCCTCATTGACCTCTCTACTCACGTCAGTTATGAAACCGCTGAGTTCTGGGTAGTCCTTGGCGGTCTTGAGGACTCTCAGCACCCTATCAACCATGGCCGCGCCAACGCCCTGCCCTGTTGACCCAATCGTCCTCATTAAGTACTCATTACTCCTCTCACTCTCCACATGCCTGTCCTCGATAATGCCTGTGTTGGCGTCGATCCAGACCCTACCGCGGGTGCCCGTCTCCTCAATCTCCCTGAGAAGGACGTCGATCTTGAGAAGGGCCCCTGGCGCGATCATGAGCTTCGTCGTCTCGTTAAGGAAGCATGAGGGAATTATCCTAAGCTTCCAGGTCCTACCGCCGTAATTAACGGTATGCCCTGCATTTATTGAGCCCGTTCTAACGCAGATGCTTGGTTTATCGACAAGCCCTAGGTATGACACAACCTTACCCTTACCCTCATCGCCGAAGAATCCACCCACCACTACTGTTAATGGCACTTTTTAACTATTGGATTCAACGAGTATTTAAGTGTTGCTTCGGTTATTCACGTAATACCTAGAACATTGTTTTTAAATAAAGGGGCGGGTTAATCCGCGGGTTGGTACATGTCGATATCGCCGCTTGATGATAGGTATTATGAGGAGCTTAGGGAATACGCAAACTCGGTTTCGGAAAGGGCGTTCGTTGGTTATAGGGTTCGTGTCGAGGTTTTGTACCTGGACTTCCTCATTGATTTATTGGGTAGGGTTGGGGTTGTGAAGCCATTATCGCCCAGGGAGAGGGAGCTACTGCTTTCGCTGAGGCTTGGTGATGATGATTACGTGAGGTTTAGGGAGCTTGAGGGTGAGCTTGGGCATGATGTTAAGGCCATAGAGTACCTGGTCAGGGAGAAGCTGGCAGGTATCGGCCTTGGTAGGATCGCCCACCTGGTGCACCTTGGCCTAACCTCCGAGGACGTTAACAACCTGGCCCTGGGGGTTCTGGTGAAGGTGGCGGTTTATAAGCACTTGATCCCAGAGGTAATGAGACTTCTTGATTTATTAATGCGGTTAATGCGTGAGCACGCCTCTACGCCAATCCTCGGGAGGACGCATGGGCAACCAGCCACACCCACAACCTTCGGTAAGGAGGTTGCGTACCACGCATGTAGGGTTTGTTACTGGTTGAGGGATTTAGTTAGCGTTAAGTTGCAGGGCAAGGTCTCCGGGGCCACGGGGTCCATGGCCAGCTTCTCAATGATTAGCGACGGGATTGACTGGGTCACCGAGCTGGGCAACTTCGTGGCTAGGCTGGGCTTTGAGCCTGCCGTAGCCACAACGCAGATATTACCTCCCGATTCCATGACGCGCCTACTCACGTCCATTGGGCTTATGGCTCAAGCACTCATTAACCTCGCCCAGGACATGTGGATGTACAACATGCTCGGCTACATACACATACGCGGTAGGCCGATAGGGTCGTCAACAATGCCCCACAAGGTAAACCCCGTGGATCTTGAGAATGCCGAGGGCAACCTAAAGCTTGGCTCGTCAATACTCATGGAGATAAGCAGGTACGTACAGATCAGTAGGTTGCAGAGGGACTTGAGCGACTCCACGATAAAGAGGAACATAGGCCTTGGCATCGGCCACGTACTACTCGGCGTGAGGAGGTTAACCAACGTGTTGAGCAGTGTTGAGGTTGATGTAGAGGCCATGGGTAGGGACCTGGACAACCACTGGGAGGTCCTTAGCGAGGCCGTGCAGGTTAGGCTCAGGGCGTTAGGCGTGGCGGACGCCTACGAGAAGGCATTGAGGCTTTTCAGGGGATCTAGGATGGGCAGGGATGATTACCTAAGGGTGCTTGAGGAGTTGGGCGTTAGGGATGAATTACTCGCAGGGCTTAGCCCCAGTAAATACGTGGGTTACGCCACAGAGATAACGCTCAACTGCATTAAGTACTGCGGTGAGGTGATGGGCCTTGCGAGGTCTAGGGTCCAGGATGAATTAGACACACTGCGGCGCCTCGGCTTCATAGACTAGGCCTGCCCTAAACAACCCATTTAATAATGAGCGCCAGTATAAACCCCGCAATGACCGCGGCCATGATGGAGGAGGCGAGCTCAAGGGCCTCCCTTACCCTAGCCAAGACCCTCCTACCAATGCTCGGCCTCCTATAGATTATGAACTCTATCGTTATGGTGGAGACACCCCTCCTAACATAGTACGCCCTAACAACGCCCCTAAACCCCGAGTCGGCCAAATCCCTGGCGAGTCTAAGCAAGGCCCTGTTAGGCACAGTCAACGTTTTAATTAACCAATTAATATAAGTTATTAACCTTAAGTTAGGGTATTAATGTAGAGTTTTATTCTCGACCAAGCAATCATAAAAACGAATTCGATTGAATATGTTTAATCAGCGATCCATACTAATTGTAAACTTACGAGTACTCCCTAACCACCCTACCGTAGTCTAGGACGTAATCAAAGGTTCCATAGACACACCTAATAATCCTCCTCGGCTCCAACCTATAGAGTGGGTCTATGTCCGATTTATTGTTAAAGGCCAAGGTGCAGGGGCCCGTCCAAACAGTCTTCGGGGTCAACCTGTGCCTATACCTATCAACGAGCTGAACCAATGGCTTAGCCCCATCACCAGCAGGAGGTATTATCTTCAACGCAAGCCTCGTTACAGCTAACGGCTGAAGCTGGGCCGGCTCCTCAGGCCTTATTATTGCTGTGACGAGCCTATAACCAGGTGGTCTCTCGAGGTAACCCATGACTAAGTCGTAATACTTAGTGATGTCGAGGGCAGCGAACTTCTTAGGCACACCCCAGATCTCACGACCTGCCGCAAGGCCGACATCGCTATTTACATAGTTATACGCCGTGAAGTACTTCTCCTGCCCATCAAGGAGCACCTTTACGTCAACGGCAAACTCGTTGTAAGGCCCTAACGTGCTGAACGGGAACTTGAAGAACGTGATCATGGCCTCAGCAGGAACAGGTACCTCAAGATCCTCAGGAACCAACTCAGCAACAGCCTCAGGATCAGCCTCAAAGACGACCTGTAAAACCTCGGCATCAGGGAAGTACTGAGGCAACCTAGCAAAGAGAGGCGAATGACCAGGCATCGCCCACAGGGACTTGGTTGATAATCTACCCCTTATTCTTCCCTGCTGTGACATAC
>JAKMAE010000097.1 GCA_022014875.1 Vulcanisaeta sp. | reverse complement strand
AGCGTTAATTGCGGATCCCAACATTAATAAAGCATTAACTATGCCACTCATTGTGTTGGTATCAAAGCTGGTTATTAAGGGGTTCTATGGCATAAACGCGAGCCTTGACTTGGGCCCGTTAACACTAATCACGGGATCCCCCGGCTCAGGTAAATCCATGGTTATCGAGTTATTGTGGAGGGTGTTCAGGGGGTTAAGGGATAGGGTTGCCTTTAATGACCTGCCCAGGGTTGGTGATTCAAGGATTGACGTGACAGTGATGCTTGATGAGTGGGTCAGGAGGAGGCTTGAGGAGGTAGGGTACTCAGGTGATACGGCCACCATAAGCATCGACATTGATGACAACGCCCAGGTACAAGTGGTCAAGGTTGGGGGTAAGGAGGTCCTGGTCAGTGAGTATAGGGATGGCATGAGTAGGGTTAAGTACCCCGTTGATACCGAGGTCAAGGACTCATCACTGCTGCTGAACCCGGAGGGTTTAGTGCCTAAGGGACAGGCCCTTCAGCTAGTTGGTAGTGCATCTGAGGATTACGAGGCTACGTTAACCGTGATCAAGGCACTTAGGGACTACCTACTGTCGGTAGGGGCCTACAAGCTAGGGCCATACATAGACTTCAGGGGTGAGAGCCGTAGACCCAGTGACGAGGTTAGGGACTTCGTTGGTGAGCATGGGGAGTACGTGGTTGAGGCACTCTCGCAACTCTTCGCAGATCCCAGGAGGGACCCTGACGTGAGGTTCCTAAGGAAGGTACTTGGTGAGTTGGGGATTAGGAACTTCAGGGCTGGTTGGTACGGTGGTAGGCTCGTCCTGTCCTACATAGATAGGAAGGGGGTCACGCACATGGGTGATGAGTTGCCGTGCCACGTGAAGACAATTCTTGCATTAACAACCCAGCTAATGATTGCCAGGAAGAGGGCGGTAATACTCCTAGAAAATGCTGATTACTGCCTTAGCGAGGGCCTCGGCCAGGTAATCACTAGGTTATTGAGTAACTACATTGATGATAAGCAGGTGATCATGGAGGTTAGGAGTAAGTGGCTAATTGATGAGGTGAGGATGCCCCACGTAGTCCTCTACAGCATTGACTGAATCAGCACTGAAGGCCCACGGTCCTGACCAGGTCCCTCAGGACCTCCCTAACCCTGTTCTTATCGTACTCACTTACGGCATCCCAATTATCGATTATGTACCTGGCAAGGGACACGAAGTCGTTCACCGCCGCCGTGGTCTTATCAACACTTGGTAGGCCGAGGAGTGTCCTGCCGCTCTCGGTGATTTCATAATACTTCTTAGTACCCTCAACCCTCGCTATCCTAATCAAGCCCTCTGACTCGAGCTCCTCCAGGGCTGGGTACACGGAGCCAGGGCTTGGCCTCCAAAAACCCATGGATAACCTCTCGATCTCATCGATTATCTGGGCGCCGGTCATGGGACCCTTGGTACTTAGTAAGTATAGTATCAGGTACTTCAAACCCCTCCTTTTAATGAACCATTGCGGGGGCGGTCCGTGGTGCACCCTTATCGTAAATATGTCGCGAATGAGGGTTTATTTAACTTAACTTTCGAGTTAAACCAACGCTATATGAGGAGCGGCAGGGGCCATGGGGGCTTCGGCTGGAGGTACGGCTTGATAGACCTGAGCTCCAACGTAAACCCACTGGGCGCGCCCAGGGAGCTCCTGGACCTGGTTCGGGAGGCGGTTGAGCAGGGACACTTCCTGCACCACCCAACGGAGTTGGGTGATGAGTTGAGGGAGGCGTTGGCTCAGTACGAGGGTGTGGGTGTTGACGTAACCTACGTATTCAACGGCGCGAGCGAGGCGCTGCAATTACTCATCATGTACATTAGGCCTAGGCGCGTAGTCATACCCATACCCAACTACGGGGATTACGCACGCATGGCCAATCTCGTCGGTGCCGGCGTGGAACTAATCGAGTACTGGGGCTCAGGGGACTTGCTGGGCAAAGTGCTGGGTAAGGTAATGCCTAACTCATTACTCGTGCTTTCGAACCCAAACACACCAATGGGCTACCTAATAAGTCGCGATGAACTACTGGCACTGCTGGATGAGTTAGGTAGGCGCGGTGCGGTAGTGATTGTCGATGAGTCGTTCATGGACTTCGTGGAGGATGAGCAATCGTTGGTGAGGGAGTGCGTTAGGTATGAGAACCTCATCGTGGTTAAGTCATACACGAAGTTCCTAGCAGTACCGGGCCTGAGGGTTGGAGCCGTTTACGCAAAGACCGACCTGGAGGACCTCGTGCCCACGTGGCCCATAAACTCAATAACCGAGTACGCAGTGTCGCGGTACATGAGGCATGCGAGGGCTTTCAGGGAGAGGACCGTGGCCTACGTAAAGGAGGAGAGGGCGAGGGTTCTCAAAGCCCTGGACTCACTGGGTATTCAGTATTACGACTCTACGACCCACTACTTCGTGATTAGGCACGAGCCCTGGCTCGATCAGGAATTGAGGAAGCGAAAGATATTGATTAGGGACCTGTCCAATACACCGCCACTAACAAAGGGCTACTTCAGGATCAGCCTCAGGAGTAGGGAGGTGAATGATGAATTAATAAGAGCGCTTACGGAGATAAAGCAAATTAAATAAGCGAAGCATAACCCATCAATGGGTAATGCAGACCTAAGGAACGAGATCCCAAACCTAACGTCTAAGTTAATACAGATACCGAGCGTTAACCCTCCTGGCCTGACCGCGGACGTAGCCAACTTCATCAGGGATTGGCTTAGTGCGCATGGTTTCTCGAGCAGTGTTTATGAGTATGCAAGGGGTAAGCCCAACATCATCGCCAAGGTTGGTAGCGGTAGACCGGTCCTCATACTGAATGGTCACATGGACGTTGTGCCGCCCGGCGACGAAACCAAGTGGACGCACCCACCGTTTTCCGGCAGGATTATTGAGGGTAGGGTCTATGGCAGGGGTGCTACGGATATGAAGGGCGGCTTGGCCGTTATAATGACTGTATTCGCAGAGTTGGGGCCACTCATTGAGGGGCTTGGCTCCGGGACGCTTATTTTCTCGGCCACGGCGGACGAGGAGGTTGGTGGGCATGCCGGCGTCGAGGCCTTGGTGAGGGATGGGGTGTTGATTGGCGATGCCGCGGTAATAGCCGAGCCATCCGGCCCCACTAGGTATTACATCGGTGAGAAGGGTCTTTGCCAGGTAAGGATTGTGGCTAGGGGTAAACCAGCCCACGGAAGCTTACCAATACTTGGCGACAACGCAATAATGAGGCTTATCAGGGCTGTGGGGAGGGCTGAGGAGTTAATCAATGAGTTCAATAGGACTGTGAAGGTACCCAGCGAGTTGGTAGAGGCCATTAGGAACTCGGCCGAGGCGTACATGGAGGCGGCGGGCGCCCTGGGCGTTAAATTATCGCTTAATGACTTTGAGAGGGTCATCGCTACGGTATCCTTCAACCCAGGCGTGGTTAGGGGTGGTTCCAAGGTGAACATGGTCCCAGACTACGCAGAGCTGGAGCTGGACATGAGGGTCCCGCCAGGCGTTTCCCCGAGCCAGGTGATTGAGCTGTTGAGGAATGGCTTGAGTGGGTTGGCCGAGGTCGAGGTCATGGACACGAGCGAGCCAAACTACACAAGCCCCAGCGAGAGGATTGCCCAACTGGTTCATGAGGGGATAGAGAGGGTTCTGGGGGCGAGGCCGAGGCCCATGTTAATCACCGGCGCGACGGACGGTAGGTACCTGAGGGCTAGGGGGATACCGACAATAGTCTATGGACCTGGCGAGCTAGCGCTTGCCCATGCATATGACGAGTACGTGAGCGTCGAGGACCTGGTGAGGGTTCACGACGTATTGAACTACGTGGTTAGGAGGTTCTTCGGAATAACCTGAGCGCAATTGTTAATTTAACCCCCACCAATACTTCGCCATGCCTACGAAGTTCCTGTATTGGTGGGACTCGTATAGGAGGGAATTTGACGCTGTGGTGACCAAGGTTGAGGGCAACAGGGTCTGGCTAGACCAAACACTGTTCCACCCAAGGAGCGGTGGTGTTGCCAATGACACTGGGAGGCTGATTTGGCAGGGCGAGGAGTACGTGGTTAGGGAGGTCATTAAGGAGGGGGAGGATGCGGTGCACATACTCGATAGGGAGCCTAGGTTCAGGGTTGGGGATACTGTGCACGGGGTGATAGATTGGGATAGGAGGTATAGGTTAATGAGGCTTCACACGGCGACGCACATAATAGCCGCCCTGGCCTACAAGAAATACGGCGCACTCGTGACCGGCGGCGAGATAACGCCGGAGTACGCCAGGGACGACTACAACCTAAACCTAAGCGGCGAGGCGCTTAGGAGGGCCTTTCAGGAATTGATAAGTGAGGCCAACGAAATAGTCAGGAGGGGCCTACCTGTCAAGATCTACTTCCTAAGGAGGGAGGAGGCGCTTAAGATACCCGGCATAGTGAAGCTAGCCGAGAGGGAGCCACCGCCAGGTGATGAGTGGAGGATTGTGGAGATAGAGGGGGTAGACGTACAGGCCGATGGAGGGCCGCACGTAGCGAACACCAGGGAGATAGGGGAGATAGTCTTCATAAAGAGCGAGAGCAGGGGCAAGGACAAGAAGAGGGTGTACTACACGGTCAAGCCGT
>JAKMAE010000096.1 GCA_022014875.1 Vulcanisaeta sp. | reverse complement strand
TATGGGAAGTACTAATAAACATAGACTACGCACTACAACAGGCAGAGAAGGTGCATAAAAACGCGGGATGCAAATGCCCTATAGCGCTTGGGAATTAAAAATTGATCACAACCAAAATCTAGCGATAGCGGTCAGAGAGGAACTTTTAATAATCGGATTGTGCCGGGTTAAGTAATTATGTTAATACCATTGTTGGTGTGGGTTTTGACGATATTTAACAATGGAACACCTGTAATAAGCATGAGCACCACATTAACAGGTGGTTTCGCAAACCTCACCCTACCTGCCACACCGCAATCCTACGTATTGCTCTACGTCAATGACACACCAATGCCTTACATATTGAATAATACTTACATAATAATACCCGTGTTTGGGACTGCTAACGTAACAATCACGTACATACCCAGGGTGTACATAATAAACGGTTTCATTGGGATTAACATTACTACGAATGACGTAGTAAAGGTCATAGTACCGAGTGACGCCCTTATATACAACATTACGCTTTCAATAATGAATATGTCGATGGTCAATAAGGAACTTGTCCTATTAACGCGGGGGCCAGGTACGATACTGTACACGGTAATGACGAAGCCAGCAACAAGTGCTGTGATGGGTAAGCCGAGCCCGCTCGGTCCATATCAGGGGCTGTTTTTGGCGATGGTGATAATACTCATTACGGTAGTGGTTTCATCAATAATGGTGCTTGTCCTTAGGAGGAGGGGTGGGCGTGGCGGCTTAGGCATTACCTACGGACTTAGTGATCATGAGTTATCAATAATTAGGTACATAGAGTCAAGGGGTGGCTCGGCATTTGAGGGGGATATATCGAGGGATTTGGGCATCCCCAGAACAACGGTATGGAGGATAGTGAGGAGGCTTGAGGATCTCGGCATCGTTGAGGTTAGGAAGGTTGGGGGTAAAAACCTGGTGATTATCAGGAGGAGACCAATGGTTTAAGAATATTCATTAACTCGAGGAAGGACTTAACGATTTCCCTCAACAGGGGCTGCGCATTGGTTGCTGTATTCAGTACGTCCATGACGCCATTAACCCATGAGTAATCACCCCTAAGCATAGCCATAACCGCCGCAGTTAATGACAGGGTAAGCCCCGAGACGTCATTGTTCGCAAGGGCATCATTCAATGATGCGGCCACATCAACCATGAAACTCACCCCCTTGAGTGCGTACATGAGGCCTAGGTCTACACAATATAGGGCGTGTAGAATCGAGACCCTTTTCAACCTATCCTCACTGAATTCCTCACCTTCGGAGACAACGTATGTGAACTCGTCATGAATGAGGTTCGCGGCTGATAATAAGTAATCGGTATTTCCCGATTTATACGCAGCCACGAGCGCCGTTAAGATATCGCCTAGTCTCAAATCCCTAATTAGGTCGTTCAATGACGGCATTACTAAACATAACGTAAAAGCGGATTTAAATCTAAACTGATCACCTTAATAATTACGATAATGATGAAGGTTAAGGGTCTTGAGGAATTGATAAGGGAGGCAATTTCTAAGTACATGGATGTGGATAGGCACGGTGGTAGGGTATTCGTAATACGGGGTAACGAGGTTAAGGAATTCAATGACATAGTGAGTGCGCGTAGGGACGCACTTTCAGCGCCCGGCATCGCAATTATAATACAGGTACCGAGTAGGGATGAGGTTGATGAATCATTCATACTATTCCTCAAGTCGATGGGCTTAACTAATAAATAATGTAAATGCTTAAATGCAGAGCCATTTCAACAAGTATTTCGTGAGGCTCCTTGAGTATAAGGGTAAGGAGTTATTGAGTAAGTACGGCGTCAAAATACCCAGGGGCGCCGTGATATCGCGTGTCGAGGATGTTAGTGTATTAAGTACTTTTAAGTTCCCACTTTACGCAAAGGCCCAGGTACCCTTTGCAGGTAGGGCTAAGATGGGGCTTGTTAGGAGGGTTGATACGTTGAAGGATGCGGAAAACGCCGCAAGGGACTACCTGGGCAGGGTTGTTCAGGACTACCCAATTAGGAAGGTTCTCTTCGAGGAAGGCGTTAGTGTCGCTAAGGAGTTGTACGTATCGATAACGCTCGATAGGGAGAACAGGGGCTACCTAATGCTGGCATCGGCCGAGGGAGGCGTGGACATCGAGGAAATCGCGAGGAGAAGCCCTGAGAAGATAATTAGGCTCTACATAGACGATTACGAAGGCCTTAGGGACTACATGGTGAGGAGCGTCGCGAGGAAGCTGGGCCTTGAGGGCACGGCGGCCCAGGACTTCGTGACGGTGGTTAAGGCGATGTATAGGGTATTCACGGAGTACGATGCGGAGCTCGTGGAGATAAACCCACTCGCCCTGACGACTGATGGGCAGTTAGTCGCAATTGACGTGAAGGTCATGATTGACGATAACGCATTGTATAGACACCCAGACATCAGCGTGGAGGATAGCGACTACACAATGGAGGAGTTGGAGGCTAGGAAGTACGGGCTGCACTACGTTGAGTTAACAGGCTACGTGGGTATAATGGCCAACGGCGCCGGCCTAACGATGGCCACAATGGACCTGGTCAAGGAGTTCGGCCACGAACCAGCCGACTTCCTAGACATCGGCGGCGGCGCAAGCAAGGACTCCGTCAGGGAGGGGCTGAAGATACTGCTTCATGACGATAGGGTGAAGGCGGTGTTGATAAACATATTCGGCGGGATAACTAGGTGCGATGAGGTGGCAAGGGGCGTTGTTGAGGCTTTGAGCGAAGTAAAGACGAATAAGCCAATATTCATTAGGTTGAAGGGGACTAACGAGGAGGAGGGCAGGAAGATACTGGCCGAGGTTGGGATTAAGGTTTACGAAACGGCCGAGGAGGCAATGGAGGCATTATCTAAAGCGCTAAGGTCGATGCAGGGGTGATGTGGGGTGGCGATCCTGGTTAACGAGAATACGAGGGTCCTCGTGCAGGGAATAACCGGGCGTGAGGGGTCAAGGCACACGCAGTACATGCTGCAGTACGGCACGAAGATACTGGCCGGCGTGACACCAGGCAAGGGCGGGCAGAGCGTGCATGGCGTGCCCGTGTTCGACACAGTTGAGGAGGCCCTTAGGAAATTCCCCGAGATAAACACGTCGATAATATTCGTGCCGGCGCAGTTCGCGGCGGACTCGGTCTACGAGGCGATAGATGCGGGGATCAAACTCATAGTCATAATAACAGAGCACATACCAATACATGACACGTTGAGGTTCGTGAACTACGCGAAGAGGAGGGGCGTGACGATAATAGGGCCGAACTGCCCCGGCGTAGTGAGCCCGCTCAAGTCCAAGGTGGGCATACTGCCTAACCACATATACACGAAGTCGGGGCCTGTGGGTATTGTATCGAGGAGCGGCACCCTGACCTATGAAATATCCTACCACCTAACCCAGGCGGGTATTGGGCAGTCAACCGTCGTCGGGGTAGGCGGCGACCCAATAGTTGGTACCGACATGGTTGAGGTAATAAAAATGTTTGAGGAGGATCCCGAGACCAAGTACATAGTCGTCATTGGGGAGATCGGCGGCACGATGGAGGAGAGGGTGGCGCAGTACATAGGGTCGGGCAAGGTCACCAAGCCCGTGGTTGCGTACATAGCGGGTAGAACGGCACCACCAGGTAAGCGAATGGGGCACGCGGGGGCCATCGTCAGTATGGGCATGGGCTCTTACGAAAGTAAGGTGAGGGCGTTCCAGGAGGTCAACGTACCTGTCGCTAGGACGCCGACGGAGGTTGTGAAATTGATCAAGAAATTAATGCCGTAGCTGTATTGCCGAGCTCGAAATCAGGGGTTAAATAACTGCGTATTGTTCACGTGTAGGTCTATGTAATCATTCAGTAGAATCTTCACCAACCCCTCATTTATTATGGCACTTATGAGTTCCAAATACGCGTCAGCAGGGGTTGTGGATTTAATGGTGATGCCTAAGGACCTACCAATGCTCTTTACGTTCTTCGTGCACTCCTGGAGCAGTGGGCACCTTGGGCATGCCTTCGGTGATTCCTTACCATTAATGATAACGAGGCCGGCCCTCTGATCAACAATGGCACCCTTATCATTAAGGACCTCTAGCACGGCGTAGTCACCCAACCCCCTAACCCTATAGACCAGGAATATGGTTGCGGCTAGGTAATAACCACCACCCCTCCTAACCAACCAACCACGCCTAACCAGGGCACCCAGGTACCTAAAGACCCTGGCCCTCGGTACGCCAGTCCTCCTCATCAGCTCCGTGGGGCTCACTATACCGAAGGCAATGAGCTTAAGGAGCTTGGCCCTATCGAGTTGAACACCGTAGTTAAAGTTCGCCTCGCTCAGGATCCTGATGCCGCCAGTAATGACGCTGGGGAGCCTGGGTATGCGAATACCAACCTTAACCCTAATACTCATTACAAAAAGGCCCCAGGTCAATATATTAAATATTAGCTTAACCAAACCCGAGGCTGGTCTAGGACCCAGACCCCGTGGTGGTTGCCGAGGACCCCTCAACCACCCTGTCAAGCTCCTCCAACCTCCTCCTAATCTCCTCCTTGGGCAGGACCACTTTAAGGAGCTTACCATCCTTGATCTCGTACTTAATGACCCTCTCGGACTCGTCATATACGTACTCCGGCACCCTGGACATATCCTCGGGCTTGAACCTAACCTCGTCAAAGTCTACGTAGGCGATATCGTGTATCGGCGTCGGGATTAGGGCACCCACTGGGCATGCATCGACGCAGAAGTGGCAGAGTATGCACTC
>JAKMAE010000095.1 GCA_022014875.1 Vulcanisaeta sp. | reverse complement strand
TAAGCCTTGGTCCCTTGCCATTATCGCCACAACGGCAGCCAAATTACCACCCGCACTATCACCACCCACAGCGACCTTTTCAGGGTCACCGTTAAGTTCCTCTGCGTGTTCAAGTACCCATTTAGTGGCGTCGAATGAGTCTATAACGGCCGCTGGGAATTTGTTTTCGGGCGCTAATCTGTAATCTACGGAGACTACGATACAATCGCAGGCATTGGCTAGCTCCCTGCATAGTGGATCGTAGGTTTCCACATCACCAAGAACGAAACCGCCTCCGTGCATGTACACGAGAATTCCAAGGTCTTTATCATCCCTCGGTACGTAAACCCTAGCCGGTACCCTGGTCTCCGTGCCGGGTATTGTTATGTCAAAGATCTTGTACACAGGTCTCCTTGGTTGGTTAGCAAAGAACGCCCTAAACAATCGCCTATACTCGTCGAGTGCCATCTTCGTTATTTGCGGCATGGTTTTATCAATTCCTCAAGAAACCTCCTTACCACGGGGTCCAGCGGCATGGTTTGTACTAAATAAACGTGTTATAAGTGTTAATCTATATAGCCATGGGGGAAGCGTTTGAACCAACCCCACCTATGCCTATGTCTGTGCCTACCAACCTGTTGGGTGGTTAATACCGAGACTAACGTGCCCGATGCAGCATCCGTATCAAGAACTATGACTGCCCCATCCTCACGTTGAACGAGGACGGGCCCGCAGGGCATTGCCACTAAAACCTTCACCACGGAACCCTCCATTATCCCTAAATCCCTGAGCCTGTCCGTACTAACCTTGGTAACCTTGACGATGGAGCCGCTCGGCGCCTTATTTATCGGGACTTCCTTATCCATAACATCACCCCAGTGTTAGGAGGAGCGATGCTAGATAATACGTGGAATATGCCATTACGAGGGCCAGCAGGAACTGCAGGATTGTATTGATGATTGTTAACTTAATCCCGACAATCCTTCTCTCCGTCATTAATGTGGCGATACAGGGGGAGTAGAATGTAATAAAAACTATCAGGGCTAGAGCTGATGGTACCGATAATGAGGCGGCAATAGCGTTTATAAGGCCGTGCTCGCTAACGCCATATAGTAGGGCTAGTGTGCTTAGTACGACTTCCTTAAATACGTAACCGTAGACTAGGGAGGCCGATATCTGCCAGGGCACCCCAATCGGCGCTAATAAAGGCCCCATGACACCACCCACGACACCCAACCACGTATCCCTTAATAGGTCTGGGTTTGTTAAGGCTGCAGGCCCTATTAATCCCCTGGGCCCGCTTACTGATAATAACCATACAATTACTATGAATGTGAATATTAGTAAACCAGCCCTCACTATGAATTCATACGTGTAATACCAAACCTTCTTAATGAAAGCCCTATGTAGCGGTATTGTTAACGGCGGTAACTCATACACGTAGGATATAGGTTTACCAATAAGGCGTATCCTAACCCTACTTAGGCTAGACACTATGGTTACGCCTATGAATGCTACTACGTATGGTATTATGACTATTAAACCCATTAACTGAGGTATGACGGCGGCCGCTATCAGGGCTATTATCACAAACCTGGCGGTGCACGGTATGTAGGGTATCATCAATGCTGTGAGCACTCTATCCCTGGTGCTGGGCATCGCCCGCGTGGCCGCTATGGCAGGTACATTGCACCCTGAACCAGCTATTAGATATATCAAACCTCTCGATGGTATACCAACCCTTCTCAACCACCTCTCTAGTGGGAACGTTATCCTGACTATTAGGCCCGAGTCCTCGATGAACGCTATCAGAAACGCGACTCCGAATACGTATGGTATGAACTCTATGAGCACCGTTGCGCCATTCCAAATACCGTCAAGCATGAGCGACCTTAATAAATCATTGGTTACATAATTACTTAGGAATTGCTCCATCGGTATCGCATCGACAATGTTAGAAATAATATTGACCAATGGTTCCAGCGCTAGAAATATCACCTCAGCCACTGCAAAAAGCAGTAGTATTGATAGTATAAAACCATACCTTGGATTCAAAAATGCGTTATCCAACCTACTGAGTGTTCCCTGCCCGGGTTGTTTTTCAACGAATTCATTCACTAACTCCTTCACGGTTTTCCACCTAGCGAGAACTATGTACTCGTTAATGTTTGGCACCTCTTTGCGTGCCTCATTGATGATGATTTTCAACTTCTCATTCATATCAACGAAATCGCTCAATAATGGATTACCTGCGAGAATCTCGACAGCAACGCCACGCGGAACTCCTATGGCATTAACTATGGAGTTTATATACTTCTCTAGTCTATCATAATTAACAATCCTGGCATTACCCGGCCTTAATTCACGTATTTTAACTATGCGATCCCTTAACTCCCTCAACCCAGTATTACTCACAGCCACAGTCTCTATTACTGGTATGCCTAATACCTCCATTATACGATTAACCCTGTAATGAATCCCCCTCCTTCTCGCGATATCTGTCATGTTCAGTACAAGTATTGTTGGTTTGCCAAGCTCAAGCACCTGAATTAGTAAGTAAAATGTCTGCTCGGGGCTTATGGCGGAACCAACCACCACTACACCATCATAATCACCCAATAAAACCTCCTTAGCTGCGACCTCCTCATCAACCATGCTTGGCCTAAGGCTGTATGTGCCTGGCAGATCTAGTACTATCAGCCTGGTGTTGCCGATTTTATAATTGATTTCATTAATGGTAACGGTAGTCCCTGGATAATTCGCGGTTCGCATAAATACACCACTGAGTCTACTAATGAGCGTGGACTTCCCAGAGTTTGGTGTTCCAATAATTATTACTTTTATTACACCATCGCTGGATTTACTCATTAACAACAGCTGTATTAAAAATCGAGTTTTAAAAAATACTCAGCGGTTACTCATTACATGTAGCAATACCGATGTGTTTATAAACCTATTCGTTAGGGTAACCCTAATGAACATGCAAGCACGAACGTGAGATCGGAGAGTATGGATGTTGGGATTAATCATTGCAATAGCCATAATAATAGCAATAATGTCGATGCCCGAGGTACTTGAACCCGCGGCAAAATTCATCATTAAATCAATGGGTCCCTACTGGGTTATTGCCGTCTTCATTATTGGTGTGATTCACGGTTTAAAACCGGATGAGCATACGTGGCCCATTACAATCTCTTACGGATTAATGCAAAGAAATATACGCGGCGTCATTGCGGCAGTTACCGTCTTTGCAGGCGCGTTGACCCTCGTTTGGACGTTAATGAGCGCCTTAGCCGGTCGATTGATGGGATTACTAAATACATCACTTCTCGATCCCTATGTGGATATCATTGTTGGTTTAACAATGATTGGAGTAGCCGCATACCTAGTCTTTGGAAACCATGGACATACTGAGGAAGTAAAGACGGCTGATTATAAGGTGATTTGGGTACACGGCTTGGCGGCGGCATTTGGTGGTGATTTCTTCATAGTGCTTATACTCACGATAGCCTTAGTCCCTCTAATATCGCCAGGCTTATCGTTTTTGGTAGGTTTAGCGTTCGGTGTTGGTTCGTGGATTGCCCAGTCCGTAATTGTCATTGCGGTATATAAGGGTATTGTACGTAGTATTAAGGATTGGGGTACGGTTGCTATGGCGGGTAGGATAGCCCTTGGTGTATTGGGCTTATTCATGATTACCCTTGGCATTGTCTCGTTAATACTCCCCATTGATTAAGAAAGCATAGTTTATTAAGTCCTCAATAGGCCCAATTACGTGGTTGAGTCGGAAACCATTAGATTGAGGCCCTCCCTATTTACATACCCAGTTACAAGACCTAGAAGGCTTAGGTCTAGCACGCTCATTAGGAACCTCGTGGCAGAGACCACGCTTAGACCTGATGACCTCGTCATGCCCCTTTTCATTAAGGAGAAACTGAGCGAGCCCGAGCCTATAAAGTCAATGCCCGGTCAGTACAGGTGGCCCCTTAATGATAAGCTAATCAATTTCGTGGATCAACTGGTGAATTCCGGCGTGAGATCCGTGATCCTGTTTGGAATCCCGGAACATAAGGATGAGTGGGGTAGTTCTGCATATGATGAGCACGGGATTATACAGAGGGCAATAAGGCTTCTCAAGGACTCCTTCGAGGATAAGTTAATAGTCATGGCTGACGTGTGCCTATGCGAGTATACGGATCATGGACACTGCGGTATAGTTAAGAAATTACCGAATGGCCGTTACATAATCGATAACGACACAACAATAGAGCTTTACGCAAAGACTGCAGTAACCTACGCGGAGGCTGGTGTGGATGTTGTTGCTCCATCAGGCATGATGGATGGGCAGGTCAGGGCAATTAGGGAGGCGTTGGACAGGGCTGGGTTTAATAACGTCGTGATAATGGCGTACAGCGCTAAGTACGCGAGCTCATTCTTCGGCCCATTTAGGGAGGCCGCGGACAACGCCCCCAAGTTCGGTGATAGGCGTAGTTACCAGATGGATCCTAGAAATGCGTACGAGGCTCTTAAGGAGGTTGCCATGGATATAAGCGAGGGCGCTGACATAGTCATGGTAAAGCCCGCAATGCCTTACCTAGACGTGATTAGGCTCGTCAAGCAGAACTTCCCAGAGGTCCCCTTAGCGGCCTATCAGGTATCAGGTGAGTACGCAATGCTTAAGGCCGCGATAATGAATGGTTGGTTGGACGAGAAGAGGGCCATCCTAGAGTCGCTAATAGCCATTAAGAGGGCTGGAGCAGATCTAATAATAACGTACTTCGCAAAAGACGTTGTTAACTACATCGACGAGGTAGAGAAGCTATTTTAGTCTAAACTCGTTATCTAAAAA
>JAKMAE010000015.1 GCA_022014875.1 Vulcanisaeta sp. | reverse complement strand
ACGCCAATACCTAAGGTCAACACTTGATACCAAGTCACCTCCCTCTCGATACCAAAGTCATCCTCCAAATTACTGCCCAGGCACTTACCACCGTACTTAAAGACATACTCCGAAATGAGTGGGTTCCCCCTCTCCCTAAGTTTAACTAATGCGTTGCTACTCACGAGCTCATTGAATATTTTATTTACCACCTCAAGTATGGCACTCACACGGCATAGGTCTATGGAGTCTATAAATTCTTTACCGCAGTATTGGCCCTACGTCTGGTCGTCCTTGTCGTAATCCCATCCCAGCCCATCTAGTCAACTCGCCCCTGAGCATTAGTATTAGGTTTCTCGCATGCTTCCTAGACCTATCCACGGCTATATTGAATAGTTCCTTCTCATCACTCGCCTCATCCTCATGTACGGTGACGTCTATTATGGGTTTATCATACTCGATCTGCAGTAGTATAAGGCCCATTGAGGCGACGGCGTAGGTTATCTTATCGGTCAGGCTAGGCCCTATCCAGCCAAAAACCATCACTGCATCAACACCCCTATTGATTAACTGCTTCGCGGCCCAGGGGGTATTTTTAAAGCCGGGCACGGTTATCCTCTCTATGATTATAGAAGGCTCATTATTCCTCAACTCCTCAATTGCGTATTTAGCCATGTCGACCCTAGCAAACGTGGTGTCTACAATACCCACCCTCAACGTCATGGGGTTCAGGGTTATTTTAATTAAATGATTATTTAAGCATCATTACTCAACCTAGGGTTTAATTATTCCTAATTTATCGATGGGCCCATTATTCAAAGGTTATTCCTCTCAGCATTACCTTGCTGTGGTGGTGTCTGCTCCGTACCTTGCCCAAATAATGACCTCTCCAGCTCCTCAATTATTTTTGCCGTCTCATCGGGAATAACCACCTTATCACCCAGGTTATTGAATGGGCAGATGCTCCTTAGTGGGCAGACCGAGCAACTTATTGTCTTAACACCAACCTCCTTATTTCTTAACGACTTTATTACGGTGTCCAGCAGCGATTTACCCCACTCGGGCCTTATCACTATCGACGTACCCTCCTCAATATCCCCATTAACGTTCCTGGATAGGTAATGGAGCTGGACCTCCGAGTTTAGTAATGCGGCTATGAGTAATGCCTCTACTAGGTGGGTCTTGACGTTTTCCCTAAGCATCATCAACTTAGGCAGCACGATGGTGTCACCGCACCTGAGCAATCTCGGTAATTCTATTGTTAAATCCTCCACCTTAACCACGTGCTTCTCGGATGGGCATATGGGCATGACCCTAGGTATGTACTCGGCGTATGCCTCATCCATTAGGCTCACATCCCTCCTCAGGGACAGCAACGAGCACCTGGCTATGGACGTCACAAAGTGGAAGTCCTTGCTTTGCAACCTACCTAATAGGTAGTTTGCCAAGTCTTTTATTTCTTCGAGGCTCATCGCCCAATCACCTTAACACCGGCCCTTGATACCTCGCGCATTACGTAGTCGAGGTAATTATCCAGTAATTCCTTTGCTGGGAGTATGGATTCGTGGGGGTTCCTAGTCCTCATTATGCATATATCCCTAAACCTGCAGACCTTACATGACGTAGTCTTGGCGCTTAAAGCACCTATGTCTCCATCCTCCACAGCCTTGACCCAGAGCTTGAATGCGTAAATCACTGGGTAACCAACCTCCGGTATTACCTCTATGGGCACTATATTGCGTAGTACGCCGTTGGTAAGTACTATATATAGTATGTACGCGTTCTTATTACCGGCAGCGGCGTAGAACCCTGTCTGGATTAGGTCGTGAAATAGCCTATTCTTTGTTACCTTACCCATTATGGTCTTAAACTCTAGGTAGTAATTGCCGCAGTCCAGGTCTGGTTTACCCCTCAATGTCCAGTTGTGGTACGTGTACATGACCTCCACACCCTCAATGCACCTATTGCCGAGCCTGTTCTTGACCTCGGCTATGGCTAGGCTATGTATCATCTTACCGAGCAGGTGCATTGTGACATCTCCCCAGTCAATACTTGGGTTCTTCCCAGTCAGGTAGTAACTCGGTATTAACGAGCACTGGGTGAACAAACCAACGGGTACATTGCCTGGCGTTATCTTAACCATCGAGTCCCTCACCTCGTTAAAGATAACCCTGCTTAGCCCGCCATCCTTATTGATCGCCTTAATGAACTCTTTCATTATCGCCATTACTGAATAGCCACTCATTACCAATCTCGTCATTTCTTCAATTACGCCCTTTAACGCATCGGGTGTTTGACTCATGGCTTTACTGTGGAATGACTCCCTTTAAATTACTAAGCCCGGGTTTAGGCACGGTATTACCTATACGGTGAGGTTTAGCCTTTTAACGAACTCCTCGTATCGGCTAAGCAACTCCCTGCTGAGTGATGGCTTGACCCTGCTTAATGCGTATTCAAAATCCTCCCTCTCAATCATTACCCTCTCATCACCACCCAACACCCTATCCAACGCCCTCATCTTAGCCTCCCTAACCAGGGCAGCCAGGTCGGCGCCGCTGTATCCCTCGGTAACGTCGGCTACCCAATCAATGACGCCCTCCTCAACCTCCACACCCCTGAGGTGCACCCTAAGTATCTCACGCCTTGCATCCCTATCCGGTGGTGGTATGTATATTACCTTGTCGAACCTACCAGGCCTTAGTAATGCCGGGTCTATCGACCAGGGCCTGTTCGTGGCCGCAATAACGATTATGTTGTTTAGCTCCCTCAGCCCATCCATCTCAGTCAGTAGTTGCGACACAACGCCAGACCAAACAGCACCCAGCGGTGAGTCTCTGGGAGGCGCCACCGAGTCGATCTCGTCAATGAATATTATCGCCGGTGCGTTTTCACGCGCCATGTTAAACACGTCCTTAACAATGGCGGCAGCCCTCTCCGGCCCAACCCTAGCCAGTTCGGCGCCATTCAACTCTATGAAGTTGGCCCTAAGCATGTTAGCTGTTGCCTTAGCCACCAGCGTCTTACCAACGCCGGGTGGTCCAAAGAGTAGTAAGCCGTGTATTGGCTCGATACCGAGTTTCTGAAGAACATCCCTCCTCTGCATTGCGGCGACCACGTACTTATTGATTAGGGCCTTGACCTCCTCAAGATCCCCAATGTCTTCCCAGGAAACCTCCGGGATACCCACCTGGGGCTTTTCGTAAGTCCTCAACCTACTGTACTGAAGCCTAAAGGCCTCGTACCTCTCAATCAAGTCGTAGGTGAGACTTGGTTTATACTTACTTATTACGTCCTCCAGGTCCCTCTGCGTTATTGGCCTGCCCTCCCTAAGCGCCTTTAATAGGACCGTCCTAATCACGTTCATTATGTCAGCACCTGTGAAGCGTTCGGTCAACTTAGCGAGCCTTCTATAATCAATTGGCCCCTGCACCGGCTTATCCCTCAGCATGTGCTCGAACATTTTGGCCCTAGCTTCCTCATTCGGTGGTGGTATGTATATTACCTTGTCGAACCTGCCGGGCCTAAGCAGGGCTGGGTCGAGTAGGTCAGGCTGGTTTGTTGTGCCTATTACCAACACGCTCTCGTGGCTCTTCGTTATGCCATCCATCTCGCTGAGCAGGATATTTAATAACCTTGGCGTTACATCGTCACTGACGTACCTAGACCTCGCCTTACCTATGGCATCCAACTCATCGATTATTATTACAGATGGGGCGTAATTCCTAGCGATTTTAAATAACTCGGTAAGCCTATTCTCGCTCTCGCCGTAGTACTTACTCAACAATTCTCCGAGGTTCATAATTATCGTTGTCCAGCCCAACCTACCCGCTATTGCCCTAGCCAGCATTGTCTTACCAACGCCGGGTGGTCCAAAGAGTAATACGCCATGTATAGGCATGAGACCATACCTCTGTGATAACCTGGCATCCTTAAGCGGTGTTATCACCGTGGCCTCTATGTCGCTTTTTACGTCATCGAGGCCGACAACTTCATCCCATTCCTTCGCCATGGTCCTCAGCACATCCTTATTAAGGATTAGTTGATACCCGCGTTCCAGAGCCACCACGGACAGCCTCTCCTCCTCCTCAAACCTAATCTCGACAAGTCTCAGATGCATGATTAGGGGTAGTAGCGCTAGGCTGATAATGATTGTTGGCGGTAATCCATTAATTAACGTATTGATGGAAACGCCCTGATCTAGGCCGAAGTATGGGTTTAGGTAGAAGAGCAGTGACGTGAGTACGGCGTAGGCCGTGATTGTGCCGACGGCTGGGGCAAGGAACCTCAACACCCGGTTCTCACTCAGTCTTAACCTACTCGATAATACATAGGCAACGTAGGCTGCCAGGGCCATCAATGGTGGGAGGACGTACGTGCCACTCCAGGTAAAGACCCTACCTATTGCCTGGCTTAACCCGTAGATCCCAGCATCAATATTACCCAACGCCCTCTCCACCTCAGTCACCGTGAGTGATGGTAGTGGGGTTTTAGTAGCTGCGACGTAGCCAAACCACGGCACCACCGCCGGCCCTGCGTTCAGTATTAATAACGTTGGTATATAGAGTAGTAAGAACGTTATTAATGACTTGAGTGGTGTAACCCTCCTGGTGACGCCCACGGTTAGGCTAGGCGACATCAGGATGAGGGGTACCGAGAATGTGTAGAGCTGTTGGTTTGGGATTATCGAGAGCTCCCACGCAAGCATTCCAACGCCAATGCCGAGCCAATCAAAGACCCTGATCAGCACTATGAGCATCAATATTAGTAATAACGCGCCGAGGGCAGCGTAGTTATAGACGTAGAGTATGGCGGGCACGAGTAGTAGGATTGTTATTACGAAGCCCAGTTTAACATGCCCTGAGTATGCCAGGGCGGTTGTTACGATAATGATTAGGGCGGCTATGGGTATTGGATAGAAGGGGAAGTCCCAAATGAATGCTAGCATCGTAATTACCAGGTACAGAATCCCTGTAAAAAGCCTCGACAATACACGCAACGTTTTGTTGCTAACCACGTTAGCGGGGTTTAAACGAAGGTTTTAAAAGAAACGGCTACAACACCGTATTACGAAGGCTTTGCCTCGGTCTTCGCCTCGGCCTCCTTAGGCACGTTCAGTTTAACCTCAACCGTACCATCACTGTACTTAATAACCCTAACCTCGACACGCCTTGGGGGTTTCTCAATACCTCTAGACCAGACGTATTCATTAACGTCATTGCCTATCTTAACCTTATCAGGCTCAACCTTCATGTGCCTGGCTACGAACTTCCTAATCAACCTAATAGCATATGGCGACCTCTTCGTCCTAGACACCTCCCTCGTCCTCCTCAGGTTAATTACGTAAACCCTCTCAACCTCAACCTTAGCACCTCCGGTGCTCGACATTGCCAAGACGCACGTATAGGTGGGGGAGTTTATTAATACTTCCTTACCTAATTAATGCCCTGTGGCCAGTAGGCGAGTCACGGAGCTCCTCAGGGAATCGGCAATGGACATCTGGGAAAGGATACTTAATCATCCATTCGTTACCGAGCTATTCGAGGGCTCACTACCCATGGAGAAGTTCAAGTTCTACATCACGCAGGACTATAACTATTTAATAACGCTCACGAAGTGCCAGGCCATAATATCCTCGAAGTTTGATGACCCATCGATAATGAGGAGGGTGCTCGAGCTAGCCCTCGCTGACGTGAGTACAGAGCTCGAGAATTACAATAAGCTGTTGAGTGCGCTCGGCCTTAGGATAGAGGATGTGGTGAGGGCGAGGCCAAGCCCGACCAACATGGCCTACATGAACTTTTTATTAACAACATGCATGATGGGCGGGCCTTACGAGGGCCTTGTGGCGATACTCCCCTGTTACTGGACGTACCTAGAAATAGCTAGGCACCACGCGGAGAAATTGGTAAGGAACCCTATCAAGGTCTATAGGGATTGGGCATCGGTCTACCTAAGCCCTGAGTATGAGAGGATAGTTAATGACCTCCGCGCCATTGTTGATAACGCCAGTGACTACCTAATGAGGGACCTCGACAAATTAGTCAAAATATTCAGGCAGGCCAGCACCTACGAGTACTTATTCTGGGACATGGCGTATAGGGAAGAGGGCTGGTTGTTTTGAGTCTTGGTGATTAAACAACGGCCCTACTCCCCACTGGGTTTGGCCAGGTGCCTTGCGGCTGGTAGTATTGTTGTTCCTGCGTCTATTATGAAGACTTGGCCTGTTATGTTCCTTGCCGAGTCGCTCATTAGGAACGCCACTAGCTCGGCAACCTCCTCGGGCTCGATTATCCTACCCGTCAGTGTGGCCGTCCTGACCCAATCCTCCTCCTTAACATTTAGGACCTGCAGTAGGCTCATGCCCATCTTAGTCCTAACGAGGCCAGGCGCTATCGCGTTGACCGTTATCCCATACGGCGCCAACTCGGCGGCCAACGCCTTCGTGAACCCTATCAATGCGGCCTTTGCGGTTGCGTAGGGTACGTTGTAGGCGGCCCCCATTAAGCCCTCTATTGAGCTCATGTTTATGATCCTGCCCCAACGATTCTTAATCATGTATGGTACGGCATACTTAGTCAGTAGGTATGCGGACTTTAGGTTCGTATTGATTATCTTATCCCACAAACCCTCATCAACATCCACGAACGGCCTCATTATCCCAAGGCCGGCATTATTAACAACCGCATCAACAGAGCCCCACTGCTTAACCGCCTCATCAATGACCGCCTTGGCGCCATCGGCCGTGGCAACATCCGCCTTAACCAGGATGGCCTCGCCATTAACAGCCTTGATCAACCTCATGGTCTCCTCACCCTCCTCATCATGCCTCTTATAATTCACGACGACACGATAACCAGCACTGGCCAACCTAACGGCTATAGCCCTACCAATACCACGACCACTACCAGAAACAACAACAACCCTACCACCAACCATATTAGGTAATCCCTCAACGTGAGGAAAATAAGTTTTCCTTATAATTAGATTAGTTTCCCGATGTATATATTGTCCGAGTTCTCGATAATCCTAACCCTGACCTGGGCCCCGATTAGTACGTTTTCGAGGCGTGGATCGGCAATGACGCTTATTACCCTATCGCTAATAACCGAGCCCTTTAGAGGCTGTATTATGCCTAGGAACTCGCCCTTAATCAAGCCCCTACTCACGATATCAACCTTAACAACCTCATCGACACTGTACGGCTTGGGTAACTGCGGTGCTTTATGTATATTCAACTCCTCATTAGTCGCGGTAAGCCTCACACCAAGCTCCCTCTCAAGGCTCCTCAACCTACTCCAAAACTCCCCCCAAGTCATGACCCTAACCTTCACCTTCCTACCTCTCTTGTGCGGTATGTATTTCTGAATGAGCACCGGTGGTAATTCACCCCTGCCCAAACCCGCGTCCCTGGCCCACCTAATTATCTCGACCACGTCATTATCGTTAATACCCGGCAACCAAACCGGCGACGCCACCACGTTTATCCCAAATTCAAGCGCCTTGGCCACCAGCTCCTTAACCCTATCAACATCATACCAGGGAGCACCGGCTATCTTCCTAGCTAGTTCGGGGTTTAATGAGTCAATGCTTAGGTTTATCCTATCGAGACCTGCCGACGCCAGCTTCCTCAGGTCGTCCTCACTCAGCATGTAGAGTCTTGTCTGCATCGTAACCCTGCTAACGCCCCTTATCGACCTGGCGCCACGCACTAAATCGACTAGGTATGGATAAACCCCCGGCTCCCCCATGCCGTCGATGTGTACCTCCACATCATCTATCCCTTTGAACCTGACGACTTCCTCCAAAGCGCCCAGTAATGCGGCTGGCTCGACGACGAACTCGGCCCACCTATTGGTTGAGTTGGGCCCGGCGTTCACGGAGCAGTAGATGCAGGAGAGGGGGCAAAGCGTTGTTGGCCTGACCTCGATGACGTTCGTACCCCTATCAACGATGCCGAACGCGAGGGTCCCGACCTGCGGTACACCATCCCCTATCCTAATAACCCTCCTAGCCCTCTCTATCGAATTAAGGCTAATCCTCCATGACATCCAGGACACCGATTTTGGGTAAACGCCTTCGTACTTTAGCTATGGTTTATCAAAATAGGGTTTTAAACTAAGAGGTCTTTGATTACAAGACTAGATGGTGAGCGCGAACGCGACAATTAACGGATCAGACCTACTAAAGGCCAACATTAAGTCAGTGGCCATACTGCCGATCGAGTCCTTCGACGCATTGCTGAGCAATAACGTTAGGTTAAGTATAATGAATGCGTTGAGTAATGGCCCAATGACCGTCACAGCGCTATCGCGTAGGTTAAACATGCTTAAGGGCGTTGTGCACAGGCACGTGAAGATCCTTGAGGACTTCGGTTGGATTAGGCAACTAAGTGATGAGGAGGTTAGGAACATCGGGCTAAGTAGGGAGGCTAATAGGATATACTATGTACCGTCAGCATTCGTCTACCTAGGCTTCAGAATCGATTCTGATGAGCGCGGTATCAGGATAGTGGTACCAACGAACTACGGCGCATTCGTGGACCTGAGGGGGCGCAGGTTCATATTATTCACACCAACCCTGACAACCCATGAATGCAGAAATACGTGTTTAATACACGACTCATGCCTGGAGTGGGTCAAGAGGATTGGGAAGCAGTACCACGTGAGTATTGATGAGGAGGACGCCGCCAGAGCCCTCATGCAGCTCTACACGCAGTTGGTGATTAGGGAGTTCAGGGTGTCCTTAATAAACAACGTGATGCTGCTCGACAGCCCACGTCTAAACCTAATACTTATGAAGCAGTTGAACCTAGCCCTTTAGTACAATAATGTACCTGCCGGGGCCGTTGACCCTACCTAGCTCGTACCAAACGCCGAGCGCTGGGTAATACCTACTCACGGCTATTGTGTCCGCACCGTAGATCATGAGTACATTGACATTATTGGCTGGGAAACTCACTACCTGGCTGCAGGCGTTAAACGTGAATTTCCAATTGTTGAGTACGACTTCGTTAACGCAACCTCCGGGGGTGGGTTTCTCGAAGCCCCTGGTTACGCCAAAGATCTGCACCTCCCCATTTGCGTCAGAGTAGAGAAGCTCGCCCTCCACACCGAGCACCCTCATTATACGTAGCGCCTCACTGCTTGGTTTAGCCCTACGCCTCCTAAACCTCATGAGCCTAACCATGATTAGTAATGCCTCGTTAGGCCTTAAGTCAAAGTGCGCATCAATGCCCTGCTCCTCCCACGTAACGCGTACCCTGCACTCACCATTGGTCATTAATAGGTAGGTTCCGAAAAGATCCTCACCGATCTGTGATAAGTACCTACCGTAGATCCTCCCACCGCAGGGTACGTGAATCATGACCCTAGTCCCGTAGAGTGTTACATCCCCATTGCTCACGTCCTCGCCCCTAACCATTAATTGGCCTGCATCATCCCTAGGTATGATGTATATTACTAAGCCCGCCTTCTCATAACCCAGCCTGAAGTTTCTAATCAACCTACCCATCACTTCCTCATTAATAATGCCGCTCATTACACATTGATTATCGAGTTAGTTTCTTATTTAAACCTAGGGTATTAACCATTGCGTGCTTATTCGAGTGACGTTTCTCGGGACAGGGGCCGGAGTACCTGGGCCTGGCAGGTACTTACCGGCAATACTCATTGAGGACGGCCAGAGAAGGATACTGCTCGACTCTGGGGAGGGTGTTCAATACAGGTTGATGGAGGTTGGGGTTAGCCCATTAAAGATAACGCACATATTCATAACGCACCTACATGGCGATCACGTATTTGGACTGCCAGGTCTATTAGCCACCATGGCAATGCTTGGTAGGAGGGACGACCTAGTCATAGGTGGGCCTAGGGGTATTGCGGATCTTGTTAGGAATACGTTGGAGGTTGTTGGCGATCCGCCATTCAAGGTCTTAATCCACGAGGTTGAACCAACCGAGAGAGTGACCGAGGTCGTAAATGAGGAGAACTTCTACGTGCAATGCACCCTAGCTAGGCACACAATTGCGGACTGCGCCTACGCCCTGCATTGGAGGACGTACGTAGGAAGGTTCAACCCGGAAAGGGCCAGGGAGCTCGGGGTGCCTGTTACTTACTGGAAGAGGCTGCATATGGGCGAGACCGTCGTCCTTGATGATGGCAGGGTCATAAGGCCTGAGGACGTCGTTGATTCCATAACCAGCGGTGTGGTGAAGCTCGTGTATACTGGCGATACGGCGCCGACGGAAACCGTAATCGACATATCACGCAACGCGCAGCTCCTCATTCACGAATCAACATTCTCGGCGAGTGAGGATAAGGACGTAATATGGAGGCAGGGGCATTCGAGGTCAATCGACGCGGCATCAATAGCTAGGGAGGCGGGTGTAGAGAGGTTGGTGTTGACGCACATAAGCAATAGGTACCCTGACCCTGAATTGCTTGCCCTGGAGGCGTCCGAGATATTCCCAAGTGTGTTGGCCGCCAGGGACTTAATGAGCATAGTCGTTGACGCCCGACGCAGCGGCCCTTAACCTACCCATGTACGGTCTCAGGATCTTGATCAACCGGGCTATATCGTCAATCCCCAATTGACGAACCCTCACGTCAACGTCGAACCCGCCCTCAACCACGTCGCGTAGGGCTTCTCGGCCCAGGTACTTACTCAATACCCACCTAAGGACCTTGTTTCTGTGTCTGAAGAGTATGTTCGTGACTAGCTCAACCTCCTCCAGGTGTTGGTGGCATGGCTCCCTCCTACTCATCATTACGAGCGAGGAGTACACCTCAGGGCTTGGGTAAAATGACCCTGGGGGGTACGTGTTGAGTACTGTGATTAAGTAGTTGCACTTCACAATTACGGTTAACCTACCGTAATCATCACCGCCCGGTTCACTAACCAACCTATCAGCAACCTCCCTCTGGATTGTGAGTAGGGCTTTGGGCACGCCCTCCCTGACGATCCGTACAATTAGAGGTGACGTTATTGAGTACGGCACGTTCGAGACCACAATGTCAACCCTAGGCCACGGTAACTTCAGGGCATCGCCCCTGATTATGGACACGTTTGCTAAGCCCCCCAGCAACTCCTTCGCAATCCTCACGAACCTATCATCTATCTCGATCGTGACGACCTCCAACGCGCGCTTGGCGAGGTAGTAAGTGAGTATGCCTATGCCGGTGCCGATCTCGAGGACCCTAGACCCGGGGTCTACGTGGTTAACCATGTCCCTAATCACGGAAGGGTCGACAACGAAGTGCTGGCCAAGCCTCTTCCTAAGCCTAAGCCTATACCTAGTGACCAGTCTCAATAAATAGCCCCTAGTTAATTCATCCAACTCTGGAAGCACTGCGCCATCTCATTGGGGCTGCGTTAATAAGTTTTTAAAGGGTCTCGGCATCGGTATTGGTGTCCCAATCGATCGTGAATATCCTGGACATAGTCGATACACTGCTGAACATACCGAGGATTGGATGGCTACAGCGTGGGGTTCCCAGGGCCGTGGCAGAGAGCGTTGGGGAGCATACGCTACTCGTTAGTTACGTAGCGCTCATTATGTGCTCAGAGGTTAGGAGGTCAGGCGTGGACGTTGATGTTGGTAAGTGCCTAGCCATGGCGCTGCTGCACGATGCCCATGAGGCATTGATTGGCAATGTTGGGAATGGCGTTAGGTCGATGGTGACTAATTGGAGGGATATAGAGGCCAGGGTATTCGAGGGCTTAGGACTTGGTGAGGAATTGAGCAGGTACTTCAGGGAGTATAGGTTCGAGTTAAGCGTTGAGGGCAAGCTCGTCAATATTGCCGATAAGTTGGCAACATACATGAGGGCCTGTAAGTACGCCAGGGCTGGGTACAGCACTGAGGAATTAATTAATAACTATAAGGAATTAATAACGAGATTAATCAATGAATTACCAAGCAGCATTAAGGAATCGATTAGTAAAGTCGTGACACTTGCGCACTCGTGGTGCGTAACGTCGCGTTAGGAGGGCGTTATTACCGTGCCCGCACCCACACCCTCACTAATCAACCTCCTTAAGGCGTCTGGGTTGTTACAGCTAACCACGTGTATTGTTATTTTACCTCTCTGGGCTATGCTCAGGGCCCATGGGTCGAGTAGGTCGTAAGTGCCCGCCACAGTCCTCGACTTAAGAATGCCCATTAGCTCGTCAATAGTGACCCTCTCCAGCCTCTTGGCCGTCGGATCCCTCCTGGGATCGCTCGTGTAGACCGCGTCGATATTTGCACAATCAACTAGGTTCTTTATGCCTAGGGCCTCGCTTACCAGCATCGCAACGGTCGCGGTTGATTGGCCCGGTTGGAAACCACCGACAATCACCAACCTACCCGTGGCCCAGGCACTCAGTGTTGTGTTGATGTCCGTGGGTATTGGGAGGTAAGCTATGTCACTGAGTGCCGAAGCCAGTAACTGCGCATTCAACCTACTGGCCAGTATCCCCAGCATGTCTAGGAGTGACTCGTTTATGCCAAGGCTCCTGCCAATCTCTATGTACCGCCTGGCCAGCGAGCCGCCACCCGTGACAACAACCATCCTATAACCATTAACCCAAAGTTCACGGATTAGATTAACATAGGTTGGCAGTAGGTCGGCATTATCGAACAAGTGCCCACTCAGCTTCAGGGTGAAGGTTTTCATGGGGCCCACCGCCTACGGCTAGGACTTGGTTGCCCCGGCTGATAAATAACTATTAACTGCATTTTTAATCCCGCCCACTACGTATGTCGGTAGATCATCGAAGTCGAGACTGGGCCTCTCGCCACCGCACACCTTCTCCAACTCCCTGAGGTTCCTCCGCAGGAACTCCTTGATCGCATCGTAATGGTCAGCCCCGATTATTGGGTACATGTACGCATCTATCGAGCAGTCATTGCTGTACCACTCATTGAATAACCTGGCCCTCGAGATTAACGTATTGAAATCATCAACGCTTAACTCCCTACCATTCACCACAATAACCACGTGTTGAGTGAGGAATTTCCTAATAACCCTAACCTCAACAAAACCTAGGTTGCAGGGCCTTCTCTCCCTTACGCACCTAGCCACCTCATCACTCACGCTTAATAGTTTAACAATGTCGATGTTCCTCTCATACTCACGCTTACAAGTGCATATTTGCTGGAGGACCTTGGTAAAGCGTGAAGCATACTCCTCAATAAGTGCGTCGACGGCCTCGTACCTCCGCATTTTCTAAACCAAGGACTTTGGGCGATTTTAAGGATAACCCATCCTTCCCGACTTATTACTCGGCCTTGCCAATGGCCTTCCTCACAACCTTACCATTTGGGCATTTAAAGAGGCCTATTATAACGCCCCTCCTACCCTTTGGTGCAAGCATCCAAACCTTAACCGGCTTAAGTCTCACCTTTTGACCGTCACACTCAACCTCGTACTCCTGCTCCATGTATTTCGAAAGCTCGGGGGTTGCCATCGCATTTAGTGACTATTCAATCCTTAATAAATAATCATGAACGCAAATAAGGCCTAAATCAAGGCATTCAACACTCTTTCTACAGGGGTAATCACAGGGATATACCGTGGTGTAACCCATATAAATTACGTAGATGCTATAGCCGCATCGCGGGCATTCTACGGGGAGTTTCACGGCAAGGACTCAATCATTAAAATATGTAATTGCGTGGGAGTGGCATTGAAATGAATGCTTTTGTGTTTGAGGAAAACGTATTAATACACGTGGCGGTAATTTGGGTTTGATGATGATGGGCCCTAGCATTGATTAATGATAGGGCTAGTCAATCTGCTGATTCCCGTAGTGGTAAAATTATTAATAATGGGTCCAGGGTGGTTAAGCGTGGCGATTAGGGTTGTGATTTATGGGTTGGGCCCCATCGGGCAGTTAATAGCCAAGGTCGCGCTTGAAAGGGGTTTTGACGTTGTTGGTGCGATAGATATTGACCCACAGAAGGTCGGTAAGGACCTCGGTGAATTACTTGGCCTCGGTAAGACCCTGGGCATTAAGGTGGAGAGCGATGCCGATAGGGTCCTCAGGGACTCGGACCCAGACGTAGTCCTCCACGCAACCGGGAGCTTCTTCGATAGGGTCTACCCACAGATAATGAAGGCTATTAGGGTTGGCGCGGACGTGGTCTCCACCTGCGAGACCCTTGCATGGCCCTGGTACAGATACCCAGAACTGGCGGAGTTGGTGGATAACTACGCCAGGAACTACGGCTCGACAGTGCTCGGCGCCGGCGTAAACCCCGGCTTCGTATTCGACGCCCTACCCGCCGTCCTCTCCACGACATTGACGAGGCTTGAGAAGGTCGTAGTTGTTAGGTCCCTGGACGCCGCAAAGAGGAGGTACTCATTCCAGAGGAAGATCGGCCTCGGCATGACACCGACACAGTTCCGGGAGGCCCTGAGCAGGGGTGAGATAACGGCTCACGTGGGCTTCGCGGAGTCCGTACTACTCATGGCGAACATCATGGGGCTTAGGCTGGACAGGGTTGAGGAGGGCCAGGACGCAATAATAGCCGATAGGCACTACGAGACTCAGTACTTCAGGATAGAGGAGGGCCAGGTAAGGGGTGTCGTTGGTTACGGCAGTGGGTTCGTGGGTGATAAGGAGGTCATTAGGGTTGAGTTGAGGGCCTGCGTTGCCTGTGAGGACTACGAGGAGGTTAGGCTCGTGGGCGAACCAACAATAACCTGGAGAAGCACCGGCACGCCCGGCGACCCAGCCACGGCAGCAGTCGTGGTGAACCTGGCGCCGAGGGTTTTAAACGCGAGGCCTGGCCTCATAACCCTGAGGGACCTCATAAATTACTCATACAGCTACACCTAACGCCTGAAGCGCCTACCCTCGACAACCCTGGCGAGCTCCTTCACGACCCAGGCCTTCAAAACCACATCCCTACCACCAACCCTCACAACCACATCCACGTAATCATCAAGCCCAAGCACGGCCTGGGGACCCAACTCCACGTTGTTCACTAGGACCCTTGCATTAACAAGCTCGGGATGCCTCGTAATTAACCCTCCAAGGGCATCCCTAGCGATTAAGGATGCCGTCTCCGCATCAACGCCCCTCATAATGCCTAGCTCAGCATTGATTACCAGCAATGCCTTGATCGGGTCATCCAGCGCCGAGTAAACCCTCTGAATGGCCCTGGCAACACCCCCTCCCAAGCCGTGTATTAACGACCTCAATGCTATGTACAGCGCCAGGTGGTGACCAACGTAATGCTTAATCGCGGAGTATGTTTGGGAAACCTCCTTAATGGCATTACCAAAGTAACCACTAATTAACGCTGCCGAGAACCTATGCGTAGCCCCGAGGGCCGAGTACGGCCTAAGCACCATCGATGGACCAACAACCCCCACAATGAAGAGCCTGAGGGCTGACCTGAGCGCCCCATCCTCAATGGACCTAACCCTCCTAAGCAGGTAGCTCCGCGCCATCGAGGCGCCATACAGCAGCGGCAGCACCACGTGGGGCGCGACCGATACGTTCGGCAACTCCCTGATTGCCCAATAACCAGCCCTGACCAAGTGCCTAGCGTACCACCGCCTAGCGACGAAATCTCGCACCACCCTCAACAACCTATACCTGGCAATTAACCCATCACCGACACGCCCAGCCACCGACCTAACTATGGACGGGCCAACGGTGGATACGACATCCCCATAATTAATACTGAGCCTAACCCTAACAGCGCTCATTAACCTGCCCCACTCCCTAATCCTTGGCGTAATAGCGACTAGGCCCGCCAGGCCGAGGACGAGGGCTACTGTGTACGCGATATCCGTGAACATGGCTATCACGGGGCCCGGCCCAATCAAACCATCGGCATTCCTAATGATGATCATTGATTGATTCAGCCAGGCCACGTAAGTCCCACCCCACAAAGCGTAATAGTTGAGGCTGTACGGCTTTACTCCGATCACGACGACGGTTACGTGGGTGTTGTTGCACCTGCCGAGGCATTTCAGGGAGATCGATAGCTCGATACTCCTCAACTCACGCATTGACTCATTGTAATACCCAACGCCGCTGCATGACTCGTTTAGGGTGTTTAACAATAACCTAAGGACCTGGGGCGGAGCCTCGGGTGCGTAGGTTGGCGATGGAATTATTAGCGACTCAACGGATTGGCAGAGAAACTCGTGGTTCAGCAACACCTCGTTGAGCCACGCCTGCGAAACGAGGTTGTTGGGTTCCTGCTTAGTTACTGAGTACGTTATTGAGCAATTACTGGCTCTGTCAGTGCTTATGTACGCATCACCTGCGTAGGCCATTATTGTTAAGTTGCCGTTGCAGGGCGTCGTTACTTCAATCATGGCATAGCCACAGCCAACGGTAGTGTTGACGAAGCCATCGCCCATCCACGTATAGTTAAACAAAGCCACTAGGCTATCTCCATTAAACACGGCAATGAAGGGTAGCTTGATCATTACTGGGCGGGTCGGGGGTTCTGGGCTTGGGGTTAGGTACGCATTCACGGGGAACCTCATGAATAGGGCAACCACGTAATCCACCACGTATTGGCCAACGAACCTCGGCTCCTCATATATGGGCAGCGGCACTAAGCCTAAACCGCCTGGTAGGCCCACGGTCTCGCTATAGCCCAGCCCGGGGCTAAGTATGTGCAGGACAGCGGGTAGTGGCCTACCGAGTTCGTCAACAACCTCAACGTTGGCGAAGCCAAGCCCGTTTGGGAACGCTACCCGCGGCGTATTAACCACCTCAACAATAGGGTGCGTCAAGGCCATGTTCACGCCGAGGGGTAGCGCAATACCCAGGACTAGGTACACCACAACGGGGACGGCCGCGACGGCCCTAACCCTAGGTATCACAAGTAGTGCTGCCAGGTACGGTATGAAAGGCCCAAGGGCCTCACCAACCATCATCGCGAACTTAATAAAGAGGAGGGCCTCGGTTAGTATTGAGATGAAATTAACGAGGTATTGAATGACCGCGGACACGACATGCTCAACAACGTCTACAACAACCACGACAGGCCCCAACTCAACGCCAGCAAGCACCTCTGCCGCGGTCTCGGCTATGGGTAGGCCTAGGTTTGTGGATATTGAGATTGCGGTCTCCGCCCAAGTCACTGCATTGATTATGCCGTAATAACCATGCAGCGCCTCGGTAATCCTGGCAATGGCGGTGTTGACCGACGATAGGTTGCTAGGTAGCAGGCCGAAGAAGTTCGTAACCACGGCCAGGGCAAACACGTACCAAGCAACATCATCAATGCCCACCCATAACCCACGCCCCCTCAACACACCCACTAACGCCTTAATCAACAGGGCGCCTGTTATTGCGGAAACCACCAGTGCTAACCCCATCATGGGGGTCACGATAGGGCGGACCTTATGGCGTAGATTACGGCAAACAATACTGCATAAAGTATGATCACTATCGTGTTTGCCTGGGCCACGTAGACGGCCAACCTGTTATAGGCGTTGAGCACATTGTTGAAGCCGTCCACGCTTATACCTACGTTTTGGCAGAACGTGGTTTCGAAGTTTCCGGCATTGACTATGTAGTTTATGCCGTGGTCGCTGAGCATGGCTGTGTAGAAGGGTTGAGATGCTATTATGGCTGCGCCGCCAACAACGACTACGTATAGTCCAAGGCCTATGGCTATGAATAGGGAGCCGATGCTCCTGAGCCTCGACACTGATAGGCCTAGGCCGAGGGATATGAATAACGGTGCCAACCCGGGCACGAACTGTGCAAGGTACATCATCGGTACCAGGTCCTCGGTTGATTCGAGAATTAACGTGGCGTTCTCCGTCTGGACCTGCCTAACGTCACACCACGGGTAGGTCAACGGGCACGTGCAGGTGTTCCAGATCAACCAGGCCCTGAACCTCACGGCATTCCACGCATAATCGTAAATGGTCCTATACACCGTGTATGGATCCACCACTAGGCTGCCGATCAACACCTTATTCACTACGGCTATTGCGAGCAGTACGCCGCCGATTATCGCTAGGTAATTGATGACCTCCTCTATGTACTCCCAAACATCGTTGGGCCTACCGATTAGGTATAGGATGACTGCCGCCAGCCCCATCACAGCGAGGGCCGCCACGCCTATGTATATGAAGCCCAGGGAGACGAGTAGTTTCAGTACCTCGTCTACAGTAACCACCCACTGAGCAACCGACATGAGGGATTAATTGACGAACCCCCTTATAAGCAGTAATACTTAATTGCCTAGGCACATACTTACTGCTATGTCGAGGGCCTCAGGGAGGGGCTTCACCATCGGCGGTGTAGTGATCCTCGCATTGATCATGATCGTAATTGCCATAACCACGTACTTACTGAGCGACTACCTATACACAATGTACGAGGCGGGTAGGTACACCGCCGAGATAGGTAGTGAATTGGCCTCGCTCGGCAGGTCCTGCACGGTCTACGTGAGTAACGGATCTCTGTACTTCCCCTACGGAACATACATAGAGTACTCAGTGCCGAACGTAACGAAGCCCGGGTGGTATAGGGAGATAAGCCTGTCGGGGATCAACGGCACTGTGTTATTGTTCACCAGGGGGTGCGTGGTGCTGGTCGAGTCCACAGGCAATGCCACCGGGTTCGAGGTGATTGGTTATGGCGCTGGCTGACATAGTCCTCGAGGGCTTAACACTCATCCTAGTCATTGCACTGGGCGCGGTGCTAATTGGCGGCCTATCATACCTAGCCACAACAACGGCGTCGGCAAACAACGCTAGGTTAATAACGGCTGGTACGTACGTATACCTACCCGGGCCGACCTACATCAACGGCACACTCTACGTACCGATGTACAACATAGGCAGGTACGCGGTTCAGGTCAGGTACATATTCATAAGGGGGCCAGGGGGCGTCAGCGAGTACCCAGTCAACATCTCGCTGGGTCTAGGCCAGTACTACGTCTATGAGCTGAGCATAGACTACGCACCGAGTGCGGTCACCATAGTTGTTTCGCCAATAAACGACCCAGGGCTAACCCTAGAATTCAGCGCAAACGTCACAACACCAGGGCCAATCACACCAGCAGGCACCTCATTAAGTGCCCAGGGATGCCCAGTGCTGGCGTCAGTCAGTGACCCGTACAACGCCGGTTGGCAGGTGGTTTGGACTGCGCCTGGCGACCCCTTCATCTCCGGCCAGGTCACTAAATCGACGAGTTATGAGTGGTGCATAGTGCCTAATTACTACCCAATAACCATAGACTTCCAAGCATCAATAACGAGCAACCCAAGCGGCTACCAATGCCAAATAAGCCCGCAATCAACGCAGGTCAACTACAACGGCACACCAACAACCGTGCCATTCACAGTAACATGCCAACAACAGCAACAACCACCCCCACCGCCTTCACCACCGCCAGGCGGTAGCGGTTCTGTGACAATGACCCTAGTCATTGATGATGGTCCCGGCGTCTCGTGGACTGCGAAGGTTGACCAGTACATATCTGGGGCGTACTGGATTGTTTGGGAGCAGAGCGGTAGCTCCAGCGGAACATACAGCGTGAACCTGGCGGAGGGCTACCAATACGCAATATCCGTTAGCGTACCCAGCAGCTGCACAGCCAGCGGCTCACCAGTGGCCCTGGGCTCGCTGTTCACAGCCACCAACCCATTCACGGAGACTGTGACAATAACATGCCAATCAACCACACCGCCACCACCAACTACCTACGGGTGCTTCCTAACGGTGAAGGGGCAAACTAACCCGTCGAGGATAGCGACAGTGAGTGTGAACCCGACAAGCGCCTTCGTGCCTAGTGGGCAGACGCAGACCATCACAGCCTACGCCCCACTACAGGTGGGCGGTAACCCATGGTACGAGTTCGACAGCTGGTCGGGCAGCGTGACAAGTGGGCCGGGCACTGTGAACCTGGGCAACGAGTGGACGAGCAGCAGTGACGCGTACTCCACCTGGCAGTACGAGTGCCCAAGCGGTCTCACAAGCAACGAAACCGCAACAGTGACAATAAC
>JAKMAE010000094.1 GCA_022014875.1 Vulcanisaeta sp. | reverse complement strand
GATCCGCCTCGCAGGCCGCTATTAATCCCTCCTCATTCAACCTGGCCAGGGCCAGGCAGGGCGTTACCCTGTGCCTTATTAAGTAGGGGAAGCAGTTTATTGCCGTAGCATCGTATTTAGAGTAAAGGCTCCTTATGGCTGCGTATATTCGGCCAACCTCGATTAATTTATCATAACCAACCTCGAACCTAATCCTCTCACTTATCGATCTTGCGAACTCCAAAGCCACAGCTTCATCGGCACCCTCAACAAGTCTCTCGAACGCGTCCATACCGATTACGTCCACCTTGGCGTTAAACCTACCCTCAAATGCCCGGGAAATACTAGTCTTTGTATCGAGGCCTAGTAGGGCGACCTTAGAACCGATAATCCTGGCAATTGCCCTTGCAACCCTTAAAGCATTGCTAAGCTCTCTGAGGTCGTTTATATGGATAATACCCGAGTCAACACCTAAATCCCTAAGGAGGGCCCTTGCATCGAGTGCCGAGGCGAGACTATTGAAGCCTGGGTGTGAAACTAGGACAACCCTACGCACCATATTCGTAGAAACCAACTCGCTAACTAACCTACTGACCCCGCCAGACAAGATGACCGCGACCACGAGGGAGTCTCCGATATTTAAATCTTTCAATTCGTCCATGCTCGTTATGATTTTATCGATACCCTGAACTACAGGTACCTTATCCTTATGGAGTGGTGACACGAAACCTAACACGATTATGCCTACCATGATCAATACCCCTCAATTATTTTCTTAAGAAGCTCGGGGTCGATGTTGCCGCCGATCATCACCGCCACAACTAACCCAGGTTCCCTAGGTAACTGCGAATATATTAACGGTGTCCCTGGAGGTTGGTTGTCGATTAATCGCCTAGCCCTGTATACATCACGTAGTATAATCATTACAGGAATACCATGAGTCACGTAATTATTAAATTTTTATTACGTGCGCCTCAATGGACTTGATCAACCGAGGTATTTCTTAATTGAATTCATTCACAAGCTTTATTATCTCATCATACGGTGGCTCAACGAGCGGGTCATCACTAACCCACTTGTAAGTACGGTACCGTGGTCACTACGAAGTTGTGATACACGCCATCATCGAGATTTATAAACGTCACATGGATAATCGCACCTGCTGGTACGACTAATGTTGGGTTTATTAAACCATATATGACGAAAACGTCCCCATGCACATAGGGTAGCGGTGTTGCGTTAAACATGGACTCGGCATCATTACCCATCATTGCTAAAACCACGAGGTTTATCTGGGTGCTTGTAAACACTATATAGTATTATTTTGGGGATAAACATGGGCGTAGCTCGGCATTGAAGATACTGATAGACTCGAACTTGTACGCTTATCAGGATTACGCTTTTGAGTGGGTAAGGCGCAATGAGGTGTATGTAACGGAACGAAGCCTTAGGGAGCTAGACCTAGCAAGAAGGTACCTATTAATCAGGGCTTATGAGGGCGTAGGTGTTAAGGTAATTAGTGATAAGGAGGCAGGGTCAATAAAGGCTGATATCACCATGAGGGAATTTAGGAGAGACCAGCCAAATCTTGGTAAATCAATAAGTAGAGGTTATTGGCTTGCACGCAATTACATACTTACGAAAATAACGCAATAAAAGACTTAAAACCTCCCCTTGGTGTTGGCGTTTTGGGCCGGTAGTCTAGCCTGGAAGGATGCCCGCCTCGCAATGCGTATGCACGGGAACGCGGGAGATCCCGGGTTCAAATCCCGGCCGGTCCACCAGGAACTTTTCATTAATTAATAACTGATCATTTTTACAGGGCGCATGTGGTTACATAACCGGATGCGCGTTTGGCACTGCGATAAACCTACACAACACCCTCAGCAACTGGGCATGATTATGCGTAAAACAGAAAGGGAAATTCCCAGATTTAGGGGGTTCGTCAATAACAATGGATGTGCTCCGGTCCTGTGCTGTGGTTGGGCACAGGGTTTATTAATGGCGGGCTTTTGCGTAGGTGCGTGAGTCAGCAGGTTAGGCAGGATGCTCAACAGGCGTCAGTGGGTCAGGACATGATTGTGGCTAGTGCCTTAGCGTCGATAAAGCCGATAATACAGGTCGTGCTTAGTGACCTAGTTAACGATCCTAACCTCAGGAAGATCGTTATTTCCTCGATGGTTTCCGTGCTTAATGATAGGGAGTTTAGGTCCTCGCTGAAGTCCCTGATAATCGAGTTAATGCGTGATGAAAACATTAGGCGTGAACTGAGGGATTTGGTTAGGGATGTAGGTAATCCGCTTAGGTTGTTAATGCCGCCGTAATCCAAAGTAAGGGCTAATTAAACCAATACTTAGGAATGCCTTAATGTGTTCGCAGGTAATTTACGGGGGAAGACCAGGCATTTCAAGCACTCAGGGATGCCATATTGGCACCTGTGCAAAGGGCTGCTGATGAGAAGTACGTTAGTTATGTGTAGAATCACGATGAAGGTACCGGCCTCATACCCAGACAATGTTGTTAAGGCGGGACTTACCCTAAGGTCCAGGGTTGCGTCTAGTCTCGATAAGAGGTTGCAGGATAGGTCGAACATTTATTTTTAAATCATTAAACTAACAATAAACCCAAGCCATGGAGTTGCTTTGGTGCGATGATTTGAATGTACCATTGCTCGATAGGGAGGTTGGGGCTAAGAGGTGTAGTTCGATAAGTATTGTCAGGGTTACAAAACCTGGCGATGTTAGGCCAGCGTTTCCTGCGGATATTGAGATTACGAGAAGGGCAATAATTAACGAGTTCGGTGATGAGGAGTTGGCGGAGCACCTCGTTCCAAGCAATGAGGTAGTTCTCCTGAATAAAATACCTGGCTATGCGGACCAGGCCGATGAGGTTATTGTTAGGGGTAGGATCATTGGGCATAGGTTCTACGATATTGAGAGGCGCATATGGAGGTTTAGGCCGTTGTACGAGGGTGTCTCTGAAATCCTGGCCCTAAGGCGTGGCTACTGGGCTGTTGTGGATTTCACGGAGTTGCCGGAGAGGTACGATGTACATAGGGACCTGATCATCGAAGGCTCGATACCCAATGCGAAGTATGTACATGTGGCTGTGGCGTCCAGGGATGGTAAGTTCCACGGTGTTGCCAAGGTTATGAGGGGTGGCAGGTTAAGGATCATTAAAAGTTGGAGGGCTAGGGATAGGCTTCCAGGGCCCAAACCAAGCTCTTTAAGGGACTTCGTGGAGTTGAATAGGAATTACCTTGAGAGGAGGGCCAGGGAGGCTGTGAATTTCCTTAAGAAGGTATTCAACGAGTATAGGAAACCCGTAGTCGTGAGTTACTCGGGCGGTAAGGATAGCCTGGTCGTCCTCGACTTAACGGCGCAGACGGGTGTTAAGTTTTACGTAATGTTCAACGACACGGGGTTGGAGCCCTACGAGACTTACGATAACGTGAAGGAGGTCGTCAGTAGATACAACGCGGAGTTAATAGTAGCCTCGGCGAACGACTCCTATTGGAGGGCGATTGAGGAATTCGGTCCACCGGCCAGGGACTATAGGTGGTGCTGCAAGGTGATTAAGCTCGGCCCAATAACAAACGCCCTGATCAGTAGGTTCCCCCAGGGCTACATAAGCGTTGTTGGTCAAAGGGCCTATGAGTCATTCCAAAGGGCAAGGATGCCGAGGGTCTCAGTGAGTAAGTGGGTTAGTAAGGACATAGTCGTCGCGCCGATCCAGGACTGGACAGCGCTGGAGGTATGGGGTTACATATTAATGAAGGGCCTACCCTACAACAGGGCCTATGAGTATGGCTTCGATAGGTTGGGCTGCGTGATTTGCCCGGCCAATGAATTGGCCGAGTTGGAGATCGTCAGTAAGAGATACCCCGAGGTCTATAACCGCTTCATTGACACGCTAAGGAGGTTTTCTGAATTGCAGGGGTTGCCCAGGGAGTTCATTGACTATGGTCTTTGGCGATGGAGGAGGAAGATTCCTGGCGACATGGCTAGGTACGTCAAGGTCAGCGTTAAGGTTCAATACCCCATCATTATTAAGGATGGTGATGAAACGACGATAATAAACGCCAATAAGCCAATGAATGAAGGCACATTCTCGGAATTACTTAAGATGCTCGGTAAGGTCGAGCGGACGGATGGGGGCTTCATTGTTAGGGGTAAGTATGGCGAGGCCGAGGTTAGGCTTGGCGGTAACGGCGAGGTTATTATTAAGTCAAGCAATAAATCGCTGAGGATCGAGGTGGCGGGTTTGGCGGCTAGGTCAACAATATGCGGTGAGTGTAACCTATGCATTAATTGGTGCCCAACAAAGGCCCTTAAGCGTGTTGGTAAGGGCCCTGCGTTTGTTGTTGATGAGAGTAAATGTATAGGGTGTATGCTCTGCTCGAAGGCATGCCCATCAGCGCAGTACTTAGTCTTCAGGAGGTATACATGAGTAATTCTTGCCTTAATTAATCATTTAGTAAAAACTCGTATTGATGGATAGAGACGAGGTTGTTAAGGCAATATACAACATAATTAATTGGTTAATCGACCCCGCGAAGGACTTCGATACAGTGCTTAACTACCTTAACGAGCTATGCAATGAATTAGGCACGTGCGTTAAGGTTGATGAGCCGACAAGGCTGGCCGTCATGAAGGCGGTGGTGGAGTTATTAATGGAAATACTCAGTAAGTGCGCAGGGTAAAAGACAAACCTCGTGGGTCGACCTACGATGCAGTTTTACACCATATAGGGGTTATCACTTTGATAATACGGACATTAATACCAATTAAGGATGTTACTGGAACCATGAAGAGCACCCTCGATCTTTAGCGGAGTGGTCGCATTGTCGAGGTTAAGAAGTACTTCATGTACGAAATCAACACTTTATCTTGGTAAATTATAAGTAAGTAGAGTGTGAAAGCTTTTTGGCATCTTTATTTACTCCTTACTAAACTAAATAAGTAATTCATCATAACCCGTGGGGCTA
>JAKMAE010000093.1 GCA_022014875.1 Vulcanisaeta sp. | reverse complement strand
GTGATTTCGTACTTATGGATGAGAGTTTCTCATCAACAAACCCTGTGGAGGCCTCGGTCGTTGCGGAAAACGTGGTCTCAGCCCTTGTTGACTCGGGTGTAAGCGTGTTCTACGTTACGTTCCTCCAGGACTTCATTTACAACTTCACGAGGAGGTATGGCGAGAGGGTTGTGTTGCTTGTTCCGGAGAGGCTAAGTAATGGGGAGAGGACGTTTAGGCTTGTGAGGGGGACGTTACAGCCCGGCTTCGCCATGGATCTATGGGCAAAGCACTACTCCAAAGTAATGGGTGGTGAGTAAAACCACGTTAATAAACCCGATAAGGCAAGGCTTTAAGGCCTGTGTTGGGTATTGGTATGGATGGACGTGGTGACCAATGGGTTGAGGCTTAGGTGCCTTAGGTGTGGCTTTGTTGGTCACGGCTACATGAGGCGTTGCCCGAGGTGTGGGTTCCCACTCATTACCGAGCCTAGGGGTTTCCTGAGGATTGATAGGGATAAACCGAGCATTTGGAGGTACGGCTCAGCCCTCAACCATGGGGGTAGGGTCGTCACGCTTGGTGAAGGGTTCACAAGGGTTAGGAGGATCAACGGTGTTTTGGTTAAGGACGAGTCCAGGAACCCCACCGGGTCATTCATGGATAGGGGCTCCGCGGTCCTGGTAAGCAACGTCGTCAGTAATGAGGTAAGGGTTGGGTTTGAGGAGGACTTCACACTATCGATAGCCCTTTACGCGGGTTTGGCGGGAATCAATGTTAGGGTCTACGTCGACCCAGACGTCCCCGGCGCGTACCAGGAATTGCTTAGGTTAGTCACGATGGACAACGTCACTGTGGAGTTCGACCGTCCTGGTAATAACATTGACGTGACCTACGGCGACCCACTGTTCCTCGACGGTGTTAAGACGATCGCGTACGAGCTGTACGAGCAGGTTGGTGAGGTGGACGGCATTGTCCTACCCATGGAGAGGGGTTACCTAGCCCTGGCTATTTATGAGGGGTTTAGGGAGCTCCGTGACTGGGGGTTCGTAGGGGAGTTACCGAGGCTCGTCCTGGCGATGCATAGGCGCGGCAGTGCGGGTGAGGTCGGTGAGTGGCTCATGAGTGCTGGGGCTAGGGTTGTTTATGTGGATGATGGTGATGTGGTGAAGTCAATGGTTGAATTGGCGAAGAGTGGGCTCTATGTCAAGCCCGTATCTGCCATGGCATACGCAGCGGCGCAGACGTTGGGTAGGGACTACGTGGTGGTAGTGACGGGTACGGGCATCAAGGAGTATAGGGTTGGTAGGGGCTTCGCGGGCCTGACGAAACTGCAGGAGGCCGTGCTTAAAGTACTCGAGGGCTCGGGGCCCCTGACCGCTTACGAGGTTTGGGAGAGAATTAATAGAGCCGCTACCGTGCAGGGCGTGTATAAGGCCTTGAACTCCCTCGTTAAAAAGGGCCTCGTCGTTTCGAATTACGAAGTACGCGGTAATAGGAAGGTCAGGGTTTTCCGAGCCTCGTTAAATTATAAATAATTAAGAATCATTAAGAATACGGGATGCGCCTCGGCTAGTTTTTGAAAATAAAAATTATAAATACTTTCCATAGGTGTTGGTAGAGGCTGTATGATGATTGAGAGGCTACCACCTACGTATGCATCAATACTTAGCGCGTTGGTTGAGTTATACATGCTAAATAAGAGGCCTGTGAAGTCTAGGGATATTGCGGAGAAGCTCGGTATTAATGAGGGCACGATAAGGAACTCGATGGTTGCGCTCAGGGCGATGGGTTACGTGGAGTCCAGGACTGGGCCGTACGGTGGCTACATACCGACGCAGAAGGCCCTTGAGTACGTAAAGACACCGACGGGGGCAGTCTTCGCGCTCGATATCGCGCCCATAACAATCAATAGGGTGCCCACTAACATATACGTAACTGGGATAGAACTCCTCGACGTTATCAACCCATTCAGTAATAGGGCCATTGTTAGGGTGGTTGGCGAACTCAAGAATGTTAAGGTTGGTGATAGTGTTAGGATTGGGCCCACGGTCAACAGTAGGGTGATTATTGAGGGCATTGTTACGGAGAAGAACGAGGGGCTTAGGGAGTTGGTAATATCCATAACAAAGCTCATTGCAATACCCAGGGTTAGGGTTGAGGAGGTTATGTCGAGGAACATCATCACGATTAGGCAGGACCAGGCATTGAGGGATGCGGCCAGGATATTTGCGGAGAGGAGGATTAGGGCTTTACCTGTGATTGATGATGGTGGCAGGATCGTTGGTTTAATAACCAGTAGCGAGGTTGCGAGGGCGTTCTACGAGGGCAACTTAAACGCCAGGGTCAGCGATTACATGAGGAGGGATGTGCCGACGATAGACAAGGACGACGACCTCTACGACGCAATGAGGCTCATGATGATTCATAGGATAGGTAGGCTCATCGTGGTGAGTAACGGCAAACCCCTAGGCATAATAACCAGGACCGACATACTCAACTACCTCGCATCACTCGAGTAATAGCGTTGCGACAAAAGCGCCTGGTTAAAAAGTGGGCTTTGGGCGGTGGCGCAGCCATAATGCGCGCAGGCCAATACCCCCTTGAGGAGAAGCCACTACTCATCTTTTACGAAATAACGAAGGCATGCCCACTGGCCTGTAGGCATTGTAGGGCCAATGCAATACTCAGGCCGTTACCGACGGAGTTAAGTACGAAGGAGGCCATGAAGCTCCTAGACGACATAACGGGCTTCGGCAAGCCCTACCCAGTCCTGATACTGACGGGTGGCGACCCATTAATGAGGAGTGACTTAATGGAGATAATCGACTACGCCAAGTCCCTGGGCATACCGGTGTCCCTATCGCCAGCCGTGTCAAGCAAGTTGTTAAGTGAGGACACCCTTAGGGAGCTCAGGGGTAGGGTGTCATCCGTATCCATAAGCCTTGACGGCGCCAGACCGGAAACCCACAATTACATTAGGAAAACCGCCCTGGAGCCAATCGACGTGTTCAGGGCAACACTAGAGGCATTCAGTAAATTGAGGGCCTTCGGCATCGAGTTCCAAGTCAACACTACTGTGATGAAGCTAAACGTCCACGAGCTACCGCAGATATTCAAGATAGTTAGGGATAGCGGGGCCAATGCCTGGGAGGTGTTCTTCCTAATCCGCGTTGGTAGAGGTATGGAGCTGGAGCCCCTCGACCCCTGGGAGACCGAGGATGTCGTGCAGTTCCTATACGATGCATCGCTCTACGGGCTACCAATAAGGACCGTGGAGGCACCATTCTTCAGGAGGGTTGTAATGCAGAGGAGCTCCGGAGCCGCATATGTCGGTGGTGGGCTGTATAGGGAGTTAATTAACGAGCTTAGGAGGTTGATGGGGGAACCACCTAGTAATGCCAAGAAACCGAGCTTTACACCGACGAGGGATGGGTATGGAATAATATTCGTCGCAAGCGATGGCTCAATATACCCAAGCGGCTTCCTACCACTTACCCTAGGCAATGTAAGGAGGGACAACATAGTTAGGGTGTACCGGGAGCACCCATTACTTAAGGCTATTAGGGAGGCTAGGTTTAACGGTAAGTGCGGGGTTTGTGAATTCAGGACTGTGTGCGGTGGATCGAGGGCTAGGGCATTCACGGAGCTCGGGGACCCACTTGGTTCGGACCCGGCCTGCATCTACGAGCCTAGGGTCAATAACGCATAACAAGCTCCTCAAACCTCTCCCTGACACCGTACCTAGCCAGCACCTCGTTTATCCACTCCCACCTTAGGTTAAGCCTAACGTTATCCCTACCGAGGAGTTCCCTTACGGTGTTCACGTACCAGGGATCATCATTAACGACTACGGAAACAACCAAATCCTCGAGCGATGCGTACGGCACCATGCTTATCAGGACGGCGCGGGAGAATAGATTCGGTACGAGGGACCTCTCAATAACTACGGAACCCCCCAGCACAGCCTTTACGAAATCTACGTCGCCGTGCACCATCACATCTACGAAACCTGGCACCTCCGTAATGCCCAGTCTACGACCCATAACCCTTAATAAACTAGCTAAGCCGCAGGCGTGGTCTACGCCTAGCTCAACGAGTCTCCAATGAATAGCGCCGCAGTCCATACTCCCCGAGGCGCTCATTGCCCGCACACCCTAAGTACCTCCTCATCCCTAACGCCAAGGCTCCTCAAAACCCTTATCGGGCTTAGGTTCAGGAACACCAGGTCGTTCCTCTCAAGATCCACCGCCGTTATTGAGCCAGTGCCAATACGCAATTTATAGATATTACTTAGGGGCAACCCTATCACCAGGGCGACGGCCGTGGCTATTGGGTGCCAGTGACTAACGGCGATCACGGCCTTATGGCCTAAGCCCCTGACGTAGTTTATGAAGTCCGTCATCCTCCTCACGACTGAGTCCATGGTCTCACCACCCGGTGGGCTGTACCTGACCGGGTCCCTTACGTAGTTCTCAAACGGCACCTCGTCTATACGCCTCAACTCCCACTCGCCCATGTCAATCTCCCTCAACCTATCATCAACCCTAAAGTTAGGGTCAATGCAATGGGCGGTCTGCCTAGCGCGCAGGAGTGGTGAGGAGAACACGGGGCCCTCAACGCCCATTTTACGTAGGAGGAGTGCTGCCGCGGCGGCCTCGAGCCTGCCCCTCTCAGTCAATGGGTTATCCTCGTAATTCCTCGAGTGCAGGATACCCACGGTGTTTAACAGCGACTCACCGTGCCTAATGAAGTATATGATCACGCGGTGTCGAGAGTGGGCAAGGTATATTAGTGTTTCCTCAACCCCTAATCACGACATCGAGCCATAACGAGTCGAGGACCTTGACCACGCCGTTTAGCTGCACCGCAACATCACTCTCAAGCCTAACCCCAAACCTGCCGGGTAGGTATATGCCTGGCTCTATGGTGAATACCGAGCCCCTTGGTAATGGTTTATTATAGTTACCGCTTATGTAAGGCTCCTCGTGGACCTCAAGCCCAATCCCATGCCCAGTCCTGTGTATGAAGTA
>JAKMAE010000092.1 GCA_022014875.1 Vulcanisaeta sp. | reverse complement strand
CGTCCATTAGGGTTAGTAGTTGGGCAACGACACGCTTCTCTACCTCGCCGGTTACTTCCTCCCTCTTCGGTGCTATTGCGTCGATCTCGTCGATGAATATTATCGCGGGCGCATTCTTCTTCGCCTCCTCGAAGATCTCCCTAAGCTTCGCCTCAGACTCACCGTAGTATTTAGACACTATCTCGGGGCCATTTATCGCTATGAAGTAGGCGTTGGCCTCAGTAGCAACAGCCTTCGCAAGCAAAGTCTTACCAACACCAGGAGGACCAATCAACAAAACACCCTTAGGAGGCTCAATACCGAGGTGCTTAAATATCTCCGGGTGTCTGAGTGGTAGTTCTATCAACTCCCTAATCTTCCTCTTAGCCTCCTCTAAGTCACCAATGTCCTCCCAAGTAACCCTTGGCGCCATCAACTCTGTTTCCCTAACAGGCTCCTCCCTAATCTGGACCTCCGTATCTATGCCTACATACGCCGCGGGGCCCGGCGATACGCTGGTGACCATGAACCTTATCGAGCCTGTGTAGTACGGTATCTCGATTATGGAGCCCTTCCACACGGGCTTGCCCAGGAGGTAGGCCCTCTTTAGGTAGTCTGGGTCAACCCTTATGTACTCGCCTACGGGTGCTATGGTTACCCTCTGGGCAGACCTTAGGTTGGCCTTCCTTACCCTCACCACATCGCCAATACTAACGCCTGCATTTTGCCTCAATACACCATCCATCCTTATGTAGTCCTTATCCTCATCATCGGGGTAGGCGGGCCAGACCTGGGCATAGGCACTGCGTTTATTGCCTATTATTTCAACGTACTCGCCAGGCTCTATCCCCAAAATCCTCATGTAACGCTGAGGAATCCTAACTATGAACCTACCTACATCCCTCGACCTGGCCTCCGCAACCCTAAGACTAACCTCGCCACTATTCGACGTCATCGACGTTTATTAAAGCCGCAACGCAGTTTATATAATTATCTCCTTCGTTCTAAAGCCCTAAGGGTTTATGTCCATGCGTTTTTTGCCGAATAATAAAACGTTAAAAGTTAAATAGGGCGCAGAATCCCGTAGTTTGTGCCTAAGGTTGGCATTGTTGGGTGGGGCGTCTACATACCCAGGTTTAGAATTAGTACCAAGGAGATAGCGCGTGTTTGGGGCGATGACCCACTTAGAATTAAGGATCTTTACTGGGTTGAGGAGAGGAGCGTCGGTGGGCCTGATGAGGATGCAGTAACCATGGCCGTAGAGGCCGCCAGAAATGCGTTGAAGAGGGCGGGTATCGACGCTAGGGAGTTGGGGTCCGTGTTCGTGGGTACCGAGTCTAAGCCCTACGCCGTGAAGCCGATAGCGTCGATATTAATCGACGCGTTGGGCATGAGGAGGCAATCATTCGCTGTGGACATGGAGTTCGCATGTAAAGCCGGCTCGGACGCCATTGTAAATGCTGTGGGTCTCGTTAAGAGCGGATTGATTAAGTACGGATTAGCCGTCGGCGTCGACCATAGCCATGGAGAACCTGGCGAGCACCTCGACTACACGGTATCCGGCGGCGCCGCTGCCTATGTAGTAGGCTCTGAAAACATAGTTGCCGAGATAGAGCATGTTTATGCATACAACTCCGACACACCCGATTTCTGGCGTAGGGATGGAATGCCCTATGCGGTGCATGGTGAGTCGTTCACGGGAGAGCCGGCGTACTTTAGACACATAGTTAATGCGGCTAAGGCCCTCATGGAGGCCACGGGCCTTAAACCAAGCGACTTTGACTATGCAGTTTTCCACCAACCAAACGCCAGGTTCCCAATAAGGGTTGCGCAGATGCTCGGTATACCGCTTGAGAAGGTTAAGTTGGGCATTGTTGTTGATAGGATAGGCAATACGTATAACGCCGCCGTACTCATAGGCCTCGCAAACATCCTGGAGAATGCGAAACCAGGCTCCAGAATACTCATGGTATCCTTCGGCAGTGGCGCGGGCTCCAACGCATTTAGCCTATTAACCACAGACCTACTGCCCGAGAGGGTCGGTAGGGCTAGGACGGTTAGTTACTACCTCGAGAATAAGTCCTACATCGACTATGCACTATACCTAAGGTTTAGGAACCTAATCAAAACAATCCAGTAATATTACCAGGCACGGCCTCTTAATCTTTAAAAATAATCAGTTAAGATACAGAACAATGCCTCGCAAACAGACAATAAGGATTATCGAAAGAAAAAAGGAGATCCTAGAATTATTGATCAAGGAGGGAGAACTACCCACAAATGAGATAGTCAAGAAGACGAACCTAAGCCATAGCCAGGTATTTTACGTGCTAAAGCTCCTCCAGAGAGACGGGTTGGTAAGGGAGATCAAGAGGGGGAAGGTAGCCTATTGGAAGGCGAGCGATAACGCCCAGGAGGCGTTGAAGACGCTGGAGCAGGAGGTAAAGGAGGAGGTAATGAGCGGCGAGGCAGGGGAAACGGAGGAGGCGTAGTTAGGGAAGACATGAAATGCCTAGGGATAAAACCGCAGATCTATAGATCACGTAGGGGGTCTCACGAGTCGCGGTAATCTACTGTACGTATCAACACCCCATTAGGTGTAGTGTTTATAATTTCCTGGATTAAACTGCCAGTGTGATGATGCGGGCAGAAACGGATCCCCATGCATGAAAGTGAAGAAACTGTCTCACACTGATTATTTTACGTATTGGTATAACGTACGTAAGAACCGGCGTTACAGTGATCACGGTAACCCCATGGATACTCCAATAAACCAATACCAATATTAATAAATAGGTCACTAACGACAAGCTAAGAATATGGAGAGCCGGACATTGCTGGGTCTCGATTATAAGAGCCTAAGGAGGGTTCCATACTTAATACTCCTCATTAGGTATGGCGTAAACGAGAGCGAGTTTACACCAATTAACCTATCACGCATGGCCAGCGACATAGGCACAACGCCGCAGAATGTGTTTAAAATCATTAATAAATTAGTCAGTGAGGGTTTCATTCAAAAGACCACGGTAAATGGCCAATTAATGATTAAATTCACGCCAAAGGCTTCGGAGGCGCTGCACTTCGTAATCGACACAATTAGGGGTTATCTCGATGAGAAGCTTGTGGTTAGGCTTGTTGGTACCGTAACGTCGGGGCTCGGCGAGGGTAGCTTCTACATGAGTCTTGAGGGCTACGTTAAGCAGTTTATTGAGAAGCTGGGCTTTAAGCCGTATCCAGGTACATTAAATATAAAACTGAGGCCTGAGTACATTAAGTATAGGCTATACCTCGACGTACTACCTGGAATACGCATTGAGGGCTTCAGTAATGGCTCGAGGACCTACGGTAGTGTTAAATGCTTCAGGGCATCAATACGTGGGTTACCTGCCGCCGTTCTCATAATCGAGAGGACCCACCACGGACCCGATGTGGTGGAGGTGATATCGCCGTATAAATTACGTGACGTTCTAAACCTTAGGGATGGTGATGAGGTCGAGGTGCTCGTTAATATATGAGGTGAACCTACCTGCCCAGCAGCTTCGTCATGAGCGTAATATAGGCCAAGTCCTCGAGAACCTCAGCCCTGTTAAGTGCCTCATAGGGTGTTGAGCCAACGGTTACTAAACCATGGTTTCTAAGTATGACGGCCGTCACGTTACCCCTAGATAACGCCCTACCCACGGCATCCGCAAGCTCCGCACTGCCGGGCTTTAGGTAGGGCACCTCGGCAACCTCGCCAATGTACGAAGTTGCTTCGCTTAACGATAGATCTATCCTGTAGCCTGCCTGGGTTAGGGCCAGTATATTGGGTGGGTGTGTATGAAGTATGAACTTCACGTCATCCCTAACCCTGTAAATACTCACGTGCATTCTCCACTCACTGCTGGGTTTACCGCCCGACACGACCGTGCCATCCAGCCTCATCTTAACTATGCTCTGTGGCTTGATCAGTATCTTGGGCATCGACGTTGGCGTTATTAACACCTCATCGTCACTTAACCTAGCGCTGGCATTACCGCCGAATAAATCGACTAGCCTCCTCACGTAGGCGAGCCTGAATATCTCCACTAAAACCCTCCTTAACGATGCCTCGTTCATACGCCAACACTTAATTATGCACGGGTATAAAAACATGATCTAAGTACGATTAAATTAAAAACGTAAAAAGCATAGATCAATTACACAGTGATGGGTTACGTAGATGCGCATACGCATGCCGTATTTAAGGAGACAATAACCGAGGAAATCCTCAACTTCGCATTGAACGAGTGGCATACACCGCGGGAGTTATTGCTCATGAGCGTTAGAGAGTTCGTCAAGGTCCTCGATGATGCCGAGATAGATTATATAGGCGTTATGGCGTACCCATCAAGGAAATTGGGCATTGCTAAGGAGGACTACGCGCTCAGGGTGATAAGTGCCGTTAAGGATTACGCCGATAGGTTCGCCGTAATAGGAGGCGTGGAGGCCAATGAATTATCGATTGAGGAGACGAGGTATTGGTTAGAGAGACAGTACGAGGCGGGTATAAGCGCGATAAAGATCCACCCACCACACATGTGGCTTAAGCCAAACGCCTACAGGCCTGAGGAGGGCGGCTTAAAGCAATTGGAGTTGGTTTACCAATTTGCTGAGGATCACGGATTACCAGTTTACATACATACAGGCACGAGCGCATTTTCAAGGGCTAGGAATAAGTACGGAGACCCCATCTTCGTCGATGACGTAGCGGTGGACTTCCCAAGACTAGTAATACTCATGTCCCACTTAGGCAGGCCAAACTGGGTATCCACAGCTTTTCAACTAGTTAGGATAAGGCGTAACATCTACGCCGAATTATCAAGCATACCACCAAGGAGGCTGCTGGAGTACATACCTAGACTATCCGAGATAAGCGATAAAGCAATTTACGGAAGTGATTACCCAGGACCTGGCGTATACGATATAAAGGCAAACCTAATGGAGTTCCTCAAAATACCAATCTCAAGGGAGGACCTGGTAAAAATCGCAAGTGAGAACCCAAGGAAAATACTGAAACCGCTGTCAAGGAATAGATGAACAAAAGACCGCCTGATTAAGACTTAAAAATTAGTTAAT
>JAKMAE010000091.1 GCA_022014875.1 Vulcanisaeta sp. | reverse complement strand
GAGTTTCGCCAGGGCGACCGGGCTTGGGTGGAGGTTCGCGATAGAGTTTAGGCACGCGTCTTGGTTTAATGATGAGGCCCTAGACGCCCTGAGGGACCTGGGCATAACCGTGGTCTCCGTCGATGAGCCAGGGATTACCTGGGTCGCAACGACTAACGGGGTTGTTTACCTGAGACTTCATGGGAGGACTGAGTGGTATTGGTATGAATATAGTGAGGAGGAGCTTAGGGAATTGGCTGCCAGGGTTATCTCCCTAAATCCGTCGAGGATATACGTATTCTTCAATAACGATCATTGGATGCTCGAAAACGCCAGGGCAATGCTAAGGATTTTACGTGAATTTTACCGAGGGATTTAACGAGACCTAGAGAGGGCCAATAAACCAATTATTGCCAAAGCCACCCCAATGCTCATTATTGTGACCATGCCGAGGCCCATGGGCGTTATTAATACCGTAAGCATCGGCGCCCAACCACCAATCAGTAAACCCCAGTTATAGGCAATTCCCAACCCGCTCGCCCTGTAATGCGTCTCGAACTTGTCATAAAGTATGTACGGTACTAAACCCATGGCGAAGTTCTCAATGAACGCCAGTAGAACCAGGTTTAGGAAGCTTGGTTGAACAAGTAACGTGATTGGTGCGTAGGCCAGCGATGCGGCAAGCGTGCCAATTATCAACCACTTATAATTAATCAACAGGGCTAGCGGGCCCGCGAGGAGGACCGCGATTATTGCGGCTATGGTCGCAATAAGCGTCACACTCGGTATCATGCCCTGCTCATGAAGGCTTGCGAGGAAGTCTGGGTATATGAGGTACGTTGAGTAATAAATCATTAATAAACCGCCAGTGAATGAGATACCAAGGCCAAGCCATTTACCACCCTCCTTAAACAACGCAACCAATGGATTGACCCTAGGCCTACTCCAGAGCGGCGACTCCACAAGCCTACTCCTTATCGCGAAGGCCAGTAGGGAGGTGATGGCGCCCGTGGCCACGTAGACCCTCCAGAAATAATCGTTAAATTTCGTAGGCCCCACGGCATTCATAAACAATGCGTACACCAGCAGTGCAATGACGACGCCAATGGGGTAGCCGCTCTGTATGAAGGCTGAAGTCAATTCCTTCCTCCATTTACTCCATTCCATTATTAATGCCGTGCCAGGACCCCACTCACCACCCAGGAACAAACCCTGCACAAACCTCAGTGTTAGGAGGGATATGGGCGCTAGGGCGCCTATGGCGTAGTACGTGGGTAGTAGGGCTATGGCAAACGCCGATAGGCTGTAGCCAAGCACGGTAATTAATAGCCCAACCCTTCTACCCAATTTATCACCAACGTAGCCCATGATTACTGAACCAAGTGGTCTACCGATCAATGTAGCTACAAGCGTTGATGCGCCACCAAGCAGTGCGTATGGGCCGGGGAAGAATAATTGCCCAAGCAGTGGCATTATGGGCACCACCAACAATGCATCATAACCATCCATGACCCAGCCCAGGTACGCACCCAGTATGGCCCTGGCCCTCATCCTCTCCGTAATATTTACAGAACCCATAACATAGCCTTAGGCGAATTTCCACATTAAAAGCATTATCTATGCTTCATCAATATTAAATCGAAAGGGGTGGGTAAGCACGTGCTATGATCATTGTAACTACGATAATCGCCAGCATCAATAATCTAACACTGAATGGCCCAGCCCATAATTTCCTAAGTTCCCTCCACCTCCTCCTTATCTCACCCTCATCGCCAGTTAGTAATGGGCCTGCAAGCCCCACAGTTCTGGGTATCAAAACCAACGTTATTAATGATAGGTAGGGTAGGTAATGCAGGGCGGCGGAGACTATGATGGCTAGGTACATAGTCGCTATAGATGCGTAGACGATGTACTTAACGTTCCTTAGACCGACGAGCAGTACCAGGGTCACCTTACCAACGGCCCTGCAGGCATCAATCTCTAGCGCGCCGGAGCCTAGGAGTATCAGTAATGTGAAGAGTCCATTAGGCAACCCAACAATTAGGGGTGCTGGGTTTGTGTATATCCCTGTCTGAACAATGTATGAGCCCCAAGTCACTAGGGGTCCCATGGCCGTTGCCGCCAGGACCTCGCCAACACCCCTATAGTGAAACTTCAGCGGTGGGACGCTGTAGCCCACGCCAATTACTAGGCCGGCGATGGCTAGGGCAATGACTGGCCACCCAACGATAAGTATTAAGTAAACACCGGCTAGGAAGGCTATTGCTAGGAATACGTAGCCCACGGTTACGACACTCCTCGGCTTAAGGCCTAGGTCTATTATTGGGTGGGGCCTATGGGCGAAGCCGCTGGATCTATATATTACATCGACACCGCTCAGGTAATCGTAATAGTCATGGACAAGGTTGACACCGGCCTGGGCGAGCATTATCGCGGCCAGCGTTATTACGTAGATTGCCGCGTTGAATTTATTGTCTAAGTACCACGCCAACGCCGTTCCCAGCGTTACGGATGAGAACGCGCTTGTTAGCGTTGTTGGGCTGAACGACAATAACCAGGACCTTACGTTCATTCGCAAACATGGTCACGTGCCTGGATTTAAGGATTACTAAAGCATTAATTACCAATCCCTAACCCATACACGTGGTTATTAAAGACCTCAGGGAGTACTTGGATAGGTTAAGGAGCAAGGGTGAGCTCGTGGAGTTAAACGAGGAGGTGAGTGTTGACCTAGAGCTTGCGGCCCTACTTAGGGAGCTTATACGGAGTGGGGGACCCGCCGTAGTGATTAGGAGGATTAAGGAGAAGACCTTGCCCGTGGTTGGCAACCTCTTCGGTAAGTGGGATAGGGTTGTTATGGCTCTGGAAGGTAGAGATCCCGAGGGCAGCGTCTCGGAGCTTGTTAGTATGATTAATCTCAGGGCCCCCGAGGGTTTGCTTGATACCCTAAAGTCACTGGGTGAGCTCAGGAGGTTCGCCCATTACTTCCCAAGGTTCGTGAGCGATGGGCCTGTTAGGGAGTATGAGTGGAGGGAGGTCGACCTAACGAGGATACCCGCCATAAGGCAGTGGCCCCGTGAACCCGGGCGTTTCATAACCTTCGGCATAACGTTTGTCAAGTACGGTAATTATAGAAACTTCGGTTACTATAGGCTGCAGGTAATTGGTAGGGACCGCTTCATAATGCATTGGCAGCCCTGGCGTAGGAGCGCCATGTACAGTGAACTAGGCGGTAAGGGTGAGGTGGCCGTGGTCTTCGGCCCGGACCCAGTCACAATGCTCATGGCCGGCGTGTCAATACCGCACCCACTGGACAAATTACTCATCACAGGTATCCTGAGGGGGGATGGCATCGAGTTGGTGAGGGGCTCCACGGTAGACGTGGATTACCCAGCCAATGCCGAGCTCGTGATAGAGGGTGAGTTGACGGGGGAGTACGCTAGGGAGGGACCATTCGGCGACCACGTGGGCGTCTACTCAATAACTAAGGAATACCCAATCGTCAGGGTTAAGGCCATCTACTCAAGGCGTGACCCCCTGATACCCGTCACTGTTACGGGCAAGCCAGTACTTGAGGACGGCAATATAATAAGGTTTGGTACAAGGGTTGTCAAGCCAATACTAAGGTTATTAATGCCGGAGATAGTGGATATAGAGATACCGCCGGAGGGCCTTGGGTATATAATGATCGTGTCCATCAGGAAGAGGTACCCAGGCCATGCCCGTAGGGTAATGCTCACGCTATGGGGCTTAGTCCCCGTATTGGGCAAGGTCATCATCGTGACCGACCACGATGTGGACATCCACGACCCTGGCCAGGTAATGTACGCAATCGCGGCGCATGTAAATCCAGCCCGCGACGTATTAGTAATCAATGATTACCCAGTCGAGGAGCTTGACCCATCAACACCAATACCGAACCTAGGAAGCAAGGTAGGCATCGATGCAACCAGGAAACTACCTGAGGAATATGGAGGTAAGGAGTACCCAGTAGATGTCGATACAGACTTCCCAAAGGACGTGATCGATCGGGTAAGTAGGATAATAAGTTCCGTAGTGCGTCATAATGCGTCAAATAAATGACGCAAAAAAGGATATTTTAATACATAGAGAGTACTAGACAATGAAGTTCTGCGTAATAGGTCTGGGTAGGATGGGTAGGGGCATAGCTATAAACCTCCTGGGTAAAGGCCATGTGGTTTATGGGTACGATGTGGATAAGTCAACATACCCACCATTGATTAACCTAGGATTGAGGGCGCTCGATGATTTGACGGAATGCCCTAATGACGCTGAGTATGTTGTATTAGCATTACCAACAGGTAATGAGGTCCTTAACGTAATTGGGCGATTACGCGTAAAATCAGTAATACTCGATACAACCACGATGGGTATTGACGAGTTAGGTATGGTACTTAATATCGTTAATAGGGAGAGACTGAACTACCTAACCGTCAGGCTCGAGGGCGGTCCAAAACAGGCCGAATCAGGGACCTTGGTAATGTTTGTTGGCGGTGATGAGGAACTATACAGGAGGAGTGAGGAGGCACTTAAGCAATTGGGTACGCCAATATACGTGGGATCTCATGAACAGGCGACATTGCTTAAGTTAATTACCACGTCAATAATAATTGCCAACACAGCGATCCTGGCAGAGCTTGTGCCGTTAATTAAGGAATTGAACCTAAACAATGACACACTAATGAAGGCCCTAACAATGAGCGGTGCAGACTCTGCGCAATTAAGAACCCGACTCCCCTGGATGCTAAGTAGTAACTACCCGGAATCGTTTTCAATAAAACTAGCCAAATACGTAATAGACCAAACCATAAAGTACGCAATAAATAAGAACAAAGCCTCGCCACTACTAAGTATAGTAAGTAAAATACTAGAAATAACAGATAAGGCAGGCCTTGGAAAAAGAGACTTTTCCGAAATGGCAGAGTTAAATCGATAATCCACAATAAACGACCCAGTGCTTCCGCACACGCGAATTATTGACCACTTAGGACCCGGCATTATACACCTCAGTCCACCCATAAACGCGGCAATACCCTAGACGTAGTAGTCAAGCAGCTCTGCAGGCACACTCATGGCAGAAAAATGCCGATGTTCTTGATGCCGGGG
>JAKMAE010000090.1 GCA_022014875.1 Vulcanisaeta sp. | reverse complement strand
CATGCCATGTAGCGTATAGCTGCAGTGTTGTTTGCCCAAAGAATGTCGACCCAGGTTTCGCAATACAGCTACTAAAGGCGGCAATACTTAAAAGGAGGAAGAAGCTGTAGGTGGTGTTTATGGGGGAAAAGTCAACGCTAAAGTCAGGTAGGGGGTTTGGTGAGTGGTTCCGTACATTAAACAGGGAAAGAGTATTAGCTATGCTACATAAAATAACCGGCATCTACATGGTCCTCTGGTTATTCCCAAGGCCCTGGATAGTAATTGCGAGTGGTCACTGGTCGACATTGCTTGTGTTCGACTCAACACCAATAGGCAAGGCTTTGGCAATATTGTTTGTCGTATTTTTCCTATTTCACGGTTTGAACGGTCTCCGTATTGTATTGATAGAGCTCGGTATAATCTCAGGCCGGCCCATTAGGCATCCAATAAACCCAGTACCTGCCTTACGCGAATCCAGAACACATAAGTGGGCCATATTATTAATAATAACTATAGCAATTATTGGAGGAATTTACGCTGCATATATAACAATATTTGGTATAGCACAAATATCACAACTAATCCCTACGAGGTGATGAATATATGAGGGAGAGCGTGGTTAGGTGGGTCGTCCACATCACTGCGTTAATAATGGCGATAGGCATACCGATAGTTATTGGTGCATTTGTAGTAGCGCATAGGATACCCTTAATGAAATTGGCATTCACAAACCCGCTCCTTCTAATACCATACGCACTCGTATATGCTGGCTGGGGCGAGATATGGGATATCATCGCAGCTAATTGGGTACTTCACGGATCAATAGGTATACGTAGGTTCACAAACGAGTTCATAAACAATAAGAAATTGAGGAGGATAGTGAATATATTAATTATTATATTTATATTAATCGAGGGCCTCGCCATGGTCTATTCACTAATTGCTGTACCGCTTTAAAATACTTTATAAAAATAAAATTAATAAAAGGGTAATAATTATAAAATTGCGGAGTACCTCAAAGGGCGTGAAGTACAGATTAATGGATGTACTTGCCTGCCCCTATGATAAAACATTCCCACTCACATTAATCGTACTTAAGGAGAAGGAGTACCCCGAGCGTAAGTACGAGTGGAGTAGGAAACCCTTCTGTGAGGAGTATTGCGCCCTTAAGAACGTATTCATAAAGAATTATCCAAACCCGCAGGAGCTGCCCTGCGAGGAGTGTATAAAGAGGGAGGTTGTGGAGGGTGTGCTTTATTGTCCAAAGTGTGGTCGTTGGTACCCAATAAAGGATGAAATACCCATATTACTACCGGATGAACTTAGGAATAGGGAGGAGGATAGGGCGTTCCTGGAAAGGGTAAAGGATGACTTAGTTAGGGTGAATCCGGAACTTGGCAATAAAATACTCAGGGAGGGTAAGCCGGTGAACCTATCCACGCAATAACCCCTATAGCCTGCTAATCACGTGTCCAGTGAATGAGGCAATCACGCCCAGTATTACGTAGAGTATGAACCAAAACGCCGCATTACCTCCGAAATACTTACTCATGAGTGTTCCAAATGAGCCTAGGGCTACTATGGGTATTATGGGTATCCAAAGAACTTTAATGCCCATGCTCAGCACGGTAATTGCCGAACCGACAAGTGAGACTGCGCCGAACATAAGCCCTTTGATCAATGCGTCATAAATGGCCCTCCTGTGGAGGCTGGTCCTGAGCAGGGAGCCTCTCCTCATCAAAAGTTGCCTCTCAATGTGCCTCAATGAGCTGCGTTCCTCTACGTACTCCGCCATGAATGCCGTTATTAAGTTTATGATCGTCACAATGAACACTAGCCTGGCGTCATTAGGCATTGAATCCCCAAGTACTAGGGTCGTTAAGACGCTGTCCAGGAAGCCAAGCACTAGGTACCTGTTATCGATAAGAACCATCACTTCTCCCTAACAAAGTACTTATTTATTTCAACCACGTACTCACCGGCGATTACCTGGTCCACACTTCTAATTGCGCCACCCGAGTCCTCAATGACTCGCCTTATCTCGTCATAATTAATCCCATCCCCCTCAACCACTATTATTAATCCCAGGACCTCCACGTCAGTGTCTGTTACGGTTATGTTCACAGCCTTCACACCACTAACACGACTCAGCTTCTCCGCGAGCTCCACTGTGGATATATTGCTTGGTATGTCCACGTCAAGCACTAATCTGCGAATGCCGCCCAATCCGGATCGGCGCTGATTTTACCAAAACCCTACTTAAATGTTTATCTGGTGAGGTAAAGAATCAGGGGATTCACTGGTAGGTTTCGTAAATCCCTTTACCGACAAGCACCATGACTACGGGAAACTCGCTTAGGCAATCAATGCCTAGGAAATTGCATAATTCGTTATCGTAAAATGCGCCGACGGCTCTGACGCCAAGCCCGAGGCCTGTGGCGGCTAGGTAGATGTTCTCCATCGCGGCCCCGGCATCAAGTAGTACGTACCTAAGTGCACGCTTCCAGTACTTCCAGTAAGTCCTCGCGTAAACCACCGTGAGTACTATAATTACCGCTGCGCGGGAGACGTGGTCCTGGCCAAGGGCTAGATCTGCCATTAATGAACCGTAATTACCAGGCCTTAGTAGTTCAAGGGCGTGGTCAAAGGGGTCGTAGTGGTACAAACCACTCTTGAGTCCGAGCACGTTATTAATCACGGGGTATGCCTCGACAGGTTGTAGGGCGCCTGCGGATGGGTATGCACGTAGCGGGTACTTATCATACCCATAGGCACTTGCCCAACCCGTAATACCGACACCTAGGTAAAGCACTGTAGCTAGGTCATCAATGCTTATTGGCTCATTGACGAAGTCATCGGCGCTCCTCCTATTAATAATTACCGTACTGATGGGCGCGCTCATCATTTTTGGCTTCGGTAGGGTAATGACGTTACTGCTCAGCCTTTTCCTCAACGGCGGCATAGACCCTGTCCTTCTCGGCCAATATTCATCCCTATAATGCCTCATTAAAAAGTCGCAGGCCAAACCAACGTTTTTCCTACTAATCAATTTCTTAAAAGCCTCGAGCGCCTCGTTGGGGATTACGTCTGACAAATCATCCACATAGTCCATCTTCACCACCATATTAAGTAATGATTTACCTACCTATAAGTACATACGCACATGGTCACTTTCTGCATAGTTTTTCACAGGTCCAGCTCGATCATTATTGGAACATGGTCTGACCCCTCCACGTTTGTTAAAATCTCGGCCCTCTTTACCCTACTCCTCAATTCCTCACTTACTAGGCAGTAATCAATCCTCATGGCCCTCCATTTCTCCTTGTAACTACGCCAGGTGTAGGTTCTAACCCCTGGATGTAGCTCTCTATAGACGTCGATGTAGCCAAGGTTCAGGAAGTGATTGAGCCAAGCCCTCTCCTCAGGTGTTAGCCCAGGGTGTTTCTCATCCCAGAACGATGAGTCAATCCTATCCCTAGCTATATTAAAGTCGCCACACACGATAACGGGCTTGCTCACCCTTAATTTATTGAGGAACCTCTCAATCGCTTGGCAAAACGATAACTTGAATTGCAGGCGACTCAGATCATCGCCAGCCCTTGGGAAATAGGCATTAACTAGGTAAAAATCCTTAAGCTCCACCGTTATTACCCTACCCTCGGAATCGAAATCCTTGATGCCCAGGCCCTTAATGACGGATATTGGGTGTGTCTTGACCAGTGTCATAACGCCGGCGTAGCCCCTACGCTCGGCGGGGAATGGGTAGGCCTCATAGCCAAGACCCATTATTGTTAATGGCACATCACCCTGGTTCCTAATCTCCTGGAGTAACACGGCATCGTATTGCCGAGAGCTCAATAACCTGTCCAACGCACCCTTCCTCATTATGCTCCTTAACCCATTAACATTCCATGAGAGAATCAACACGTTTTTACCCACCTAGATCGCTTTTAAGTCACTTATTTCTTCAGTAATATGTCCTTATATTGATCCCTGAGCACCTTCTTGTCTATCTTGCCCGTGCTAGTTAGTGGCAATTCCTTAACGAATATTACCCTGTCCGGGATCCACCACTTAGGTATCTCGCCTTTCTCGACGAATTGCATTAGGTAGTTCTTTATCTCCTCCTCCGTCAACCTACCCTCATAGCCAGGCTTCGGTACGATGATTGCTATTGGTCTCTCGCCCCACTTCTCATGAGGAACGCCGACAACGGCTACTAGGTTAACCCCTGGATGCGTGCTTATCAAGTCCTCAAGCCTAAGGCTTGGTATCCACTCGCCACCACTCTTGATCACGTCCTTAAGCCTGTCGGCAATCTTTACGTAACCATCGGGGTACCAAACCGCCGCATCCCCCGTGTGGAACCAGCCATTACGCCACGCATTCCTCGTCTTCTCGGGATCCCCTATGTATTCCCTAAACAACCATGGTGCCCTAACGACTATCTCGCCAATCGTCTTTCCATCCCTGGGTACATCCCTATCCTGCTCATCAACAACGCGGAGTTGTACCAGCGGTATGTTGATGCCCGTCCTTAGGTAGATCTCGTTCTTCTTATCAGGCGGTAAGTCCTTATGCTCAGGCCTTAGGTAAGCTATTGTGAGAACCGGCGCCGTCTCCGTCAGGCCATAGCCGGAAATAACCGTCATGCCCCTGGCCTGGGCGGCCTTAAGCAGGCCCTCGGGTAGTGCTGCGCCGCCGACTATGAACTTGAGCCTGCTTAGGTCGTACTTAGGCGAGTCTGGGTGCGTGAGTAGGTTGTAGAGTATGGTGGGCACGCCCATGCTGAATGTGACGCCCTCCTCATGAATAACCCTCAATACGTGACCCCAATCAAAACGACCCGGATAAACAATCTTCCTAAAACCACCAAGCATGGCTGACCATGGGAAGCCCCATGCATGTACGTGGTACATCGGGACTAGTACCATAGCAACATCATCCTGAGACGCATTTATAGGCGGGTTCTTAACGGCTAACGCTGTCGAGAGTGTATGAAGCACGAGGCCTCTATGTGTGTGGTAACCACCCTTCGGCAACCCCGTTGTTCCTGATGTGAATAGTAGTGTTGCTGGTGTTCTCTCGTCTATTTCCGGGAATTCCCTGAGTGGCTCGTGCTTGAGGAGGTCCTCGTAGGGTATCATCTTGACACCATAATCCTGACCAGGAACCCTACCCCTATCACTCA
>JAKMAE010000089.1 GCA_022014875.1 Vulcanisaeta sp. | reverse complement strand
TGTTATATAGCGGTAGTAATAGGTAGAATATCCACGGTATCGCAAACAACACACCGGCAACAACCTTCCTCCACGCAGCAACCCTCTCTCTAGTCTCAGCCGTCATAGCGTATGTCACAGTACTTTATTTTAAAAAGATTACCTCTTTAAATAATATGTTGAATGCACTTCAAATACTCATGAACATTAAATCTTTTAAATTGAAATTATTGTTAATAATATGCTTACGTTAAAATTCGGCTTGAGCAATGATATGAGAATTCGCTTGAATATTAATGCGCACACTCACTATAGTACCTCTTGATTGTTACTTACGATATTGTGGTATCTGGTGCACACCACGCCCTAGTGAACAGTGTGTAGGCTATCCACTGGGCTATCGTGTAGTATTCCTTTTAATCACTGCATGAGCCCCAAGCCGGGCCAGGGCCGTTAACCTTACCCAATGCGTAAATCAAAATCAAATCCCTAGTTACCACTGCAACCACAGGGTACTGCTCAATAAACCTAATCACGGAGCGTGTAATCACCACAACCTAAACCTACCTAAACCGTCTAATTTACCTCAGTGTTTAACCAATCTAGTGCACCAACTTTAAATAACTCATTAATGTATTTACTAAGTGCCACATGAGGTTAATGAAATTATCAATAGAATGCGTGAGACGGTGGTTGGGTTTGGTGAGTATGGGATACGGTTTAGGGATAGGGAGGGTGAAGTGAAGGCGTTCCTCGGCAGGGTGTTGGCGGCTAGTAGGGTTGGCTTCATCTACGGACCCTTTGGGGCTGGGAAGTCCACATTCCTCAAGACCCTAGCCAGCGCCATGCAGAATACCGGCGATGTGATATTCGTGTACTACGATTACAATGTGCCTATAGTGCAGGAGTCCATGCCTGAGGTCATGGTTTACGCCCCAGTTGACATTAAAAGGGTGGTAATTGAGGCACTGCGGTCCATTCAGCTTGCATCGCCGTTTGTCTCAGTTAACCTTGGGGAGGTCCTTAAGGTAATGCTGGGCGTCTTAAGTAGGGAGGGGCTTAGGGACGTTGAGGGGGTTGTATTCGTATTTGATGAGTATGATAGGTACCTTAAGAGCAAGGCTGGTGATCCCAACTTCCGTGACCTAGATTACGTGGCTGGCGCGCTCGCCCAGGCGATTGAGCATGCTGATGTGAGGAGGATCATTTTCAAGGAATTGGCTGATAGGCGGCTGTATTTCCTCTTTCCAATCAGTGACCAAACAGCCCTGAGAATTGCCATGAGGCTGGGTGGTAAGGGGCTCACCATGCCTTACCTCCTATGGAACCTGCCAAGGCAAGCCTTCAGGGAGGTCGTTAACGAAGTTGCGGAACTAACTGGGGCCAAGAATGTTAATGTTGACCTACTGTGGAACTTGCTAGGTGGTAACGTGAGGGAGCTCGAAGTCCTAGTTGTTGACTATAACTGGGATTATAGGCGTTGGCTTCAGGAAGAGGTAATTGAAAGGAAAATAATAAGGACGCTTGAGGAGTATGAGAGGGCAGGGAGGTTCAGCAGTATTGGTAAAGTGCTGGAGAGCCTTGTTGATAAGGGCAGGGCCGCGGCCGGTGATTACGGCCTAGGCGAGTTCATGGGGCAGCCTGACGCCGTAGAGGGTGATTACGGCTTCCTAGAGAACAATATCATGATTAATTTAACTGGTGCTGAACACCTATCCGAGCTACCCACGGAGCCCTGGATCGGGAAGCGGTATGCCTACCAAATCCCGGCATACTATTGGGTGTTAAGAGCGATGATTAGGAAGGGTATTAACGTGAAGCCTGAGGATGTGCTCGAGGAAATTAATGAATCGGGAGGGAATTGAGTTGACGTAGTTAATCAATGCATGACTATGGATGTGACAGTATCAACTAGGCATTGGGCAGTTTTAGGCGGTTTGCGGCGCTTCCGGCGGTGATGCCTTGTCTGAGGAATTGCTGCAGGACTTAGTGATTACTTCGAACTATGCGAAGCACGCCTTAACTAAATCATAATACCATACTTAAGCCTAGCAACAACTTCACTTAGGCGTTCTTCTGATTCGAAGTTTGTGTGACTGAATATTGAGTTTACGCATTAAACTGCGGTATTGTTGGGCATGGGCTAGTTCGTGGCCAATGGCTTACAATACCAACCAGTAATGTAATTATTAACAACGTATGGGAATACAAAAGACACGGTACTCACCAGGTCTTGGTTAGGAATAAACACTAATAATGAGCATTTACGAAACGGCTTGTTTTTTAAACCTAATAAACAATGGTTTACAGGGGTATGGCGGTGAAGATATTACATATAAGTGACATTCATGGAGAAAGGGACGTAGTAAATAAAATAGAAAACCTGGCAGGCAATATCGATATTATTACTGTGGGTGGGGACTTCGAGGATGTCGGTATCCTAGACATGCTTAGTAGGTTCGGTAAGCCGGTATATGCCGTGATAGGTAACATGGACCCACCAGGTGTTAGGGCTGGGGTTCAGAAGTACTTGGTTGAGGGGCGGGTCGTAAATATTGGCGAGAACATATGCCTGGCTGGTTATCCAATTGAGGCTAAGGTTGTGGAGGGGCTTGGCTGTAGATTAGTAATACTGAGTCATTATCCCCCATATGGGTGTAAGGTTGACGTTGCCTGGAACGGTAGGCACATTGGTAGTAAGGCCGTTAGGGAACTCGTTGAGCGTGTTAGGCCATTAGTGGTTCTTGCGGGCCACGTACATGAATCGCCGGGCGTTGATTATATCGGCGGCAGTGTAGTGGTGAACCCAGGGCCGTTCTATAGGGGTCATTACGCCATAGTCAGTATAGACAGTGGCGGAGGTGTCAGTGTTGAATTGGGTAAATTATGAACCACCCGGAGGAGGGTACGTCCTCCGGGTGGTGGCGTGGGTGCATGCAGGGGACGGCATTAGTAGTTTGGGCATTAATTTATTAGTATTGGTTAATTTTTCCCCTTCCTAAAAACGGCGATTTCATCCGGGGCCTGCTGTTTTGGTGAAGTGGAGTAGGTCTTCCTCCATTGTGATTAGGCCTCTCTTACGTAGTGTCCATAGTATATCCACTACGTATGGCCTGGCCTTGGCCTCCGTATCCTCATCCATCGACACGCCCCTTTTCCTTAATTCCTCAATAACGGAGTCTACGAAGACTAGGGTCTCAACCCTGCCCTTAACCTCATTTAACTTATTCATGGTTACTTCCTCGATTAACCTCCTTAACTCGTCGGGTAAGTCAATACCGCTCATTCAGAGCTCACCTGAATCAGCCGGTTTTTCGCTCTTAGTTCTCAGTGGGCTTAAGGAGTTTTCGCCTAAGATTGCTCATTTTATATTTACCCACGTAAATTTCATGCAAACCTTATTGATTGGGCACTCGCTGCACCTAAGCTTTGAGCAGTAGTCATGGCCTATTTTGAACGCTCCCCTCTCGTAGATTATTGGATCATTACTCAACCTGCCTACGGCCCTCACGATTCCCTTAACCTCGTAAACCCTAACCGTAACCCCACCGTTCCTGTTGGCCATGATTTCATTGAGTATCTTGAGCGTGTGGTCATTAAGCAATGTTAGGAATGCTCCACTCCTAATCGTAACCAGGGTACTATATATGTCGGCGGTCATTACGTACTGCCTATAGGCTTCCCTGAATATTATGCCCAGAGCTATTGGAAGGTTCGTCTCGTGGGAGACCCACCGAATGAATGTCCTAATGGCCCTCCTCCTCCTCTCGTTAGCCCTGATTGGGTAAAACATGACAAGGGCCTTCTCGAAGGACGCGATGTCTCGGAACTTCGGTATCCACCTGAGCAATGTTGTTCTGTACGCACCCGTTAGTTTCCTGAGGCCATAAACGAAGCTGTGGACCGCATTACTGACCTCCTTGATATCCTCGCCTTTAACCCCCTCGTTTAAGTAATCATTTAGCAGCGCCATGCTTATGTCATTAACGATGGAGTACCTCGGGTCATTTAATAATTGGTTTATGCGTTCGTAGTTCCTAGCCGCGACCCTGTATATCAACTCATTCCTTAGGTTTTGGAAGCCCGTGAACAAGACCGTGACGAACAGTAAGTACCTAAGTAGTTCCTCGGTTTTCGGCACGTTGGCGTATAGTTGAACCAGGTGGTTTACGTCGACCTTGTTTTTGCCCCTATTCGTCTCCTGCATGTATATCTCGCGTATTCTCTGATAAGTCGTTGATAACTCACTTGGTAGGTTCTCGAATATTGCCTCCTTCGTAGATAACCCAAATTCGCTGATCGCCTTTACTATACCCTCGTACCTCTCCCTCCTTCTCAAATCAATTTCAAGTGAACTCACTTACATGGGGGGAGTACTGCGGAATTTAAACTTGTTTGTGTGCGTGATAAATTAAAGGGAGGAGGTGTCTAGTGCGTATGTATGGATCTGGGGCTGAGGAATAGGGTTGCCCTTGTTACGGCATCGAGCCGTGGGATTGGGCTTGGTATTGCGCGTGTCCTAGCGCAGGAGGGCGCAAAGGTAGTAATAAGCGCTAGGCGTGAGGACGAGCTTGCCAGGGCTAGGGAGGTCATTGTTAGGGAGAGTGGTGCAGAGGTGCTCGCGGTTAGGGCCGACTTGACGGTGAAGAGCGACGTTGAGAATCTCGTGAATGAGGCCATGAGGTACTTTGGTGGTATAGACATACTAGTGTACAACACGGGCCCTCCCAAGCCCGGCACGTTTTCCCAATTAAGTGATGAGGATTGGGAATACGCAACACGCCTACTCCTGCTAAGCGCCGTTTGGTTAACTAGGCGGGTTGTGGGTCACATGGTAAGTAAGGGTTGGGGTAGGTTAATATACGTAACATCACTCACGCTTAGGCAGCCAATACCCAACCTCGTGCTTTCAAACACCGTTAGGCTAAGCATTGCTGGGCTCGTTAAATCCCTCGCAATTGAGTATGGACCCTACGGCATCACGGCGAACGGTATAATGCAGGGCTACATAGAGACCGAGAGAATAAGGCAATTAGCCCAGGAAGAAGCCAGGAACAGGGGCGTGAGCATCGACGAGGTAATTAAGAGCTGGAGCAGTGAGGTACCGGTTCGTAGGTATGGAAAACCCGAGGAAATAGGTTACCTAGTGGCCTTCCTCGCCAGCGATAAGGCAGCGTACATAAATGGGTCGATGATACTGATAGATGGCGGTTACGTCAGGTGCGTCTT
>JAKMAE010000088.1 GCA_022014875.1 Vulcanisaeta sp. | reverse complement strand
ACGCTTTGGAGGGCCATTAAGAGGTTGGAGGCTACTGGTTACGTACAGGTGATTAAGGAGGGCCGTGTAAACAAGGTCAGGTTAATTAGAAAGCCAAGTGATAAAAAATAATATTGAATTGGCAAAACCCGACATTTCGAATACGCTTTCTGCAGATCTCGATAATTACTTTTAAGTATATGTGTGGAGGTGGGCAAAAAGGTTTTAAGCAATTTAGCATTAATGATCAGGCCATGGGTAGTGAAGAGATACCCCTTAAGCCCGTGGGTAAGGAGGACATTAGGAAGTTGGAGTCTGCTTTAATAACAATGGCGTTGTTTTCTAAGGAGACCTTCGAGGAGCTTCAGAACCCACACGGCAGATTGACGTGGGTCGATAGCCTATATACCGCAGCCGCCGCCCTAGCCAGGGAAAAGGCTGGGATGAGCCTCAGTCAAATAGCTGAGGAGCTCGGGGTTACCGAAGCAACACTGAGGAGGCATTTAAAGGGCGAGACGAAGGCCGGCCAGCTCATTCTAAAGGCCTATGAGAAATTGTCCAAGGAGGGATTCAAGGTTGAATTACCAATAAGCACGCCGTTGACGGATAGGTTAACCAAGCTCGAGGAGAAGATGAATAAGGTTAGGGAGCTCCTAAGGCAGGCCCTGGATGAATTATCTGCAGTGTAAGGATCTTATTTAATTTTTAAATCCACAAGGCCTATTCCTCCTCAACCTCAACCCTGGCCTTACCAACCTCCTTACTAATCATTTCCGCCTCCTCAACAGCCCTCCTCATCTCCTCAACCTCCTCCTTGGGCAATGGCTGTATCGACACCGAGGTTCCGGTTATCTTGAGGTACTTATCCCACTGTATGACGACGCCCTCATCAGTTATGTCCATTGGATGCCTAACCATGCTGATTTTCGTATCCCTCATCTTCCAAACAACTATGGATCTGTACAGCCTGCCATCGACCTCGTCCATGTCGAGCCTAATTATGCCATCAACTGCGTGCTCAACCCCCGGTCCGCCGAACCCCCTCTCAGTCACTGAGACCTGGCTTATGAACATGGCAGTTGCCCCAAGCCCAGCAATAACCCTCTTCAGCAGCATGACCGTCGACCTAGCCACGGAAGGCTTAGTTAAGTAAAGCGTGCTTACCGAGTCTATTGTTATCCTCTCCGCCCCCGTATCCTTAATTGCTTGCCTAAGTACGTCGATGAGCTCGTGAACATTATCAACATCCTTAACCACATACTTCTCCCTCTGGGCTGCGGAGCCTATGCCCGCAGTGAATGCGTCAACGATTGCAAACTTGCCCTCCTTCTCGTACTTGTCAATATCCCAACCAAAGTGCTTAAAGCTCCTCCTAACCGCGACCGGGTGCTCCTCGAGGGCCACGAAAACGCCGGCCTCGCCCCTGACCAACCCATTGTAGAGGAATTGCTTACCCATTATGGACTTCCCAGTGCCTGGGCCTCCCGACACTAGTACAATGCTTCTTTCGGGTATTCCACCGTATAGTATCTCGTCGAGTCCGGGTATGTACGTCCTAACTCGTGGGGTCTTCATCAATTGTTCAACGTATTTGCTGGTTTATATATTATTTTGTCTCGTTATAGGCCATCCTCACTGATTATTAGCGCTCCATGTTGTTTATTTCGTATCCTAAGTTCGTCGAGAGCCTCCGTCGCCAATTTCATGGCTGTCCTACCCCTCTTTGCAATACCTACGCCAATCCTGGCATTAAGTAATCTAGCTATCGGCCTCAGTTCTTCCTCATCGATTACTGGCTGTATTATTGATACTATGTTATCACCGCCCAGGTAAAGCGTCACCGCGCCGTAAGGTGCTAGGTAAAGCCTTACCTGGTTAACCACGCTCCACACGTGTTCGTAAAGGAGGTAGCTGGAGGTCTCCTCAGTATTTGCCGTGGAGTTTACGAGGTCTATGTGGGCTATGCCGACCAAGTCATCGCCGGTATTACCTACAAGGTTCTCCCAGGGCCTGGCCCTAAGCGCGAGTTTGAAGGCCTCCCTCTCAGCAATGCTTGGCTTCTCATGTGCATAGGTACCGCTTGATAATGGCACGGGTAAGTCCCTGCCGAGCTCCCTAACGATGCCCACCAGCTCATTTGCACCAATGCCGTTTGTTATTGCGAGTAGGTAGTCGTACCTAAATGGGTGGGCCCATGCATCGACCCTGGAGAATAACTCCACAAGCCTACTGTGCATCCTGGCTTGAACGCTCTGTATAACGTGCTCCCTATCCGGGCCTAGGCTCTCCGTCCACTCCCTATACCCCACCAGCCTTATTATCGTTATTTGAACCAAAAGTTCTACACCGTCGACGTAATTAAACCAATGGTTTAAAAACATAACCACAGCGCCAAAATCTCTGCAACTACCAGCAGTAGTTCTGTTGGGCTAGGGCGGCAATGCTTAAAATCAATGGGGTGTATGCATTAATTGATAGGTAATGGGTCTTAAGGTTATAACGTTTGATGTGTACAATACGTTAATTAATTACGGTAGGGAATTGATTGAGGAGATATCGAGCAATGTGACTAAGTACCTAAAGTCAATGGGTATAGAAGCGAGTTTCGAGCATGTTCACGAGACGTACATTAGTTTGGACAGGGAGATTAGGCTTAGGAGGGTTACTGAGATGGCCTACGTACCGCCCATGGACAACGTGAGGACGTTCCTTGAGAGGTTAATGCGTAAGTACGGCGTTGAACTGAGCGAGAGGATGGTGATGGACGTTGCCAACATAATATCAAATACGCTACTTGAATCGAAAAATGTTAAGCCAAGCGAGGATGCGCAGTATGTGCTTAAGGAGTTGAAGGATGAGGAATTCAGGGTCGGCGTAATCTCTAACGTAATATTCTGGAGCAGTTCGGTTACTAGGAAGTTGCTCGATAAGTACGGCCTCAGTAGGTACATCGATGTCCAGGTCTACGCAGATGAGGTTGGCAAGGCCAAGCCCCACCCAGCGATCTTTGAGCGCGCGTATTCGTTGCTCACGCACGGTGTTGAGCCCGACGTGGCAATTCATGTCGGTGATGGATTTAAGGAGGACCTACTTGGGTCGGTTCTTGACGACATAATTGGCGTATTCATCGATAGAGAGGGCAGGTTCGTGAGTGGCGGTAGCCCCGCAGAGTTCATTAGGTGTAGGGCTTATGGAGTTAGGAGGTTGAAGGAGGTCCTATTAATACCGCACATAATTTCATCCTGCCCATCTTAATCGAAGAAAATAATTTATTTATCCAAACCCCAAGGTAAGAGACGTGGTGGCAACGTTTAAGTGCCTGCCGAATTGCGGCTACTGCTGTACGATATCGCCTGTGACAGTATTCCCACACGAGGCTTTAATACTCAGTAGATTAGCGGAGGAATTAGGCATCAGGGATTTATCATTCAAGCCGGGTTATGTAATAACCGATGTGAAGGGTGGTGTTAGGATTGCTTTGTCGTACCTTATGCAGTTGAATGATAAGGGGATGTGCCCATTCCTAGACCCAAACGATAAGAAATGTCTCATTCACTCGCTTTACAAACCACTTACCTGTAGGTCATTCCCCTACCTACCCAGGGTGATTAGGTACATAATCGATCCAGAACTCAAGCTGGTGGATTTCACCGTGGAGTTCGTAGTGTCAAGTCTATGCCCAGTAGTACGGAATAACTACACGCCTGAGGATCTCGAGTTAATGTCACGCAACATTAAGATAGCTATTAAAGCCATGCCGAGGGAGGTCGAAGCGGCCCAGGAGGCGATAAGGGTCAGGAGGATATATGCGAATGCGTTGACGGCATTGTGGAGGGCTGGTTATGTCGAGTTGAGGGGCGATGGTGGTAATAGCACCAACTGGCCCATAGTAAATGCCTTCGAGTACATCAGGCAATTCATTCCCCAACTAACGCTTGACCAATTCATCCCAAATGTTAGGCATATTTTGAAGTAAGTCGTTACCCGATATCTATTTAGAGAAAGAGTTAAATTATGCGTGTCGGGCTTAAGGCGACCATGAAACCTGCGATTAAGGCGATAAATTTGACGAAGCGGTATGGAAGCTTGATTGCCGTGGATCACGTAAACTTCGAGGTATACTACGGCGAGGTTTTCGGCTTCCTCGGCCCAAACGGCGCTGGGAAGACGACAACCATAAAGATGCTAACCACGATAACTAGGCCCACCGAGGGGACAGCCATAGTGAATGGTTACGACATAGTAAAACAACCCGCCAAGGTTAGGGAGAGCATAGGTGTGGTCCCTCAGGAATACACGGCTGATGAGGACCTGACCGGTTGGGAAAACCTAATGCTAATAGCGGCGCTCTACGGCATACCAAAGAGGGAGGCTAAGGAGAGGGCTGCAGAACTACTCGACCTAGTCGAGTTATCCCACGCGGCGGATAGGAAGGTCGAGACATACTCCGGCGGTATGAGGAGGAGGTTGGAGATAGCGATGGGCCTGATAAATAGACCGGCTATACTCTTCCTCGATGAGCCAACCCTGGGCCTTGATGCCCAGACTAGGGCGGCTATTTGGGAGTACATATACAAGTTGAGGAATCAGTACGGCATAACCATATTCATGACTACGCACTACCTGGAGGAGGCCGATAGATATGCCGAGCGTATAGCAATAATTGATCACGGGAAAATACTAGCCATAGGCACGCCCAAGGAGCTTAAGGAGAAGGTCGGTGGTGATGTAATAACGATAGAGGTGAATGGTGATGTTAATGTGGCTAGGAAGGTTATTGAGGGTATTGACGGTGTTTCCGGGGTTACGGTTGTTGGCAATACAATAAGGTTTAAGGTTAGGAATGGAAACACCGCGGCGCCAGTAATACTCGAGTTACTTAATAAATTGAGCATAAGAGCCACCAGTATAACGATAAAGGAACCAACAATGGATGAGGTATTCCTTGAGTATACAGGCAGGAGGTTAAGGGATGAGGAGAGTAATAGTGAGGAGTTCATGAGATTTAGAAGAACAATATCAAGGGCCAGGAGGTGATGCACGTGGGGTCCAGACTACATCCACTTCATGGCTTATGGGCATTAACACATAGGGAGTTAGTCAAGTGGTACAAGACGCCGGTCGTTTTAATAATCTCACTTATACAACCTATCGTTTGGTTAGCATTCTTCGGAAAGTCAATGAACTTGGCATCCATGTTCACAAGTGGACTAAACATACCAGGCCTAAACATACCTAAGCAGGTAATTGATGAAATTGCATCGGAAGTTCTTAAGGCTAATTTTGGGACCACCGATT
>JAKMAE010000014.1 GCA_022014875.1 Vulcanisaeta sp. | reverse complement strand
CGATTACCAAGATCCATAGTGGTGCCTTGTTCGATAAGGCCCCTATCAATCTGACGGCGCTCGTCTTCCTCAACGGTCTCTTTAACGCATAACCTAACGCGTAGGATACGTTCTTTGATACTGCAGCGCCAACGGCAGTCACCATCACCATGGCTAGGGTATTGCATGGTGAGGCGCCGAGCCCTAGGAGTATTAGTGAGGCGTATATCGTATATGCTTCACCAAAGAATGGCAGTGCATTCCCTACGAAACTTATTATGAATGCCGTAATTAATGCGGTTGTGAGGTCCATACTTGCGCGTTTCCGTATTAACTCACTGCTCGGTTGTTTTTAGGCTTTTTAGTGAATAAACGGCGATGCCTATTGCTAGCACCACCAACGCTATGCCCGTTGCTAGGAACGCCGTGTTATAGCCTGTAGATGGGTTGGTCTGAACATTGAGCGAGGCATTGCCAATGCTTATTGGTTGGATACTTATTATTGTGAATGGGGCCCCGCACGAGTTTGTGGATGAGACTAGTTCGTAAAGTACCTGCGAGTAGGATGCGGCTAGTTCGTACAATTGAAGTGCGATGTTTAGGTCATCGATGTTACCCGTTGAGTTGTAGTTGCTTAGGTAGTAGTCGCCGAAGTCTATGTAGGAAATCGCTAGCATTGGGAATAAACCGCACCCATTCTCGGCCTCGTACGTATTATATATCGCCAGTTTCCTTACGTATTCCGTAATGTTCACTAGATAATCAGCCCCCACCTGGTTGTTGATGGACGGTGTGAATAATAGGTGCAGCACCGCATCATCACTGGATATTACATCGAGGCTTTGCGCCAGGGCTAGTGGGTAAAGACCGTTTTGGAAGTTGTTCTGCGCCTCCTGGACCTCCTGCGTTATTGAGTTTAATTCCTGCATTGCGCCGGGAACCCCTATGGCGTTGGATAGCGAGAGCGTGTACTCAGTTATTGACTCTGCATATACTAGGTACATGCTCGTTATATTCTCCAGGTAGCCCGTTGGTATTTGCTTACCACCCTCTACGGAATTTAGCACTGCTAACCAATCGCCTAGGGTTTCAATCCTAGCCTTGGCATAAGCCAGGTTGTTTATTGCGTCGGTAATATCGTTCGTTGCCAAGTCCTGGCTTGCAGCCGTTAATGCCTGCTGCGCATCATCTATTCTATCGTAGATGCCGATTATCAGGTCTATGTTTGCCGTGGTTACATTATAGTGGGAGACTGCGTTCCTGTAGTAGTTAAGCTCCGTACTCAATTGATTAAGTAGGCTGTAGAGTTGATTTACGGTGTAGTTCTCAAGCTCGTCCTGGTAATAATTAATTAATGCCTGGAACCCGAGACTGGCGGCTGTGTAATACATACCCTGGTTGGCGTAGTATATTGCCTGCTTCACGTTCTTCAAGACCCCTGGGTCGGTGGAGTTAATGGCGCCGCTGCTCACTAACCTGTCGTATATCCTCATCCAGAGGAATTTCGTTACATTGATGTAGGCCGCGCTCTTTAATTCCTGGCTTGGTATTAACGGTACTGTGAGGTTGACGCCGGTGAAGTAGTAAATGGCCTGTCTAATGTTCATTACGGGTATGACCTCAATCCCCAGGTTCTTACCGTAACTTATAAGGTCAATTACCTGGCCAGAGCTTGTTTGGTATTCCTGCTGTCCATACGGTATTAATACTACTTTATAGCCCTCCTGCGCCGCGGCCTGTATTTTTGCGGGTAACCCGCCAACGGGCCCTATGGACCCATCGGGCATTATCATGCCCGTCATCACCACATCGGGGTTTAATGTGTGGTTCGTTATTAATGCCCACATGGCCACGGTCATGTAGCCACTCGCGGATGGACCCCCAATCTCCAGGGTAGTTGGTTCAATGTTTATTAGGAAATCATACTTATTGAATGGTTGGCCAGCCAGGTACGTAGCCACCAGCGCGGCTATTTGTGAGGATGACATGAATGTGCCGCTCTCGGCGGTTGGTAATGGGCTTGATGCGACGTAGACATAGCCTGAGCCGGGGGTTATGGCCGTTATTGTTATGTTTATGACGGCTCCTGTGTTGTTTGAGGACACGGCGAGTGCGTGTATTGTTACTGTTTTTGTGTAGATAGTTACTTGCCGCCACTCATTGGCCAATGCCGTGATTAATGACGCCGCCACCAATAGTGTGACCAGCAATACCCCTATGGCGATGCTCCTCCTCATACACCATGACCAAGCCACTTATTTTAATAAACCTTACACACTAATAATGTATTGACATGATCATTTTTGATGAAGGTGTGTCTATCGCGGAATTGACCTAGGCAAGTAGTGCCAGCAACACTGCCTTCGATGTATGGAGCCTATTCTCGGCCTGATCCCACACAACGCTCTGTGGGCCATCAATTACGCCATCCGTTACCTCCTCACCCCTATGGGCAGGTAGGCAGTGCATGAACACTGCCTGTGGACCAGCCATCCTCATGACTTCCTCATTGACCTGGTAGGGCCTGAATATTTTCCTCCTCTCCTCGGCCTCGGCCTCCATACCCATGCTGACCCAGACGTCGGTATACACGGCGTCGACCCCTCTTACGTCCTCCAGGTTTTCGCTGATTATGATATTGGCGCCGGTCCTCCTAACATCCTCGGTTAGGGATTCCGCGAACTTTGTTGGCCAGTACTTCCTAGGCGCTATTATCCTGACTTCCCAACCAAGCTTGGCGCCTATTATCATGAGTGAGTGGGCGACGTTGTTATCGCCATCGCCGACAAACGCCACCTTTAACCCGTTCAATCTTCCCTTAACCTCCCACAGGGTTAATGCGTCAGCAAGCGCCTGGAGCGGGTGCTCCTTATCGCTCAATGCGTTTATTACGGGCGCGACCGCATACCTAGCCATCTCGATCAGAGACTCATGCCTATATACCCTGGCGGCTATGGCGTCGACAAACCTATCCACAACCCTAGCCGTATCGGCTATGGTCTCCCCACGACCAAGCTGTAGCTCCTGTGGGTTTGCGTATATCACATGCATGCCCAACTGCGTCGCCGCGACATCAAGGCTTATCCTAGTCCTGGTGCTCGGCTTCTCAAAAATCATAAGTAAAGTCCTGCCTCTCAGGGCATCGCTATACCTCTCTCCCTGGTAATACCGCGATTTTAAGTCCCTGGACAGCTCGAGCAAGTATTTAATCTCATCCGTCGTGTAGTCCATGAGCGTTATGAAATCCCTACCCCTAAGTGCCTTGACATTCGTCATACAGCATGAACACAGTGCGCACTATAAAAGCATGACCCTTAAGCCCAGGGGTAGAACTCCATACCCAGGTAATGAGTGGTGGGTGGGGTTTCGGGAAAGGCATGACTTAAGGTTTTTATAAATTAACGAACCAGCATCACCGTGGCTAAGAGCAGGGCTGAGGTTTTGAGGATACTTGAGGAGTGGGGCAATGCCGTTGCAAACATGATCCTCAATAACGAGGAGCCGGTACTCGAGATACCGGCCAGGACGTTGAGTAACACCATTTGGGATCCGAAGAGGAAAATGCTCGTTCTAGGCCCTGAGAAGATTAGGAGGAGGTTCCTCGACCTGAAGGAGGCTAAGAAGTTCATGCAGACAATGTTGATGCTTAAATTGATAGTTCAGTCCATTAGGGAGGGGGTTTACCCAACGATAAGGGATCTGTACTACAATGGTAAGCACACAATGGAGTTTAAAGTCGACGTGCTCAATAAGGTGATCAGGGAGAATACCTGGGATGAGCAGTCCGAGTCCAACTCCGTCATTGAGGACATAGAGGTCGCCACGGGAATACTTAGGGAGGAGATGGGTCTCTCGGCGGATGTTAAGGGTAAGGTCGTTGGACCCATAATAGTTAGGTCTAAGGGCTTCGAGATAGATGCCACGAAGCTTGGCGATACAGCCCTAAGCCTTCCGCCGAACCCGGACGATCTGGAAATTGTCAAGGTCGAGGCTGATTACGTACTGGTCATAGAGAAGGACGCGATATTCCAGAGACTCAATAGGGAGGGTTTTTGGAAGAGGGAGAATTGCCTATTAATAACGGCTAAAGGCATGCCCGACAGGGCTACGAGGAGGTTTGTTAGGAGACTGAATGAGGAATACGGCCTGCCCGTCTACGTACTAACCGACGGCGACCCATACGGTTGGTACATATACAGCGTGTATAAGAGTGGTTCGATAAAGTTGAGTTACGAGAGTGATAGGTTGGCAACTCCGGAGGCGAAGTTCGTAGGTGTTACCGCAACCGATATACAGAATTACAGGATAAGTGATGAGTACGTAATAAAGGCCACCGACAGGGACCTAAAGAGGGCCCAGGAACTGCTCAGGTACCCGTGGTTCCAAAGCGATCATTGGAAGAGGGAGATAGAGCTGTTCCTGAAGACTAAGAAGAAGGTCGAGATAGAGGCCCTCTCGACACACGGATTAAAGTTCCTGCATGATTACTTAATCGATAAGATCCACAGCAAGAAGTTTATTGATTAAGTCCAGAAGGGGCTCGTACAAGTCATACCCTATCTCTATGCCTATCTATTAGGTTCATTTAAACTACCATGCGGTATCATTTTAAAAAGGCGCATAGAGTTGCTTCAAATCGAGACTGATGCTTATCGATAATTACGGTCGGCCCTGGCTCAAGCTTAGAATTGCAGTGAATAGCGTGTGCAATTACAGGTGCTTTTTCTGCCATTTCGAGGGGCAGGGTAGGTTCCTGAATAGGGAGTTAAGCCCTGAGGATATAGGTTTTGTGGCGTCGGTGGCGAAGGAACTCGGCGTGGAGGACTTCAAAATAACGGGCGGCGAACCGCTTCTACGTAAGGACATAGTTAAGGTAGTTGATGAGTTAAGTAGGGTTGGTCCGAAGGACTTGTCCATGACTACGAATGGTTACTTCCTTGACATATATGCCAAAGACCTACTCAGGCACGGGCTCATGAGGTTGAACATATCCCTACACTCGCTCAACAGGGAGAAGTACAGGTTCATAACGGGTGTTGATGCGTTAGATAAGGTCCTGGAGAACATCGATTACGTAAGTAACCTAGGTTTCAAGCAGATAAAAATAAACATGGTTGTTCTAAGGGGCTTGAATACGGACGAGATACCGATGATGATTAGGTTCGCCGCTAAGTATGGTTTCGTGCTACAACTAATAGAGTTGATGCCTATGGGCGATGGTTTCCCAATCTTTGCGAGGTATTACGACGACCTAAGCGATATCATTAATTGGCTGAATAGGCATGGTAAGTTGATAGGTACTAGGAAGGACCTGCACAACAGGCCGTTATATGAGGTTGATGGGGTTAAGGTAGAGATAGTGAAGAATTACAACAACCCAACGTTCTGCGCTGGGTGCACGACGATGAGGTTGACCAGCGACGGTAGGTTAAAGACCTGCCTATACAAGGAGCCCGTGGTTGATCTATGGCCGTACATAAAGAATAGGGACAGGGAAGGCCTAAGGAGGGCCTTTATTTACGCCAATTCGTTAAGGAGGCCTAACTTCGTCAGTGGAGGTCTCGGTGATCTAGAGAGGGTTAGGGTTAGGATCCGCGTTGGAAGCCTTGTTGTTTAGGTTGCGTTCAATTACGTATCTAATACCCCTATAATTACTTACTAGGGTTATTGAGAGCTCCGCTGGGTTTATCGACCTAACTATCTCGTCCATGACCTCATTGATCAAATCCTCGTGGTAAACAGCCCTGTTTTTAAAGCTGTCAAGGAACTCCCTGAAACTACCCAGTTCCAGGTACATACACCTATCATTATCGCACCTTGGTTTGTACATAATCCTTATTAGGTAATTGTCTACGGTGTTATCAACGGGGCATATTGCCGTAAATTCAGCCTCTAATTCGACCCTATCCACAGGCCTTGCAATCACGGCCCTAATCATTAACCAGGAAATACACCCTCAATATTTATGCATAGCGATCTCTCCATACACATCCTCCTAATAATTGCCCTCAACATGTTTAATTCACTCTCGTTAACCCAAACCTTGGCCAGCTCCTCATTACCTGACATGAACGTTATAGACCACGTATTAAGCCTGGGCACGTTATGTATGGGTATGAACCTAACGCCCCTGAGCCTTACGGTGATTATGACAGGCCTCACCCTAATCTTAGTCAATGCGTGTATGGGCACCTCCCTCCTCTCATGGCCCCTAATTACCACTAATTTATCGGGGTATATCGCAACCTCATACCCCTTTATCGCCCTCCTAGCCGCGATCATAATTAATGCAATGAGTATTGGTGGTATTGATGCCAATGCCGCGTCGTATATTGACTGCGTCAGTAGGTATATAATCACCGCGCCAATGAGCATTAGTAAAATTACGAGGCCTGCGTACACGGTTATTACGAAGGCTGGGTCCTCAATAACATGCCATAAAGGCCTACTCATTTAATACCCCGTAGTCATGGTTTGGAAATAATTAAGGCTTACTCCACGAACTCGCTAACCCCGGTTTTATTCACGGGCATTCTCCAATCTATACCTAGGGTCCTCATTGAGAGCCTAGGCACAATGGGCGGTTTCCTCTTATGCTCAGTACTCAACACCCTACGCCAAACGGCCTGCACCAACTCGATTGGTTTACCGGTAGCCTCTGCGGCTTGCTCAGGGGTCATCCTATAATCAACCAATGCGTGTAGTATTACGTCGATGTCCTCGTACTTAATGCCGAGCTCTCCCTCGGCGGTTTGCCCCTCCCAAAGCCTTGGGCTTGATGGCTTAAACGCTATCCTATCGGGTAAACCAAGGTACTTACCCAAGTACCTAACCTGGGTCTTGTATAGGTCGCCTATTGGTAATATATCTACGCCGCCATCACCATACTTCGTGTAGTAGCCTATCAATAATTCGCTCTTATCGCCAGTCCCAGCAACAATCATGTTGAACCTATTGGCGAAGTAGTACAGTATGGTCATCCTAATCCTAGGCAGCAGATTACCCGCTGCCACCCTATCGCCCTCATCAAATACGGGTATTGACCTGGCAAACGCGTTCCTAATATCGCCAATGTCGATGTAGTAGTACTTAATGCCGAGGCTCTCCGCTACGAACTTCGCGTCCTCGATATCCTCAGGCGGTGTTGTCCTGTATGGCAGTATTAACCCAATCACGTTGTCCTTACCCAGGGCTCTAACGAGTATGTGCGCCGTCACGCTTGAGTCAACACCACCACTGAGGCCTATGACGGCACCCCTAGCGCCCGAATCCCTGATGTATGACCTCACGAAATCGATTATTCTGCGTGTTACGTATTCATAATCAATGCGTATTAAATCCTCAAGGGTTATTCTGGGCATAGCGGTTCTGCGCGTGCTTGTTTAAATCACTAACGGCGTTTTGTATTTATTACCCCTAAGTACCTAATTATTAATGCTTAGGATCCACCTGTTGCAGTACAGTAGTAAGTTGGGTGATGTGGAGTTCAACCTAAATAGGTTGATTAAGGCAATGGACAAGCTCTGTGTCGGTGATGGTGCGGATCTCGTGGTAACGCCCGAGCTTTACCTACCCGGCTACATGGCTAGGGACATGTTCTTCCAGGTAGCAGAGCCAATAGATGGCAAGACAATACCTAGGTTAGTCCTCGAGTCCCGGAGGAGGAATTGCTACGTAATTGTTGGTTTCGCGGAGAGGAGTAAGGAGACTCACGTGCTCTATAACACGGCGGTTGCTGTGGGGCCTGACGGCGTATTGGCGGTTTATAGGAAGAGGCATTTACCATCCTACGGGGTCTTCGACGAATATAGGTATTTCGGTATTGGTAAGGGCGATATACCAGTCATAAACATTAATGGGCATAGGGTAGGTATTGCGATATGCTATGACGCGTTCTACCCGGAGGTTTCCAGGGTGATGATGCTTAAGGGGGCCGAGGTTCACGTATACATAAGTGCCGCGCCTGACATGTCGAGGATACACTTCGAGACGTTCATGGTGGCGAGGGCGCTGGAGAATGTGGCGTACACGGTTTACGTAAACACGGTTGGTCAATACGATGGCCTGGGGTTCTTCGGCGGTAGCCACGTGGTTAACCCGCTAGGTAATGTGTTGGTTAGGGCTAAGTATTACGAGGAGGATGTGAAGACCGTAGAGATAGACCCGAGCGACGTGGTTAACTACAGGAGCCATAGGCCAATACTTAAGGACCTGGATCCCTCAGACGTGGAACTCGTGGTTAAGGCCCTAAATGATTACATAAACCCAAGGCCTCCCTCAATTAGGGTAGGTAGTGGGCAGGTTGTTACTGAGGAGGTAGTGAACAAGTGATTTTAAGGTTTGATCGTTTTAACTCGGCGTTATAAAATGCGCCTTTACTTGAGTTGGTCGATTATTTCGATCAGGGCGTCACCAAACTCCTTAGTGCCTAGTGGCTGTACGCCCATGTACCTGGCCAGGTCCTGCGTAACCTTCTTCTGCTTTATCGCCTCTATAATTGCCTTATCGATTAGGTCTGCGGCCTCCCTCCAACCCATGAACCTGAGCATTAACTCGCCTGCCCTTATCATGCCCGTTGGGTTAGCCACGTTCTTACCGGCATACTTCGGTGCTGTGCCGTGTACTGGCTCGAACATGGCGCCCGTATCGCCAACATTGGCGCCGCCTAGTACGCCAATATCGCCTATGAGTGCGCCTGCGGCGTCACTTATGTAGTCACCGTTTAGGTTCGGTGCGAGTATTACGTCGTAATTCTCCGGCCTCGTTATTATTTGCTGGAACATGTTATCCGCTATCCTATCATTAACCAGGATCTTGCCCGGAGGCACTTTACCCCCATAGATGGTGTTTACCTCCTCCTCAGTCACTACGTACTCCCTGAACTCCTTAAGCGCGACCTCGTAGGCCCACTCCCTAAATGCGCCCTCTGTGTACTTCATTATATTGCCCTTATGCATTATAGTGACGGACCTCCTCTTGTTCTCTATTGCGAATTTAAAGGCGAACCTTGCCACCCTCTGGGTCTTGTACTTACTTATCGGTTTTATGCCTATTCCAGTATCGTCCTCTATATCCACCTTCAACTCCTCCCTCAGGAACTTCCTAAGCTTCGCGGCCTCTGGACTATCCCAACTCCACTCAATACCCCTGTATAAGTCATCGGTGTTCTCCCTAATTATTACTAAGTCAACCCTCTCGGGGTGCTTGAGGGGCGACTCGAGACCTGGCATGTACTTAACGGGCCTGACATTTGCGTATGCATCCAGGAGCATTCTGATGGCCACATTTATCGACCTCCAGCCACCGCCAATAGGCGTCTCCAGTGGGCCCTTCAGGACGACCCTGTACTTGGTAATGAGGTTTATTGTTTCCTCTGGGAACCTATTGCCATAGACCTTCTCCGCCTCCGCACCGGCATAGACCTTCACCCACTTGATCTCCCTCGAACTGCCGTAGGCCTTCTCCACGGCCTTATTTATGACCTTAATGGCCACGTTCGTAATCTCAGGCCCTATACCGTCGCCCTCTATGTAGAGTATTATTGGCTTATTCGGCACCCTCCATACGCCGCCCTGTATCACGATTGGTTCGCCATCCTCCGGAATTTTTACCCTAGAGGACACAGGTATTTACGTACATACTACGTTTTTAAGTCTTTCATATTTAAAGAGAGCGTGGATGCGTCGAAGCCAACGCTATACCTGGTGGGTCTTGGCCTAGGCCCTGGCGATGTAACGATAAGGGCTATCAACGTAATTAAAAGCGTCGGCAGGGTATTTATGGAAGCATACACGTCGAAGGCCCCCATGGACTTAATCAAGTACGTGGTGAGCATTAGGCCTGATATCGTGTTCCTCTCCAGGAGTGATCTCGAGGATAGGAGCGGTGAGATATTAATGAATGAGCTGGGTAAGGGCATAGACGTAGCCCTATTAGTAATTGGCGACCCCATGATTGCCACGACGCACGCAGCCCTCGCGGTAATAGCGAGGAGGCGGGGCTTTAATGTGAAGGTGATAAACTCTGTTAGCATCATGTGCGCAGTACTTAGCCAACTTGGTCTTTCACCGTATAAGGTCGGTCCAATAGCCACAATAACGTACCCAAGGATGGGCGTACTCAGTATGCGGGCCTATGAAGTACTGAGCGAGAACTTAAGGCGTGGGTTGCACACGATATTCCTGCTCGATATTAGGGATGACGGCGGTTTCATGAGCGCTGGCGAGGCCGTTGAGCTGCTAAAGAGGATGGAGGATAATGGAGGGTTAGGCATAATTAATAATAACTTATTGGTAATATATGTAGCCAGGGCCGGTTGGGACGACCAAGAAATAGCCGTGTCGACGATAAATGACGTGCCAAGACTAGGCGAGACGCCGCACACATTGGTTATACCAGGTCTACTAAACCCCGTCGAGATGGATTACCTGGTCTACGTCTTAAATGCCGACAGAGACCTAGTAATGAGGCACCAGAAATGGGTTAGTGAACTAATTAAAAAGTATAACAATACGAGTGGGTAATCATATTTCGTAATCGATAGGTCCTCAGTAAGGGCCTAGTGTGGTATGCTTCTGCGGAAAATCACCGTACCATCCTTCCCCCTTATCTCCACAACCCTGTGATAGGGTATGTATGTCTCCCTACCACTACTACTCATGAATGTAAAGCCATCCCTACCTATGGTCACGATCCTTGACAACTCTATTAATTCCTCATTATTCAACGACCCCCTCGATACATAAACCAACACGTAGTTATCCAACTGGTTTGTCCATTTCAACCTATTCAATATTTCCCTAATCGTTACCATCTAATTTACCTTGCGTTATTCGGCTTTATAAATCTTCGTATGGGCATGAAAACAGCGCTGTAGCTACAAAACATTAATTAAGCGTTCCATAACTTGATTGCGTATGGCCGGTCCATGCGTCTTCATAAGTAGGAGTGGCTTGCCCTCTATTATATACACTCAATTGAATAAGTTACCTGTAGAGATCAGGATGTGGAAGGAGACCGGGCCGATATGGAGCAGGCAGGCGTCGCCGCCTAGGGAGGTTTGGGTTGAGATGTTTAGGGAATGCGTTGGCGCCATAGTAACTCTTGGGGACGTCATTGATAGGTCGTTAATAAACGAGGCCGAGAAGCTCATCGTGATCAGCACCTACAGTGTCGGTGTTGACCACATAGACGTTAGGGCAGCTACGGAGAAGGGGATCTATGTTACCCATACACCCGAGGTCCTTGTGGAGACCGTGGCTGATCTCGCAATGGGCCTCATAATAGCCCTCGCCAGGAGGATAGTGCAGGGGGATAAACTCGTCAGAGCCGGGGCAATAATTGATAAGTGGGGTTGGCTCCTGGGCACGGACGTTCACGGCGCAACACTTGGGATAATAGGCCTTGGCAATATCGGTACGGCAGTGGCCAGGAGGGCTAAGGCATTCAATATGAGGGTTATTTACTGGTCAAGGACTAGGAAGCCACAGATAGAGTTTGCACTTGGTATTGAGTATAGGCCTCTGGAAGCCCTACTGAGCGAGTCCGACTTCGTGGTAATAACGATAGCATCCACACCAGAGACGCGGCACTTGATTAATGAGGAAAGGCTCAGGCTGATGAAGAGAAGTGCGTACTTAATAAATGTGGCTAGGGGCGATATTGTGGACACAAACGCATTAGTTAAGGCGCTGAAGGAGGGCTGGATCGCAGGCGCGGCCCTGGACGTTTTTGAGGAGGAGCCCTTACCCAGCACTCATGAGCTAACGAAGTTGGATAATGTCGTGTTGACGCCGCACATAGGCTCGGCCACTTACGAAACTAGGGAGAGGATGGCCGAGGTTGCCGTGCAGAACTTAATAAATGTATTGATGGGTAAGAAACCCCTGTACCTAGCGAATCCGGAGGTGTTGTCGGTTAGACCGTTACAACCAATTATCTAGTTGCGGTCAATATTTATTAGTTTCTTTTTTGACTAATAGAGGGTTGTGATGAGTAATGACGTAGTACCTAGGCTTAGGAGTATTGCTAAGAGTGAAGTGCCGAGGCCCGATAATGCTTACCTTTGGGCTGCGGTTGCGGTCGTGATAAACCCATGCCTAAATGCTATACTCATAGGCAAGAGGACGATTAACCCCGAGGATCCATGGAGCGGCGATGCGGCCTTTCCAGGGGGTCGGTTTAAGCCAGGTAGGGACAAGGACCTTGTCGAAACTGCGATTAGGGAGGCGAGGGAGGAGGTTGGGTTGGACCTGGTCAACGACGCAGAGTTACTGGGTATTCTCGAACCGTTTTCGCCAAGCAATGCGCCGAATATCAAAGTCGTGCCTGTACTATTTGCATTGAGGAATTGCAATGCGCCATTGTCGATAAATAGGGCTGAGTTATCGAAGGCCTTCTGGCTTAGGATAGACGAGATACCCAAATACGTCAATTCAAGCGTCAATATAAAGGGCTTGAACAGGCCCGCCATAATAATCGAGAATACCGTGATTTGGGGCATGACGTATAGGATATTACGTAAAATACTAAAGGAGGCATTCGGCATTGTTCTACCTAGGGATCCGAGGGACGTTGATTAATTCAGCTTGGCTCACGGATTACGGAAATAAACTTACAGAGAACCCTCAGCCCAGGTTTTTAGGTTACGTGGATATTTACTTAGTGCAACGTCCAGACCCAAGCTCTCTATTACGTACTGTGTTAGGAGTAATTTACGAACTCGTCTTCACGGAAGAAGAACTTGATTTCCCGCTCAGCCTCCCTCGGGCTATCGCTGGCATGCACTAGGTTGAACAAGGCCCTCTTTTCCAGGTTCGCCAAATCTGGGCTATCTACCGAGTAATCACCCCTAATGGTCCCGGGTGGTGAGGAGTACGGAGTTGTTGAGCCAACGATTTTCCTAACAACCTCAACTGCCCTATTCCCCTCGAGCACCATGACCACTATGGGCCCCATTGATAGGTAATCCGCGAGCCAGTCCCTGATGATTTTCCCTATCTCGACCGGGTCGTCAGTCCCCAAATCCTCCTTGGGGTCCTTTCCGATCTCCGCGTACGCCTTCAACGACTTACTACCAACGGCCCTTAACCAATTCTCATCGCTTGGGTAGAACTTTGCGGCCTCCTCCTTAGTTAGCCTAATCATCTTCATAGCCACTATCCTAAGCCCAGCCCTCTCGAACCTACTTATTATCTCTCCAATCAACCCCCTTTTAACGGCGTCCGGCTTTATTATCACGAGTGTCCTCTCAATCATCGTATAAGCAACACGGCACTAGGGTTTTAATGCATGACTTCCCGGTTAAGGCTATGGATTAACTGGGTAAAGCTTAATGAGTATTAACTAAGCATTTCCATAATGAGCGAATCCAAGAGATTATTCGAGGAGGCTCAGAAGGTACTTGTTGGCGGTGTTAATAGCCCTGTCCGTGCAGCCATTAAACCGTACCCATTCTTCGTGAGGGAGGGTAAGGGCCCATACATAATAACCGTCGATAATATTAAGTTGATAGACTATGTTTTGGGCTACGGGCCATTAATACTGGGGCACGCGCCCGAGGCCGTTGTTAAGAGGGTCATCGAGTACGTAGGTAGGGGCTGGCTATATGGTGCGCCTACGGAGGTCGAGGTACTGCTTGCGAAGAAAATAATCAGTCACTTCCCAAGCATTGAAATGATTAGGTTCGTAAACAGTGGTGGCGAGGCCGTGGCCACGGCAATAAGGCTGGCACGTGGCTATACGGGTCGTAAGAAGATACTTAAGTTCGAGGGTTGCTACCACGGCGCCGTTGATTCCGTACTCGTGAAGGCGGGCAGTGCAGCTACCCACTTTGGCTCCCCATCCTCCGCAGGCGTTCCCGAGGAGGTTGCTAAACTAACCCTGGTTGCTAGGTATAACGATCTCGACAGTGTCGAGCGAATAATGAGGGAGGAGGGCAATGACGTCGCCGCAATAATAGTCGAGCCAGTAATGGCTAATTACGGCGTGATACCACCACGCAACGACTTCCTAAAGGGTCTTAGGGAGATCGCTGATAGGTACGGTTCATTACTGATATTTGACGAGGTCGTGACAGGGTATAGGCTTGGGATAGGCGGTGCGCAGAGGTACTATGGCGTTAAGGCTGACATAACAACGCTAGGCAAAATAATCGGTGGTGGGTTCCCGATAGGTGCGGTTGGTGCGCGTGAGGATATAATGAGCAAGCTATCACCGAGGGGTCCCGTGTTTAATGCAGGCACATTCAATGGTCATCCAATATCGATGGCCGCGGGATTAGCAACCATAGAGGTTCTAGAGACGACGAATGCTTACGAAACAGCCCTGAGAGCATCGCGCAAGCTTGCGGAGGGCCTAAGCGACGTGTTGGGCAGGTACGGCATTGATCACGTGGTTAATTGGGTACCAACAATGCTACAGGTATTCTTCACGAAAGGCGAGGTTGTTGATCACGAAACGGCGAACAGGTCGGATGTTAAGATGTACGTGAGGTTTCACGAGGAATTGCTCAAACGCGGTGTCTTCATAGCGCCAAGCCAATTCGAGGCGATATTCACAAGCGCGGCCCATGACGACTCAATCATAGATGAAACCCTTAGGCGGGTGGAGGATGCCGTGAGATCCATTGTCCGGGGCCCGCCCTAAGGCCTATGTTCCGGGGCTTTTTATGATCCTTGTGAAGAGATCCCTTAATCTCTCAGCCCCGCTTATGTCTCCGGTCTCGGCCAAAGCACGTACGTTCTCCAGGTAATTATGCATTAATTTCTTAACCAACGACCTACCCATGGCCTCCACAACCTCCCTAGGGTCTGCACCATTATTCAACGCGTTGATTGCCTCCCTAATTTCATTATTCAGGATTTCCTCGACGAACCTCATGATACCCCTAACAACCTCGTCAGCGTCACTACGCGCTATCAGTCTCATGATTCTCTCCGCCTCCGCCTCCACTTCCCTGAGATACTCCGTAGTATTTACCTTACCATTCACGTACTTGAGATAGGGCTCCCTCAAGTCCCCAAGCCTCAAAACCTTAACTGGTACCCCATCGACGTACACCGCGGCTGGGACTGACACATCAATTACCAGGTCGGGGATATTACGTACATTATTGCCCACCCTTATTATCGGCTGCCTTGTCGATATTGCGACTACCCAAACATCGTACCTATTAATGAGTAGGTCATCCATTAATGAGTCAAGGTTCATGATCCTAACACGGCTACCAAACTCAAGCCTTAACTTATCCAATGACCTATTTGCCATGGTAATGTTGGAGTACCCTTTCCTAAGCAACTCCCTGACCACACCTCTAGCAACCTCGCCACCACCGATGACTAGGATTTTCCTACCGGGGTCCGCATTACTCATTATAAAATGTGATAGAAACCTTACGAACGAGATCTCGGATAAATCATGCCTACGCCTAAATTGCTCACCAAACCTAATCGCGGACTCAAACAGTATCCTTAACCGGCGAGAGCTTTTGCCCGCTGCATACGCCCTCTTTACCTGCGACAATATCTCCCTCTCGCCAAAGAACATGGAGTCGAGACCTGCCGTGACCAGTAGGAGATGCCTTACTGCCTCCAGGTCATGGAGTACCCTGGGCTCAACACCAGCCCTTTCCTTAATAATCCTAAGTATCGGCCTCTCATCCTCATCACCGTCCAGGTAAAACTCAACTCGATTACACGTCTCCAGGGCAATCAACGCCTCATAATTTTTATACAACTCTCTCAATTCATTATCCATTAAATACGCCTTAGCCAATGTGTCCAAATCATGGTCCTTATACGTCAATACCAACGCCTTAATTTTAGCCATTTCTTTAGGGGCTAATAAATACCGTATTATAAACATTATTTCAAACAGCGATTAAAATAAGTCACTGAGGCTATTGCCATAAAATGCTCAATTAATACCTCGATGAAATCTTTATAAGGTTACCCAATCCATACTTTACCGGCCCCGCCCGTGGAGGGCCGGTTCGTCAGCCGGCACTATGAAGTTGGGCTCCGTCGGCGAGCCAACAATAATCACCGCTTCTAAACCAATTCCCTGGAAATGACTTGCGCCTCTAATGAAACAATTACCGTGAATATATTATTTGATAGACCCGACCCGCTCTCATCGCGCCGGTCGACCCGGCTCTCCACGGGCGGGGATGGCCATGTGATTATGTTAATTGTGTTTTATAAGGATAATTCCATTGGTAGTGCCGTATTAATAATCGTGGTGGTGCTACCGTGGGTAAACATATTTTTATGACCCTTATCTATTCCCTACGAAATGAGGGTTCTAGTAACGTTTGAACCGTACGCAAGGGGGATTAATCCCTACGATGTATTGTCTAGGATAAACTGCGGGTCGATAATGGAGTGGGGCCGTAATAAGGCCATTATAGACATTTCCGACTGCCCAGAGGATGCCCTAGCCCGACTTAGGGACATTGAGTACGTAGCCCATTTATCAATCATTGACCAGGTAATTAGGAGGGACTTGAACGAGTTATTCGAGGCTTCTAAGAAAATACTCATGAACCTCGTTGGTGGGAAGGGTACGTTTAAGGTAATTGTGAGGAGGATGGATAAGAAGTACCCCATGACGAGTGTGGAGCTCGCGAAGGCCCTGGGCAAGTACCTTGCGCAATTCGCCGAGGCCAACCTTGAGGATCCGGATTACTACATATACGTCGAGGTTAGGGAGGATTCCTTCATAATCGCGCACTCAACGAGGGAATTGTTTAGTAAGAGGAGGGAGTCGATACCCATTGATTGGGTTAGGCGCATTATTGGTATTATCGAGGGCCCCAGAACCGTTTATGAAGCCATGGACCTGCTCCAGCTAAGCCACGCCCTGGGTGTGGAGCTGAGGTTAATCACCGACCAATTACTGATCGAGAGGGCGTACAGGGCGCTTAAACTAAGTGCGCTACCCACCGTCACCGTTGTGAAGCCGGAGGAAGCGCTGGCGGGTGTGGACATACCCGTGGTATTATCAATGCACGCGAGGGATAACGAGAAGAAACTCATCGAGATAAGCCGCGACGCTTACAGGAGGAACCTGAGGATAGGCTTGATACTTGGTAATGAATACGAAGATGTGAGCATGGCACTTAGGGACAAGGCTCTTTATGAGGTTAGACTTGGCCCACTCACAGGCCACCCCATGAGGACCACGATCGCGTTAACGTACGCCTTAAGTTTAATACTCACAACATGGGTATTAATGAGTAATGAAGCTACCCGAGATCGAGATAAAACACAGGAGGTTCAGCGTACTCCCTAATAAGTACGCGGTGCTATACATGATTTGGTACTCGAGAAACTCCACACTACAGTTGTACCGCCTAGCCATAATTACGTACTTGTCCTCACACGTGATTAGGTACACATATGAATTACCGCCGTTAATAAGCAAGGCCCTAATAAACGACTTAGGTTCATTAATTAATGACGGGCTTCTCGAACAGTTAACGCTTAATGGTAGGTTAGCCCTAAGGGTAACTGATAGGGGTAGGCAGGTAATTAGGGAGTTGCATGAACGTAGAGATGAATATTTCCTAATCGGCGATTTCCTAATTATAAAACTTGGTAATTTACTTAATGAGTTATCGAGGATCGTTAGCATATACCAGGACATGGACGTTAAGACCCTATTGTCAATAGCCATTAGGGAGGAGTCACTCAGGGAGAGGGGGCTCGCGGGGGCCATACTTAAGGATTTGGCGTTCGAGTTAAGGAGCGCCTGTGAGAATGCGTTGGGCTGATTGGTCTGTTATTATTTAAAAACCCCCATGTGACGAGGGTCTTGATGGCGAGAGGGCTTTATCACTATTTAGCCGAGGCATGGAGGGGGGCGATGAATAATTGGATTTGGGATATCGTGATGAGGCAGCGGTTAATTAAGTGGCGTAGGGAGCCATCAATCGTGAGGATTGAAAAGCCGACCAGGATAAACAAGGCTAGGCAGTACGGTTACAAGGCTAAGCAGGGGATAATAGTTGTAAGGGTCAGGCTTAGGAGGGGTCCATTCAACAGGAGGAGGCCAAGGAGCGGAAGGAGGCCAAAGAGAATGGGCGTCTATGGAATAACCACGTACAAGAGCCTACAGCTAATAGCTGAGGAGAGGGCTGCGAGGAAGTACCCAAACATGGAAGTCCTAGGCTCGTACTGGGTTGGGCAGGACGGTACGTATGTTTGGTACGAGGTTATACTAGTCGATCCAAACCACCCAGCCATAAAGAGGGACCCCGACTTCGCGTGGCTTGTGGGTAAGGAGGATAAGCATGGGCGTAGGAGAAGGAGGTTGAGGGAGAGGCAGAGAAAGCTTCTTGAGAGGTTGAGGAAGAGGTTCCTGCAGGCCCAGCAACCCCAACCTCAGCAATCGCAGCCTCAGCAATCCTCATAAAATCCAATACAATGTATGGGCATAACCATAACGCAGCTTGAGGTTGAGGTCTACGTACACGCAACGGAGAATATAGATAAGGTTGTGAATTCAATACTCGAATTCGTAACAACAAACGCACCGATAGTAATCGAGGTTCTTTATGGGCATTACGGCAACCCAATCTACAGGATCACCTCCCTAATTGATGACCAGAGGTTAACGAGGGAAATTTTGACCAGGATATGCTCATCATTGGTCAATAAAGATCGATTAATAAATACGATAAATATTAGGGTTGATTCGAAGGGCAATGTATACATAAGACTTGATAAGCAAGAGTTCGTCAGAGGTCGTTTCGTGCTGAATGATGGCGATGACGTGGTTAGGGTCAGGGTTAAGGTTAGCGGCGATATCGCGGAGTTTATTAATGAGTTTTGTAGGTAAAACCCCACGGCATGTTTGTTGAATTGCACCTAAGTAGTGCAGATAAGCCGTTGATTAGGTTACTCAGGAGGCTTGGTTATGGATTAGCGGCGTTAACGATAGGCGGTGGCGAGGACGTCGATGAAATACCCATTTTTAGGAAGCTGGTCATTACCCAGAACAGCGCTTGGAAGTTGAGGATGTATAGGAGTTTCGACATAGTCTCGGTAATACCGTGGAATAGGTTCGTCCTCAATAAATTCATAAGTGATGACAGGATTGACGTAATCACAATCAATGAGGTAAACATCAATGTAATACCGTCAAAGCCCCAGGCACGCTTTATGGCTAAGGAGGGGAAGGCCCTTGAGATAGTGCTGAACCCAATACTTAAACATGGTGAGCGAGGCCTAGCATTTTTGAGGGACGTAATTAATGAGTACATAACCGTTGACGGCCTCACCATGGTCTTATCGCAAGGGATAAGTAATGTGGCCGACATTAGGAATCCCAGGGACATCATTGCGTTGATTAGTGTTTTGACGGGTATCAACGCGGATCCATTAATCAGCGATAACCCGTATGAGCTTATTGTCGATGCTGTGTATAGGAGGGGTGTCTGTACATGAGATACTTAATAATTGATGTGTACCCGAAGGATCGCGTAGACGATGTGCTCACGCAGTTAAATAATTTATTTAAGTCATTGGCGGGTAAGGAGGCAATAGGTGTTGAGTTAAGGGTTGTTAAGAAGTACGAGGGCCGGGTAGTAATAGGCGTGCCCAATCACTTAACTAAGTACCTAAGGTCGGCGATTGCCCTGGCTGGTAGGGGGAGTGATACGGCGGTCATCACGGTCAAGGTTAGCGGGACTATGAGGAAGGCGCTTGCCATAGCATCCTCAGTACAATACCTATTCAATGAATTCCAGGGGTAGGTTCTCAGCTCGTCGTGAGATCGTCACAGATCCGCTTTGATACCCATCATCACCTGGAAAACCCATAGGCGCTATTTTATAAGCGGTTCCACAATCCTCAGCGCTACGGTACTGCGAGACTTAAACCATTATGTAGCACTCAATTCACCGAGGTAATCATCGTTTTGCATATAACCAGCACTTGACGTAAACGCCAGGTCTTGCCTCAATAACGGGTGGTTCCTGCTTCTTACATATGTCCATGGCGAACGGGCACCTTGGGTGGAATCTGCAGCCCGGCGGTGGGTTAGCTAGGTTTGGTGGTTCGCCAGGGGCCACCTTCCTCTCCCTCAATCTATTACTTGGGTCTGGGTCTGGTATTGCCTCTATTAGGGATTGTGCGTACGGGTGTAGCGGGTTCTTAACAACGTCCCTAAATGGCCCGTACTCGGCGAACTGCCCTGCATACATTATCAGTATGTAATCGCTGAAGTACTTGGCCGTGGATATGTCGTGCGTTATGTACATGAACGCCATCTTATGCCTCTGCTGTATCTCCTTAAGCATTGTTAATATCCCCACCCTAACCGAGGCATCGAGCATTGAGACAGGCTCGTCAGCAACTATGAAGTCCGGGTTCGTGATTATCGCCCTCGCGATCGCAACCCTCTGTCTCTGGCCACCGCTAAGCATGTGTGGGTACTTGTTTATGAAGTCCTCAGGTGGTGTCAACTTAACCTCCTCAAGCGCCCTGTAAATCCTTTCCTCCCTCTCCTCCCTCGGCACCCCATGAATTATTAATGGCTCCTCAAGTATGAAGTGTACGCTGTGGAATGGGTTTAGGCTGGAGTAGGGGTCTTGAAACACCATACCAACCCTCCTCCTGAAACCTACCTTCTTCAGCTCCTCCTCCTTCATATGGGTTATGTCGATTTTATCGAAGTATATTTCGCCAGATAGGGGCTCGAGCAATCTAACCAATGTCCTGCCCAGGGTGGTCTTGCCAGAGCCCGATTCACCAATAACAGCCAGGGTTTCACCCCTATCAATACTCAAACTTATATCATCAACGGCCTTTACGAACCTAGGCTTTGCGAATAGGCCGGGCCTTATCACGTAATATGTCCTTAACCTATGGGCAACCACCAAACTATCCCTCTTAACCCATGGCGCATCCTCAAAAGTATCAGGCATAGAATCACGTAGTTATTACCTATTTAAAAAGTTGTCCTAACGAAATAATGCCTACTTATATAGCCAACAACTCACCACATGTTTCCTTGAGGACTTACCCTCAACCTCTACTTCTGGGGGCTCCTTCGCGTCACATAGTCCCTTTAGGTAATCCCTATCCCTATAGAATACGCACCTTGGGTGGAATCTGCAGCCCGGCGGTGGGTTTATGAGGCTCGGTACCTCGCCGGGTATGAAGGATAGGGCCTTATCGGTCCTGAGCGTGGGTACGCTAGATATTAAGCCCTGTGTGTACGGATGACGTGGGTCCAGGTATATGTCCTCGGCGCCGCCTATTTCGACGATCTTGCCTGCGTACATTATTGCCACGGCATCGGCCAACTCGCTGGCCAGTGCCAAGTCGTGAGTTATGAATATGTAGGACAGCCCAAACTCCCTCTTCAGCCTCTTCAATAGGTTCATTATGTTTGCCTGGGTGATTACGTCGAGGGCTGATGTTGGTTCGTCAAGTATTATTATCCTTGGGTGGGCCATTATCGACATGGCAATTATAACCCTCTGCTTCATGCCGCCGCTGAGTTGGTGTGGGTACCTATTCACGGTGTCCCTAGGAAGACCTACAGCCTCTAGAGCGTCCATAGCCATCTTCAGGGCCTCCTCCTTACTCATCCCCTGCAATAACAGAGGCTCTATCATTTGGTCACCAATCTTAATGACCGGGTTTAGGGCGTTCATTGACGACTGCGGGACCATGGCTATCTTCCTCCACCTAATCTCCCTCCTAAACTCCTCCTCAGGCATGTGCAGTACCTCCCTACCCTCTAGGTAGACCTCGCCATCTACCAGGGCGACGTTTCTCTCCCAAACCCTAACCAACAACTTAGCCAGCGTGGACTTTCCACTACCGGTCTCGCCAACGACGGCCAGGGTCTCACCCTCATTAAGCTCGAAGGACACCCCATCGAGCGCCTTCACAACGCCCTTAGTTGTTGCGTAGTAAAGCCTCGCATTTCTAACCTCGAGCAATGCCATGCCCATCACCCATACCTAAGCCTTGGGTTTACCACGGGCTCCGATGCCATGGCGGTTAA